>JAJQBC010000119.1 GCA_021203465.1 Lachnospiraceae bacterium | reverse complement strand
CGAATATAATCTGACGCTTTTCGAGAGAGAAGCTTCAGGTTTATATAGAAAATACGAGGAGACGCATTATCAGCGTGCCTATCGGCTTTCTGTGATAGAGGAGCTGGTGCGGCGCTCGGGGCTCGAGTTGCTGCATGTATACGATGCGTTTACCCACGAACCGCCGCGGGAGGATTCGGAGCGGGTCTATGTAATCTGCCGGAGGCGCGCGGAGGAAGGAGAGAGAAAATGAGTGACTATATTGCGAGAGCTACGGCGGCGGACGGACAGATCCGGGCCTTTGCGGTGACGGCAAGAGATATGGCGGAGGAGGCGCGTGCGCGCCACAATACAAGCCCCGTGGCGACGGCGGCTCTGGGGCGTCTGATGAGCGCAGGAGCTATGATGGGAATCATGATGAAGGGAGAGGACGATCTGCTCACCCTGCAGATTCAGTGCGACGGTCCGATCGGCGGACTGACCGTGACCGCGGATTCCCACGGAGGGGTGAAGGGCTATGTCAGTCATCCGGAGGTGATGCTGCCGCCGAACAGCCGGGGCAAGCTGGACGTCGGGGGCGCGCTCGGTTCCGGGACGCTGAGCGTTATCAAGGATCTGGGTCTGAAGGAACCCTATGTGGGGCAGACGGAACTGCAGACCGGTGAGATCGCTGAGGATCTGACTTATTATTTTGCGAACTCGGAGCAGACGCCCTCCGCGGTGGGACTGGGCGTTCTCATGGAGCGCGACAATACGGTGCGCCGCGCGGGCGGTTTCATCATCCAGCTCATGCCGGAGGTGGAGGATACCATCATTGACCGTCTGGAGCGCAAGCTTTCGGAAATCCATTCCGTGACCACCTATCTGGATCGGGGCTTCACGCCGGAGCAGCTGCTCACGGAGATCCTGGGCGAGTTTGACGTGGAATTTCTGGAGCGGACGGACACCCGTTTTTACTGCAACTGCAGCAGGGGACGTGTGGAGAAGGCGCTGCTCAGCGTGGGACGCAAGGGCCTGAACGAGATGATACAGGATGGAAAGCCGGTCGAGGTGAAGTGTCATTTCTGCAATACGCCCTATGAATTTTCGGTGGAGGATCTTAAAGAAATCGTCAGGAGGAGCAAGTGAGATGAAATACGGATTTGTGAAGGCGGCGGCAGCGGCTCCGAAGATCCGCGTGGCGGACCCGAAATACAACGCGGGGGAGATCATTCGCCTGATGAGGGAAATATGGGCGCGTGGCGCGCGGATCATCGTTTTTCCGGAACTCTGCATCACCGGCTATACCTGTAGTGATCTCTTCCGGCAGGAGTTGCTGCTGACAGAGGCAAGAAACGCGTTGTCTGCTATCGTGAAGGCCAGCGCAGGGATGGACGGCTTGTTTTTCGTCGGCTTGCCGATGGAGATCAAGGGAAAGCTTTACAATGTGGCGGCGGCTTATTCGGAGGGACGGCTGCTGGGACTCGTGCCGAAGACACACATCCCCAATTACAGTGAATTTTATGAGCAGCGTCATTTTACGGCGGGGCCGGAGAAATGTGTGGATGTCGAGTGGCTTCCGGGGGAAGCAGTACCCTTTGGGACGGATCAGCTTTTCTCCTGCGTGGACATGCCGCGCCTTGAGGTGGCGGCGGAGATCTGCGAGGACGTCTGGGCACCGAATCCGCCTGGCGTTCGCCACGCGATGCAGGGGGCGACCGTGATTGTCAATCTCTCCGCGAGCGATGAGATCACAGGCAAGGACAGCTATCGGCGGGAGCTGGTCCGCAGCCAGTCGGGCCGCCTTGTCTGTGGCTATATCTACGCGAGCGCCGGGGAGGGAGAGTCCTCGACGGATCTCGTCTTTGGCGGTCATCACCTGATCTGTGAGAACGGTTCGCTGCTGAAGGAGTCCCGGCGTTTTGAAAATGAGACGATCTATGCGGATCTGGATATCGAGCGGCTCGCGGGAGAGCGCAGGCATTATACCACCTATCAGGTTTCCATGAATGCGGGGCAGTATGTGCGGACGAGCTATGCGATGGCCGCGCATGACGCACCCTTTGACCGTTTTGTCGATCGTGCGCCCTTCGTGCCGGGCCGCGCGGAGGAGCGTCAGAAACGCTGCGAGGAAATTTTCGCGATTCAATCGCTGGGCCTGAAAAAGCGTATGGAGCATACGAACTGTAAGAGTGCGGTGATCGGCATCTCCGGCGGCCTCGATTCGACGCTCGCCCTGCTCGTCGCGGCGAAAGCGGCGGACCGGCTCGGTCTCGACCGCAGCTGCATCACGGCAGTGACGATGCCCTGCTTCGGGACAACGGACCGCACCTATCACAATGCCTGCGAGCTGACGAGAAGGCTGGGCGCAAACTTAAGGGAGGTCGATATTCGCGAGGCGGTGAACATTCATTTCCGCGATATCGGGCACGATGACAGTATTCACGATGTGACCTATGAAAATTCGCAGGCGCGGGAGCGGACGCAGATCCTGATGGATATCGCAAATCAGACCGGCGGTATGGTCATCGGAACCGGCGACATGTCGGAGCTCGCGCTCGGCTGGGCGACTTATAATGGAGACCACATGTCGATGTACGGCGTCAATGTCTCCGTGCCCAAGACGCTTGTGCGTCATCTGGCCCGCTACTACGCGGACACCTGCGGCGACGAGAGTCTCACCAGTGTGCTGCTCGATATTCTGGATACGCCGGTGAGTCCGGAGCTTTTGCCGCCTGAGAACGGGACGATCTCCCAGAAGACGGAGGATCTTGTAGGTCCCTATGAGCTGCACGATTTCTTCCTATATTATATGCTGCGCTTCGGTTTCGCGCCGAATAAAATCTACTATCTGGCCAAGCAGGCCTTTGCGGGAGAATATGCGGACGAGGTGATTCTCAAATGGCTGAAAACCTTTGTGCGGCGTTTCTTCACGCAGCAGTTCAAGCGCTCCTGCCTTCCGGACGGTCCGAAGGTCGGCACGGTGGCGGTGTCACCGCGCGGAGATCTGCGCATGCCGAGCGACGCCTGCGCGCGGGTGTGGCTCGATAATCTGGAAGGTATAGGAGGTACAGACGATGAGAAATGAAAAAGGAAGACGGATGATTCATCTGATAGCGGGAGGCTATCTGATCTATCTGGTCTGGCAAATGTTTCAGTCGCGCAGTGAAGTGACAGGTACAGAACTTATTATCAGCGTGGTTGCGTCAATCGTTTTTGCAGTGGTTGGCGTAGTGCTGATCATTTCCGCGGTGCGGACGCTGATGAAGCCGGATCCGGAGGAAGAGCCAGGGGCGGATGAGAAGGAGAGTGAAGAGAGCGTATCTGTGGACGAAACAGCGGGGGAATGCCTGATGGAAGATGGAGAAGAAGAAATAAAAGAGAATAAATCTTCAGATTTTTGATATTACAGAGCCCTTTTTCATATATATAGTAAAGAGATGTATGAGAAAGGGCTTTTTTATGCCTGAAAACGATTTGAGCAGGGGAATGCTGAAGATACGGCTGACAGAAGGGCGCTCGCTGCGCCCGGTCGTCGGGGCGACGGTGGAAATCACGTATGAAGGGGAACCAGAAGGGGAGACGATCCGCCTGGCGACCGATGAGTCCGGTATGACAGAGGAGATCGAACTGTCCACGCCGGAGCTCGCCTACAGTCTGAGTGACTCGGAGCAACAGCCTTATTCGCTGTACACGGTTCGCGCAGCGGCGCCCGGTTATGAGGACGTCGAGGTGGCGGGGACGGAAGTGTTGCCCGGTGTGACTGCACTTCAGGAGATTTCCATGGAGGCGGGAGATTCGGCGGACTTTGAGCGGATTGTGATCGGTCCGCATGTCCTGTTCGGCAACTATCCGCCGAAGATCGCGGAACCGGAGGTGCTGCCCGTGACGGAGACGGGCGAGATCGTCCTGAGCCGCGTGGTTGTTCCGGAGTACATCGTCGTGCACGACGGCGCGCCGACCGACTCGAGCGCGAAAGATTATTGGGTTCGTTATCGCGATTATATAAAAAATGTCGCCAGCAGTGAGATCTACGCGACCTGGGAGGACGCGGCGATCCGCGCGAATGTGCTGGCGATCATGTCCTTCACGCTGAATCGCGTCTACACGGAGTATTATCGGGGCAGGGGTTACGATTTCACGCTCACCTCGTCCACGGCCTTCGACCAGAAATGGGTTTACGGTAGAAATATTTTCGACACGATCTCCGCAGTTGTAGACGAAATGTTCGGCAACTATCTGTCGCGGCCCAATGTAAAACAGCCGCTTCTGACGCAGTACTGTGACGGACGGAACGTGAGCTGTCCGAACTGGCTCAGCCAGTGGGGTTCGCAGAGTCTGGCGCAGCAGGGCTACAGCACGATTGAGATTTTGCGTCACTATTATGGAGAAAGCATTTATATCAACACCGCGGAAGAGATCTCCGGTGTGCCGGCATCCTGGCCGGGCTATGATCTCGCGGAGGGGTCGAGCGGACAGAAGGTGCTGCAGCTGCAGGAGGAGCTTAATGTGATCGCCGGCGCATATCCCGCTCTGCCGCGCATCGCGGAGGACGGCGTCTATGGCCCAGCCACGCGCGCCGCTGTCGAAAAGTTCCAGTCTATCTTCGGACTGCCGGTGACCGGAGGCGTCGATTATCGCACCTGGTATAAAATTTCTGAGTATTACGTCGGGGTATCGCGGATTGCGGAGGGGATTTAAAGAAAACTTCACAAAATAGGACTTTTCTTTTCGTGGGAAATTATGTATAATGAAATTTGTTCAGTGAGCCTTGACAGATTATAATTTAAGATACATCATAGAGAAGAAGAGAACGAAAGGGGAATACTTATGCCAGGCACAGAGGTTGGAATCGATTTGGGGACTGCCAGCATCCTTGTGTACATCCGGGGAAAGGGAGTTGTATTGAAAGAACCGTCCGTAGTGGCGTTTGACAGAGATACGAATAAGATTAAGGCGATCGGCGAGGAGGCACGTCTGATGCTGGGCCGTACGCCGGGTAATATCGTGGCGGTGCGCCCGTTGCGGCAGGGCGTGATCGCGGATTTTACCGTGACGGAGAAGATGATCGAGCATTTCATCCGCAAGGCGGTGGGCAAGAAGACCTTCCGCAAGCCGAAGATTGCCGTCTGCATTCCAAGCGGAGCGACCGAGGTGGAGAAGAAGGCGGTTGAGGACGCGACGTTTCAGGCGGGCGC
Source organism: Lachnospiraceae bacterium (assembly GCA_021203465.1). Taxonomy (GTDB): domain Bacteria; phylum Bacillota; class Clostridia; order Lachnospirales; family Lachnospiraceae; genus Hominiventricola. The sequence continues at coordinate 71,912 of JAJQBC010000119.1, read as the reverse complement.
GAGAGAGGTGTTTATCATTGAGGAGCCGATTGCAGCGGCGATTGGCGCAGGCATTGATATTGCGAAGCCCTGCGGCAATATGATTGTTGATATCGGGGGCGGCACGACGGATATCGCTGTGATTTCTCTGGGTGGCACGGTTGTCAGCACCTCGATCAAGATCGCGGGAGATGATTTCGACGAGGCAATCGTCCGCTTTATGCGCAAGAAGCACAATCTTCTGATCGGCGAGCGCACGGCGGAGGATATCAAGATTAAGGTTGGAAGCTGCTATCCGCGGCCCGAGGTGGAGAGCATTGACGTGCGCGGAAGAAATCTGGTGACAGGTCTTCCGAAGACGGTGACGGTGACATCGGAGGAGACCGAGGAGGCTCTGCGTGAGACGACATCGCAGATTGTCGAGGCAGTACACAGCGTATTGGAACGCACGCCGCCCGAGCTGACGGCGGATATTGCGGAGCGAGGGATTGTACTGACCGGCGGCGGAGCGCTGCTGCGCGGTTTGGAGGAGCTGTTGGAGTCCAAGACTGGCATCAACACGATGACGGCGGAAGATCCGATGAAATGCGTGGCGATTGGGACGGGCAAGTATGTGGAGTTCATTTCCGGGCACCGCGATGAGGAATAAAAAATAATAGAGCGACGACGTGGGGCTGTCGCGGGAGACTGTTTTTCGCCGGAGGCGGGAAACGGTACTCTGCGGCGGCTTCTTTTATGCACGGGGCTGTATAGAGAGGAAGTGCTAAGTTGGCTGAGATACGGAAAGGCTATGTAGAGCATATCGTATTCCGCAATGCGGATAACGGTTATACGGTGTTTCAGATGGTCACGGAAGGGGAGGAGTTGACCTGTGTGGGCAGTTTCTCTCTGCTCTCGGAGGGGGAACTGATCGAAGTATTCGGTACGATGAAGATGCATCCGCTTTATGGCGAGCAGCTGCAGGTGGAGCACTACGAGCTTTTGGCTCCGGAGGACGAGGCCGCTATGGAGCGCTATCTTGGCAGCGGGGCGGTAAAAGGAATTGGAGCAGCGCTGGCCGCGCGCATTGTCCGGCGCTTTCACGGCGATACGTTTCGGATTATTGAGGAGGAGCCGGAGCGCCTCGCGGAGGTGAAGGGGATCAGCGAGCGCAAGGCACGGGAGATCTCCGAACAGATGGAGGAGAAGAAGGAGCTTCGCCAGACGATGATGTTTCTGGCGCAGTATGGAGTCTCAGCATCGCTCTCGGTGAAGCTTTATCGGCAGTATGGCGCGAAAACAGTTCAGACTGTAAAGGAAAATCCGTATCGGCTTGCGGATGACATCGACGGAGTCGGTTTTCGCACGGCGGACGAACTCGCGGCGCGCATCGGCATCCATACGAATTCGGACTATCGGATACGAAGCGGTCTTCTCTATGTGCTGCAGCAGGCGGCGGGGGAAGGCCACACCTGCCTTCCGCGGGAGCAGCTTCTGCGTCGTGCCGCGGAGCTGCTCGGCGTGGAGGAGGATGGGCTTGCGACACAGATGATGAATCTTTGCATTGAGGGAAAGCTGGTTATCAAGGAACTGGCTGCGCAGACGCTTGTGTTTTACAGCCAGTATTATTATATGGAACTAAATGTGGCAAAAATGCTGCATGATCTGAATCTGAAATGCGAGATGGAGGAGACACAGATTCTGGATAAGCTGCGCGTTGTGGAGCAGGGGGAAGAGATTGAGCTTGACGAGATGCAGCGCCGTGCCGTGATTGAGTCGGTAAAAAATGGACTGTTGATTATTACCGGAGGACCTGGGACGGGCAAGACGACGACGATCAATACGATTATCCGTTATTTTGAGAAGGAGGATATGTCGATTCTGCTCGCCGCGCCGACCGGCCGTGCCGCGAAGCGCATGACGGAGGCAACCGGCTACGAGGCAATGACGATTCACAGAATGCTCGAACTGTCGGGCGAACCGTCGCGGGAGCGCAGTTCGGCGCGTTTTGAAAGAAATGAGGAGAATCCGTTGGAAGCCGACGTGATTATCATCGACGAGATGTCGATGGTCGATATTTTCCTGATGCAGGCGCTGTTGAAGGCAGTCTGCCCCGGAACGCGGCTGATCCTCGTCGGTGATATCAATCAGCTTCCGAGCGTTGGACCGGGCTGCGTGCTGAAGGATATGATTCGCGGGGAGGCTTGCCCGGTGGTCATGCTGCAGAAGATTTTTCGTCAGGCGGGTCAGAGCGATATCATTGTCAATGCCCATAAGATCAATCGCGGGGAGCAGGTGATACCGGACAATCACAGCCGGGACTTTTTCTTTCTCGAAAGGCAGGATCCGAACGTTATCCTGCGTGTCGTGCTGGCGCTGGTGCAGGAGAAGCTGCCGCCCTATGTGAACGCGAAGCCTTTCGATATTCAGGTACTCACGCCGATGCGGAAGGGAGCGCTTGGTGTCGAGCATCTGAATGAGATACTGCAGAAATATCTGAATCCTGTGTCGTCGGAGAAGGCAGAGCATGAAACTGCGCATGGACTGCTGCGCGAGGGAGATAAGGTCATGCAGATCAAAAACAATTATCAGGCTGAATGGGAGGCACGGAACCGTTACGGCATCGCGATCGACAAAGGAGCAGGAATTTTCAACGGGGATATGGGTGTGATCACGCGGATTGACAGCCTCTCGGAAACGGTGGAGGTGCTGTTCGACGAATATCGTACGGTAAGTTACCGTTTTGACGATCTGGGGGAGCTGGAGCTGGCCTATGCGGTGACGATCCATAAGTCTCAGGGCAGCGAGTATCCGGCGGTTGTGATTCCGCTGCTGACGGGACCGCGCATGCTCATGAACCGCAATCTGCTCTATACGGCGGTGACGCGGGCGCGCTCCTGCGTGACACTGGTCGGGAGCCGGGAGACCTTTGCGATGATGATTGAGAACACGAACGAGCAAGCCCGTTACAGCGGTTTGGAGGAGAGGATACGGGAGGTGAAGACGCTTGGCACAGAAGCCTGATTGGATGGGACTCGTTTTTCCGCGGCGCTGTCCGATTTGCCATGAGGTCGTGGAGGAGCGCGGCGAACTAGCCTGCGATATCTGCAGGACAAGACTTTCGTATGTTCGGGGGAACTATTGTCAGAAATGCGGGAAGCCCCTTCTCACGGAAGAACGGGAGTATTGCGCGGACTGCGCGCGCCGTCCGCATCAGTTTGACAGAGGCAGGGCGGCTTTCGCCTATGACGAGCCTATGCGCCGCTCAATCGCACGCTATAAATACGGCGGCAAAAGGGAATATGCGGATTTCTATGCGGAGGAGATTTTGAGAGTCTGTGCGAAGGATGCGCTTCGCTGGCAGGCTCAGGCTCTGGTGCCGATTCCGCTGCACTCGTCAAGACGACGCAGGCGGGGCTACAATCAGGCGGAGCTTTTGGCACGGGCGCTTTCCGTCCGTTGTGGGATTCCGGTCGATACAGGGCTCCTGCTCCGCACGCGAAAGACGCGCGCGCAAAAGGAGCTCGGTGATCAGGAGCGCGTTGCGAACCTGCGCGGGGCCTTTTCCCTTCGGGAGGGAGCGGTTCCCTGCAAAAGGCTGATTTTGGTCGACGATATTTATACGACGGGCAGCACGATGGACGAGGCGGCGCGAGCGCTCCGGGCACATGGCGCGGAAAAGATTTATTTTTTGTGCATTTCTGTTGGAAAAGACTTTTGATTGTGTTATATTATAGAATATTGAGGTAAATTATTATATGATCAATGAGGAAAAAGTAATTTTGATGACACGGGCTTCGCGCTTTGAAACAAAGGAGGCGCAAAAGAAGCTGAAAGCCCAGCAATATTTCAGGCACGACTATATCAGCCTGCAACTTCTGTACGGCTGGGTTTTTGTGACTCTCTGTTATGTGCTGGGGGTGGCGTTGTGGGCCGGCTGCAGGCTGGAATATCTGATGGACAATCTTCATAAAATGGATTTGCAGGGTCTTGGCGCGACGCTTACCACGATCTATATTGTAGTGACGCTTGCCTATCTGTGTCTGCTGTATCTGGTGTATCACAGGCGTTACCGTATGGCGGGGAAAGATGTGAGCGAGTATGTCCACATTCTGAAGAAGATTACTGACATTTATGACGGTGAGGAGCGCATGGCGCAGCCGGACAGTCGGACGAAGGAGACAGAACATGGCAGCACTACTTGAGATAAAACAGCGGTTAAAGGTCATCTATGCAAAATATGATGTTTACCTGTTCCCATTTTTAAAGTTTGTGACGGCGCTTGCCGTTTTTATGACGATTAACGGGCAGATCGGCTTTATGGAAAGGATCACGAGCCCGGCGCTCTCCCTTCTGATGGCGCTGGTTTGTTCTTTCCTGCCGGTAAATATGATCGCGGTGATTGCGGCACTTTTGATCTGCGCGCATGCCTTCTCGTTGTCGCTGGAGGTTTTTGCCATAACGGTGGGACTTTTTCTGGTGATGTACGTTCTCTATTTCCGCATAGCTCCCGGCTATGGTTTTGTGTTGGCGCTGGCTCCGCTCCTATTTTTCATGCGGATTCCCTATGTCATGCCGCTGGTGCTTGGTCTGGTCGGAGGGCCGGTCTGCGTGGTGCCGGTATCGTGCGGCACGCTCATCTATTATTTAATGTATTTTATGAAAAATAATGAGACGATATTGGCTGGCTCCGAGACGGAGGATTTGAGTTCTCGCCTGACCTATCTCGTAGAAAACGTGCTGGTGAACAAAACAGCGATTCTGACGATTTTGATTTTTGCGGTTGTGCTGTTGATCGTGTATGTGATACGTCGTATGAACGCGGATTATGCATGGAACATGGCGATCGGAACCGGGGCAGTGATTAATGTGGTGCTGTTCTTGATTGGAGGCCTTGCATTGCAGGTGCGGATCTCCGCACCGGGGCTGATCTTGGGTACGCTTGTTTCTCTGCTGATCGCGTTTGTGACAGAGTTTTTTGTGTTCAGTGTCGATTATTCACGTACGGAATATGCGCAGTTTGAGGATGATGAATATTACTACTACGTGAAGGCGGTGCCGAAGATGTCCATCGCCATATCGGATAAGAAGGTAAAGAAGATCAGCTCGGGGCATAAGAGCAGCCGGAAAAAGCAGCACTGAAGCTGTCCGGATAGAGACGGAAAGGGAGTGAGAGGATGAATCTTCAGCAGCTTTATCAGTATTTCTCACTTAACGCGCTGAATGTCACATGGTCAGATGTGGCTGAGATCATCATTTTGTCCGTCCTTATTTATAATATCCTGATGTGGATTAAATCCACGCGCGCTTGGTCGCTTCTGAAGGGCTTTGCCGTTATTCTGTTTGTCTTTATGCTGGCGTCCGTCTTTCATATGAACACGATCCTCTGGCTGGGCCGGAATTTCCTAAATCTGGGAATTATGGCGGTTATCATTGTATTTCAGCCGGAGCTGCGGCGGGCTCTGGAACAGCTCGGCCAGAACAATATTATTACCTCGATTATGCCCTTTGAAAACGCAAGGAAAAGCGAGCTGCTCCTGTCAGATCGCACGGTGGCGGAGCTTGTGAAGGTGAGTTTTGAGATGGGACGCGCCCGCACAGGGGCACTGCTTGTGGTGGAGCAGGCAGTTAGCCTGAGAGAGTATGAGCGAACCGGTATTGCGCTTGACTCTGCGGTATCGAGTCAGCTGATCTTAAATATTTTTGAGAAAAATACACCGCTCCACGACGGGGCTGTGATCCTGTCGGGGGACAGGATTCGGTCGGCCACCTGTTATCTGCCTTTGTCAGACAATCTGAATCTCAGCAAGGAGCTGGGAACCAGACATCGCGCGGCGGTCGGGATCAGTGAGGTCAGCGATTCCCTGACGATTGTGGTATCAGAGGAGACGGGATCGGTCTCCGTGGCAAAAAATGGCAGGCTCATGCGGAATTTGAATCAGGAGCAGTTGAAGGAGCAGCTTCAGACGATTCAGGCGAAGCCGGAGGAGAGTCGGAAACGGTTCTGGAAAGGACGAGGGCGACATGAAAAAAAGAGTTCTGAATAACCTGTCCTGGAAGATTCTCTCTGTAGTGGCGGCTATTATCTGCTGGATTGTCGTGGTAAATATTGACGACACAATTGAGTCCAAGACGATCCGCAATGTGTCAGTCACACTGATCAACACGGATGCGCTGACTTCACAGGATCAGACCTACATGATCGAAGAGGGGACAGACAAGGTCAATATTACAGTCTACGCAAGGCGGACGGAGCTGGCGAAGGTGAAGGAATCCGATTTTACCGTGACGGCGGATGTGGAGAAAGATTTGCGCTATGACAGTATGGTCAAGATCGAGGTGAGCTACACGGGGAGTGCGACGATCGACAGCGTCAGCCAGAGCCGTGAGAATGTGCTGCTCAGCATCGAGGAGAAAGTGACCGAGCAGTTCAAGGTGATTGTGGAGACGACGGGGGAACCGGCAGACGGGCTTGTGGTCGGCGCGACGACGCCGGAACAGACTCTGATCGAGGTCAGTGGGCCGAAGTCAGAGGTTGAGCGCGTGAAGCGCGTTGTGGCGGAGGTGGATATCACCGGCATTACCGGTACGACAACGCGTACCTGTACGTTGAGGCTGACAAACAGCGATGGGGAGGAGATTACGAGCTCCCAGCTTGAATATACCGGGAAGGACACGGACTTTTCCGTGACGGTTACAACGCTCAGCACAAAGCTGGTGGGAATCAGCTTTGATGTCAGCGAGGCGGCGCCGGAGGGCTACAGCCTTGCCTCGATCAGCTATAAGCCGGAGACCGTGACGATTGTGGGAGAAGAATCTGATATTCGTTCGATTTACAATTTGAGTATTCCGGCTTCCGCGCTGAATCCGGATGGGGAGACCGGCACGGTACAGCAGACGGTGGATATCAGCCAGTATCTGGACGACGATATTCTGATTCCGTCGGAAGAGGAAAAAGAGATCGCGGTGACGATGGAGATTGTGGAGAATGAGACAGTTGAGTACAGCGTTTCATCTGATTCTGTTGTGATGGAAAATCTGGCGAATGGGTTGGAAGCAATATTGACAGATGCGGATGCGCTTACAATTACAGTGACCGGGCTGCCTTCCACTTTGGCGGAGCTGACGACGGATGACATCACGGTGAGCATAGACCTCTCGGAGATCACGCGCACAGGGACTTACACAGCGGCGCTTGATGTGGCGTTGCCAGATGGTCTGAGCTGTGCGGACGCGCCGGAGATTACCGTTGAAGTAGTCGAGGCGGAGGAAGAAGAGTAACGCATAAAAAGGATAGTACGGGGAACGGACAGACCTGAGGAGCATATGGCTTCAGGTCTGCCTTTCTGATTTGAGAGGAATAGAGGGGGACAGGCATGAAAAGCAGCCTTCCGGGAAATAAAAAACGATATCTGGTAATTTGGGCAGTGCTCTGTCTGCTCGTCATTGTGGTGGGGATCGCGATTCCGGTGTCAGAGACATGTTCGCAGGGGCTGGAGGGCGCAAATCAGGCGAATCTCGTGCATACGACGGAAGAACTCGTCGAGGGACGGGTGTTGGAGTTTACGCTCGAGGCGCCGGCCGGAACATCGACACAGATTGGTTTTTTCTTTTCGGTGAACGGGCATACATCCATGAGCGGTACGCTCCGGATTCTGGCGTATGATCAGGAGACGGGGATTCTGATTGGGGGACAGGATTTTTCGCTGGAGGAGCTGACGGAAGATCAGTTTCTGTTTGTTGGACTCGACTATGCGCCGTCTATCCTGTCAGTGCGTATGTCAAGTGATGCTGACGCGGATGGGCCGTCTGTCTGGCTCAATGAGACGACTGCGACTCCGGGCAGCGCTGCGATGGATGGATCATCTCTGGAAAAGAGCTTGGTTTACAACCTGACCTATATAGAGCAGACGCATCGCGTGCTGCAGCCGATTTTGATTGGACTTATTTTGCTGCTGGCGGGAATTGGCGTATTCAGTGCCGGGGGCTTTGCAAAGCTGCAGCGTGTAGAAAAGAAGAAAAGCCGGGATGCGTCGGCGGGATTTACGAAAAAGCGCGTGCTGGGGCTTGGCATCGCCTTGCTCTGCGGCGCATTGCTGTTCTTTTATCTCTATGACACGAAAATTCGGATCGCGCAGAATTCGACAGAAAGGGTGACGATTCTGGAGGCCGATGGAGAGACACTCACCGTAAATGAAGAGAATGCGACGGTCAGCCAGATTCTGAAGCCGGAGCAGGACAGCCTGACGGGTTTTGGTGTCCGCTTTTATATTGAGGAGGGCAGTGAACTTACGGAGGGGACGATGCACGCGGTCGTGACTGACCTGACTTTGTCGAAGGTTCTGCGTGAGACGGATATCAATGCGGATCAGTTTATATCGGGGGAGTATATTGGCCTCCTGTTCGAGGACTCCCAGACCGGCGTAGCCGACCATAGCTATCGGATTGATCTGAGTTTTTCAGAGGAGCTCTGGGACAGTGGTCTTGCGCTGATGACGAGCGACGAAGGGATTTGCGTCAATGCTCACCTGTATTATAATCTGTTTCTGAAATATTATTTCTTCTTTTTCTTTCTGGGAGTGGAGGCTTTTCTCTGCCTGTTCTGGTACCTTACGTTTGTGCGGCGCGCGCGGATTGAGACTGTGTTTCTGGCAACCGTGCTGTGCCTTGGCCTGTTCTACAACGTGCTGCTGACGCCGCAGATGATACCGGACGAGGCGAATCACATTGACATGGCGTACCGCTATAGTAATGACCTGCTTGGCTATGAGTCGATCGATGACACGACGATTTTGATGCGTGCGGATGACACGGCGTTGGAATTCACCTCTTCACCCTCTCTTCAGAATTATCGGAATATCTTCTATGGCCTGTTTTCCGGGGTGCAGGACGGAACAATGGTGGAGACGGAGGTGAACAGTAACACGCAGGGAAGCCTGCTCTTCTATGCCCCTGCTGTGCTCGGCATGACGATCGCGAGGCTGCTTGGCTTCGGCACGGTTCCGATGCTGCTGCTCGCACGCTATCTGAATCTGCTTGTCTTTGCATTGCTCGCGTGGGTCGGTATGCGGCGGCTGCCGTTTGGGAAGCTGACGCTTTTTGTGCTTGCGGTACTTCCGATCAACATGCAGCAGTGTACGTCCTTTTCCCACGATGCAATGGTGCACGGTCTTGTATTCCTGTATACTTGCCTGTGTCTGGAAGCTATTTTTTCAGAGCGGAGGCTGACGGGACAGCGGTTGTTGGCACTGGAGATTCTGGCGCTCGCGCTAATCTGGTGTAAGAGTGGGAGTTATGCGCCGCTGGCGCTGCTGCCGCTTTTGATCCCGGCTGTGCATTATGGGGGAAAACGAGAAAAATGGACGGGGACAGTCGCGCTGGTCGGGATACCGGTGTTCGCCTTCCTGCTCAAAAATGCGGGCACCGTGACAGGCATTGTCAGCACGACGGCGGCGACGAGCGTGGTCGGTACGTCAGATGGGAGCGCTTACGCGGCGGGCTATACACTCAGCTATTTTCTGAGCGAACCGCTTGAACTGGTGTACATGATCGTCAATACAATTCTCGATAAGGGCAGCTTTTATCTGGAATCGCTCGTCGGCTATAAGCTGGGCTGGGTCGAGATCGAGACATCGGAGATGCTGGTGATCTTCTTCCTGTTTTTGTTGTTTTTGTCTATACTGAACGCGCCGGGAGAGCAAGTGTGTATCCACGCGCGGCAGCGCTTCTGGATGTTTTTCCTGTGCGCGGCCTCGGCAGGGCTGATCGTGCTCGGCATGCTGCTTTCTTGGACACCGCTGGGTTACGTGTCCGTGGAGGGCGTGCAGGGTCGGTATTTTCTGCCCTTCATGCCGGTATTGCTGGCTGCGTGCCGAAATCAGCTGATTTACCTGAGACAGAGAATCGATCGTGCGGTCGTGGCTGCGGCGGTGGGCGGACAGATTTTTGCGATCGCCTATGTGATTCGTCAGGTGACGACGGTATAGACGCGGGGAAAATCGGAAAGGAGCGGCCAGATGAAATACAGTATCGTCATTCCGGTTTATAATGCAGCAGCGACTTTGCGGCGTTGCGTGGAATCGTGGCTTGGCCAGACAGAGCAGGATTTTGAACTGATTCTCGTAGATGATGGCAGCACGGATGGAAGCGGAGCTCTCTGTGATGAACTGGCAGTAGAAGAGCGGAATGCCTTCTGCTATGGGAACATGGGGAATGAGACTGACACGAACGATGAGCTTGCGGCGGTGCATGATGTTGATATGCCTGCCAGAAAGAAACAGGGGACGCATGCTCATATCCGCGTGTTTCATCAGGAGAACCGCGGTGTGTCCGCGGCCAGAAACGCCGGGATCCGTGCTTCGCAGGGAGAATTTCTGCTGTTTACGGACAGTGACGACTATGTCTCGCCGATTTATCTCGAGCACATTGGCCGTTTTCAACGGGAGACAGGGGCAGATCTGGTGCTGTGCGGTTTTCATCATCTCTATGACGGAGCGGATATTGTGAAGCTTCCGGGGAAAACCAGAATTCCGGCTCTTTCGGATTTTCAGGAGGATTTTCTCTCACTATACCGTGAGAGCTTTCTCAATATGCCGTGGAATAAGCTGTATCGCCGGGAGCTTGTGGGGGTCTTCGACACTTCATTGAGTTTGGGGGAAGATCTTCTCTTTAATCTGGGTTATCTTGAGAAATGTAGGCTTATCGGTATACTCGCCGAGCCGCTTTGCTATTATATACAGGAATGCGCGGGGACAGGCACGCTCTCCTCGCAGAAACGCATGGATCGCATGGCGCTTGCGCGGAGGGTCTGTGCCGAGACGGAAGCTTTTTACGAAAAAATCTGGGGGGGAGCCTGTCAGGACGGGAGCATTTTCACGCGTTATGTGAGCGAGATGCTTGACGAGTGCGAGAAGCTTCCGGCGGACGGAAGCCTTTCCCATAGAGAGAAGCTGGCGGTGATCCGTTCGTATTCCCGCGACGCATGGGTGAGAAAGAGAGGGCGTGAAGTCAGGCTGGTGCAGCCGGACTATAGGATCATATGGTTTTTTCTGCGGCGGGATATGCCGCGGACGGTTTATGTGCTCTGCACGCTCCGCCGTCCCTTTGTGTCGGCGCTACACGGGATAAGGAGGATCGGACATGGAAAGAACTGAGCCGCTCATTAGCGTGATCGTGCCGGTCTATCAGGTGGAGGCATGGCTCTCGCGCTGTGTGGACAGTCTGCTCACACAGACTTATGAAAATCTGGAGATCATTCTTGTCGACGACGGTTCGCTCGACGGCTGTCCGGCGATCTGTGACGCATATGCAAAGCAGGACAGGCGGGTGCGCGTGATTCATCAGGAGAACAGGGGGCTCTCAGGAGCACGGAATGTGGGAATTAACATGGCGAAGGGAGAATATATTGCTTTCGTTGACAGTGATGACTATGTCGCGCCGGACTTTATTGGGGCTTTGTATGAATTGATACAAAAGAGCGGCTGCGCGATCGGCCAGTGTCGTTTTGCGCGGGTGCGCGGCGAAGCGTTGGAGAGCGCGGCGAATGACGCGTACCGCATGTTCCGCGGGGAATGCCTGATGGAACAGCTTTACGGAGCGGAGGAAGATGCGACATATTTTGTCGTGGCCTGGAACAAGTTATATCGCCGGGAGTTGTTTATAGAAACTGGTATTCGTTATCCCCTCGGCAGGATTCACGAGGATGAAGCGACGACCTACCGTTTGTTTCATGCGGCAGGGAAACTCGCGTTCCTCGACCGAGCTCTGTACGGGTACTTTACGGAAAATGCGGGCAGTATCACATCGGTATTTTCGCGCAAACGCCTGCAGTGGCTGAGTGCACATGAGGAGCGCATCGTGTTTTTCAGGGAAAATGGCTATGAAAATCTGCTTCCGGCTGCTTACAGGAAACTGTGTGATGCCTGCATCACCTTCTATTTTCGCTGTACGGACGATGTGGAGGAGGCGGAAGCCCTGCGTTTGGAGCTGAAAACAAGACTCAGACAGTATCGGAAAGAGGGCGGCGCGTGGATTTGCCGTTTGCCGTTCCGAACCCGTTTTGGCTATCTGTTGTTTGGGGTATCGCCAGGATTGTATAAGCAGATTCTGAGCAGGATACAGGAGAAGTAAATGAAAGAAAAAATCAGTGTGATCGTGCCTGTTTACCGGGTTCAGGATGTTCTGGGACGCTGTGTGGACAGTATTTTGGCACAGACATATGAGAATATCGAGATTATCCTTGTGGATGACGGTTCGCCGGACAGTTGCCCGGCGCTGTGTGATGACTATGCAAGGCGTTATTCCAATATACTGTCTGTTCACAAAAAAAATGGCGGTCTCACCTCCGCGTGGAAGGAGGGCGTGCGCCATGCCTCAGGAGAGCTGCTCGGTTTTGTCGACAGCGACGACTGGATTGAAGCGGATATGTATGAATGGCTTGCTGCGTCGATGGAAAGACATGGGGCGGATATCGCGATGGCCGGTCTGGTGTTTGACTATGAAGACAAGAGCTATCCGCCGCGGCGTGAGACGAACCGAATAGAGCGGGAGTGCTACTGCGGGGAGGAATTGGAGGAACTCTGGCCGGTGCTGCTGAACGATGGAAGCTTTATCGGCAGGACGATTCAGCCCTCGCGTGTGACGAAGCTGTTTCGCCGGGAACTGGTGGAGCGCAATCTGCAGCTCTGGGATGAACGCGTGTCGGTTGGCGAGGACCTGCAGATGGTGTTTGCGGCGGTGCTCGACGCCCGCTGTGTCTGTCAGATCCCGGATTATTACCCATATCATTACTGGTACAACCAGTCGTCGATGACCGGGCAGTATGATGCGAAATATCTTGAAAAAATCAAGCTTTTAAGGGAAAAGCTGGAGGATATTTCTGAAAAAAAGGGCGTCTATGATTTCCGCCCGCAGATTCGGAACGACTTCTTGAGTCTTGCGATTATGGCGGTCAAGAATGAAATCTGGAGAAATCGCCAGGATTCCTTCCGGCAGGTGCTGCAAAATGTCCGCGCTATGTGTCAGGATGGGAGCGTGCAGGAGGCTTTGTACCACCATACGATGGACAGGCTGGGCCTTTCGGTGAAGCTGTATATTTTTATGATGAAGCACGGCCTTGCGCTGCCCTGCTGGGCAGTGACGAAGCTTTTCTTTTCTTTCTATTATGGAGTGACATCGCATGTACAATAAGAAAAAACTGATTTTTGTCGATATCGACGGGACAATTTATATGATGGATCACGGCATCAGTTCAGCGCTTGCGGAGGGTTTTCGCCGCGTGCGCGCAAACGGGCACAAGGTCTTTATCTCGACCGGGAGGACCTGGAACAGCCTGCCGGAGGAGGTGACGTCGCTGGAATGGGACGGGATCGTTGCGAGTGCGGGCTGCGATATCCGCATTCAGGGGAAAAGCGTTTACCGTTACGCCCTTGACCCGGCGCTTGTCCGGCGTATCATTGAGGTATTGGAGCGGATTCCGGGTGGAATTTTCATGCTGGAAGGACTTGACCGCATTTTCGTCGCCGGGGATGGGAGTACTTATCTATGGGAGGACGTGCCAATGCCGGATGTCAACCCGGAGTTGGCACGTTGGATGCAGTTCCTGAAAGAACGGAAGAACACTTGGCCGCTGAGTGTGTGGAATCCGAAGCTTGATGGGATCTCGAAGGTCTCCTTTCTGGTACGTACTCCGGAGGCGCTCGAAGAAATTCGACGTGAACTCGGCGAACAGTTCTATGTGGCGACCTATCATATTTATACAGACTCCGGGATGTTCAACGGAGAACTGATCTCACACGAATCGGATAAGGGAACCGGTATTGTGAAGGTTGCGGAGTTGTTTGGAGCGGACGTGTCGGACACGATTGCGTTTGGTGACAGCCTGAACGATTATCAGATGATCGAGAGGGCGGGTATCGGCGTTGCTATGGGAAATGCGGATGAGGAGATCAAAGAGATCGCAGACCGTGTGTGCGAGTCAGTCTGGGACGACGGCGTGCTTCATGAGATGGAACGCATGGGACTCATATAATCGCACACACGTATATCGGTGTTAATATTAAGCCAAAGTAATATAAACTACACATTTTCTTGACAAAATTGCCCTAAAATAACGAAAAGACCAACACGAGGGACAGAAATGCGAAAGAAAATCGTTTATTTTTCACAGGACTGGATTAGCGGAGCATTTGCATGCTTCGCGTTGTTGGCGATTTTAGATACAGATCTGAGCGAGATCAGCGCGGAGGCTGTTGGGGGCGGATTTTTCACGATCCTGATAGTGAATATTAAAAAACTGGAATATCTGCTGCCTGTGTTCACCTATAGGGATGCGTTGCTGGTCTTTTTCCTGTTTTATTTCTTTTTGAAAACAAAGTCGGTATGGAATGTGGAGATATCGAAGTGGAGCTATCGGATTCCGGCGGGGCTGACAGCATTTTTTCTGCTGTTTGGCTACAGCTTCCGCTATACAAATTCCTGGGATTTGATCTTCATGGACACTTTTCATCAGTTCGTCTCAGTTCTGATGCTGATCGGTTTTTACCTGTTGTTCGCGCGGATCTACGCGCTGTTGATTCGAAAATTGCTCTGCGATGCTGAGAAAAATACGCTGTGCGGCTGTCGTCTGGGAGACTGGATTTTCGAGAGACATGCCTTCTGGGGCACGTTTCTCGTGATTTTGCTGTGCTGGCTGCCCTATATTGTCGCAAAGTTTCCGGGGGCGGCGATGCCGGAGACGCTGGCCGAGATGCGTCAGTGGTATTGGAATATGATCAATAATTATTATCCGCCGCTACATACGGTTCTGATGTGTCTGGTTATGGAGCTGGGAAATCTGCTGGTCTCTTATACCTTTGGATTTTTCCTGAATCTTGTGTTGCAGCTCGGGCTTTTGCTGTCTGCGTTTTCCTACGGTTTTGTCCTGATGAAGCGCTGGAAGACGCCGTATGTCTTCCGCGTGGCCGCGCTTGCGATCATCTGTATTGTGCAGTATTTCCCGATGGAATCGACGATCGTGGAGAAGGATGTACCCTATGCGGCCTGTGTGATATTCCTTGTGCTTATGCTCTTCGAGCTGGTCAGGGCGATGAAGGAGGAAGAAATGCTCAGCCGCCGATGGATGGGCGGCTATATTCTGGCAGCTTTCGGGACGGCAGGTTTTCGGAATGAAGGGATTTTTCTGGTACTATTTTCCGGAATTGCTGTGGCGGCCTATGCCACGCGGCTGCTTTGGAAGGAAAACAGAAAGAAATGCATGCGTGTGCTGACAGCGATGCTGTTGCCGGTTCTGCTCGTGCTGCTCTATCAGAGGGTGCTGCTTCCGGCCTGTGGTGTGGAGGACAACGGGGTGAGCGAGGCGCTTTCGATCCCCTTCCAGCAGACGGCCCGCTATGTGCGCGATTACGGCTATGAGCTGACAGAGGAGGATGAGGAGATCATTTCCCGTGTACTCGATTATGAAAATCTGGCTGAACTTTATGATCCCATCACGTCTGATCCGGTGAAATACACCTATCATGCAGAGTCATCGGACGATCTGGCCGCTTATTTTGGCCTGTGGTTCCGGCAGCTTCTGAAGCATCCGGGAAATGCGGTGGAGGCCACGATGAACAATGCTTACGGCTGGTTTTATCAGGAGGGCTATGCGCACAATTATATGATGACATCACAGATTGAGGGGCAGGAGATACGCTGGGAGATCACGCAGCCCGCCTTTCTGGACGGCTTTCGAAATGTTATGGAGCGCGTAGCCAAGCTGCTCTCCCGCGTGCCGATCATAAATTGGTTCGAAAACGCAGGCTTTGTCTCGTGGATGACAATCCTGCTGGCCGCTTTCTTCATTGGCTCCGGAAGGAAAAAATATCTGCTGCCGATGACTCCGCTGCTAACGGCGCTGCTGGTCTGTGTTGCCGCGCCGACCTTTAACTATCAGGTTCGATATATTATGCCCGTGATGTTCTGCGTGCCCTTCTATGCGGCGATGGCGGCGGGAGGGTACTACAATTCTTCCACCACCTGAAAGATATAATATTTGAGGTAATACGACTGATCCGCAGCCCACAGGATCGGGTGATCGCAAGCCTGCGTGCGGAACTCGACCTGACGTAAGCGCCTGTGGGCGGCATGCGCGGCCTCCTTTAGAGTTTTTGCGAAGAGTTCCGGATCCATGAAGTGCGAGCAGGAGCAGGTGGCGAGGAAGCCGTCGTCTTTCACGAGGCGCATGCCTCGCAGGTTGATTTCGCGGTAGCCCTTGACTGCGTTCTTGATAGAGCTGCGCGATTTGGTGAAGGCGGGAGGATCGAGGATCACGATGTCATAGCGCTCGCCGCGCTGTTCCAGTTCAGGTAGCAGTTCGAATACGTCGGCGCACTGAAAACTGACGCGGTCTTCCATGTTGTTTAAGAGGGCGTTCTCCCGTGCCTGTGCGCAGCCCAGCTCTGAGGCGTCCACGCCGAGTACGCTTGTAGCGCCGCCGGCCGCTGCGTTCAGCGCGAAAGAGTCCGTATGCGTGAAGCAGTCAAGCACTTTTTTATCTTTGTAGAGACGCCGGATGGCGAGGCGGTTGTATTTCTGGTCGAGGAAATAGCCGGTTTTCTGGCCGTCCTGCACATCCACGAGAAAGCGCACGCCGTTCTCCTCGATCTCTACCTTCGTGTCGAAGGAATCTCCGATGAAGCCCTTGAAGCGCTCCATGCCCTCCCGCTCGCGGACCTTCGCGTCGCTACGCTCATAGATGCCGCGGATGGCGATTCCGTCCTCGAGCAGCACTCTTTTTAGAATGTCCAGTATGCGCGGCTTCAGCCGGTTGATGCCAAGAGCGAGCGATTCCACGACGAGCACATTCGAAAATTTGTCAACAATCAGGCCGGGCAGAAAATCCGCCTCCCCGAAGATGATGCGACAGCAGCCGGTGTCGGTTGTGGCCTTGCGGTACTCCCAGGCGTTCCGCACGCGTTGTTCCAGAAAGGCATCGTCGATGACATGTTCCCGTTTTCGCGCCAGAAGGCGTATCCGAATCTTTGAATGTCGGTTCAAAAACCCATATCCCAGAAAATAACCGTCGAAATCGTGTACCTCCACGATATCTCCGTCCTCGAAGTGTCCTGCGACGCTCTCGATTTCATTATCGTAAATCCATGCACCGCCTGCCTTGACGGTGCGCCCTTCGCCTTTTTTCAGCGTTACAATCGTGTGATACATTGAATTCCTCCTGATTAAGACAGAATTTGGAATCGCCGGATATTCCGTCTGTGAGCTTTCCAGACAGCACGGGCTCGAAATCTTCTGCACAGCCTGAATCTTCATCAAGTGTAGCTTTCCCGGAAAAATCTGTCAAGTGATTGCTGTTGCAGCAGCAGACTACAGAGAATTGCAATCCCGGAGGCTGTGAATCGCAACAAGGTATAAGGCCTCAAAAATCCGGCCATACTTTTCGTAGAATAAAAAGGAGTTAAAAGCATATGGATTTTGAAAAACTGGAACCGAACGATCGGATGAAATATGAAATTGCCGAGGAGTTGGGATTGCTGGAAAAGGTACGGGAGGGAGGCTGGAAAGCGCTGTCCGCGCGGGAGACCGGGCGCATCGGAGGGATCCTGAGCCGCAGAAAGAAGGCGCTGGAAACGGATGCAGCGTCTTCAAAATAAGCAGCTTTCCTGCACATACAGTCCTGCTATTTACGAGGCCATGTACTGACATGAAAAGAGAGAAGCCAGAATAGACTGATAGGGAAAGCGACGTAGCGTGAGGGCAATATAATGGACAGCCAGAAAGCTGAAAATGAGCTGAATCTCGCACTGGATGCAAGTGAGGAGGAGCGGGAACGTGCGCTCGGTTTGGGCGAGGGCTATGACCCGGAGGAGCAGACCTGGGAGCTGATCGTGAAATATTCCGGAAGTGTGGAGCGGCTGCGTGCGCTGGCGGAACAGGCGACAGAGCTCTCCGGCGGCTACGCGATCCTGATTGTGCGAGAGTCAATGTTGTCCGCGCTTGAGGAGCTGCCGGAGGTCGAGTATATCGAGAAGCCGCGGCGGCTGTATTTTGCGCAGACGGAAGGGAAAAGAGCTTCCTGTATGAGTGCCGTGCAGCGCGCGCCGCTGCGCCTCACCGGGCGGGGCGTGATCGTCGCGGTGCTGGATTCCGGCGTTGACTGCCGTCATCCGGATTTTCGAAAGGAGGATGGGACGAGCCGGATTCTGGCACTTTGGGATCAGACTGGCGAGGGTCTGCCGCCGGAAGGATTTCATGCAGGGACAGAATACACGCGGGAAGAATTGAATGGAGCGCTGCGGAGGGACGCGCCGCTTCCCGGGGACAGCAGTGGTCACGGCACCGGTGTGCTTTCGATCACTGCAGGAAATCGGGGAGTGGCCTTTGAGAGTGAGCTGCTGGTTGTGAAGCTTGCAGCCGCTCGAGAGAACGGTTTTCCGCGTACGACGGAGTTGATGCTGGGGATTGAATATGTGATACGCAAGGCGCAGAGATACGGGATGCCGCTGGCTTTGAACTTGAGTTTTGGAAACTCCTATGGTTCCCACACGGGGAAGAGTCTCCTTGAAACCTACATAGATGAGGTGAGTAGACAAGACAGAACGGTGATCTGTGCGGGGAGTGGAAATGAGGGTACACGAGCCGGGCATGCGGCGGGAAATTTGCGCGGTGTGACAGGGCAGAGAACAGAGATTTCCGTGGCGGCCTATGAACCCTCCCTGAATCTTCAGGTCTGGAAGAATTATGCGGATCGCTTTGACATTTATCTCGTGCATCCGCAGGGGCTGACGGCGGGACCGCTACATACGAGTCCTCCGGCGCAGCGTTATCTTCTGGGTGAGACGGAGCTTCTGGTCTATTATGGGGAACCGCGTCCGTACAGTGTGAATCAGGAAATTTTTATAGAATGGATTCCGAAGGGATCTTATCTGGACGCCGGGATCTGGAGCCTGCGTTTTGTGCCGAAGAAAATTGTGGATGGGAGCTGGCAGATGTGGCTTCCCTCCGGCGGGGTGGTCGGGAGCGCGACACGTTTTCTCACGCCGTCGCCGGAAAATACGCTTACAATTCCGTCGACCGCGTCCGGCGTCATCACGGTTGGGGCTTACGATGATCGGACAGATGCCCTTGCTGATTTTTCCGGAAGAGGGCAGGCCGATAGCGGCCTGCAGAAGCCGGATCTTGTGGCGCCGGGGGTGGAGATCACGGCGGCTGCGCCGGGCGGCGCTTATCAGAGCCGTTCCGGAACCTCGTTCGCAGTACCCTTTGTCACCGGAGCCGCGGCGCTCCTGATGCAGCATGGCATCGTAGACGGCCATGACAGGTATCTCTATGGGGAGAAGGTAAAGGCATATCTGCGGAGCGGAGCCCGACCGCTGCCTGCTTTCTCTGCCCGTCCCAATGTAGCGACAGGTTATGGAAAACTGTGCGTGGAGGACAGTCTTGGCCTATGAGGGAGTGATGGTGACTGTGACAACAGCGTAGTCTGCGACCCCATATTCCACACCTGCAGCGATCTGTCCGGATAAATGCAGTTCCTGCATTGCGGCGGCCACGGTATCGAGAACAAGACTCATTTTGTCTTCTGCCTGCTCCGCGGTGGCGTCGCAGACAATCTGAAACTGGTATGTCGCGTCGGAGAGATAAGACTGGACAGCGGGGGCAATCTCCTCATCGGAGGAGACGAAGCAGTATGGATCCTCCAGATAAGGTTCAATGCTCAGCAGGCGGTTGCTTTCCAGATAGCGTGTGTCGGAGCAGACATGCCGGTCGTCCGGACCCTCGGCAGTATGTGTGCCCTCGAGGGAACTGTCCGGTACGAGAAAATAGTCGTAGATGATGTTTGAACCGTCGGAGACGAGCTCGCCGTTCACGAGCGGATCGTCCCAGGTGACGTCCACGTTGAACCAGGCGTTGTCGACACGGACTTGATTCCAAGCGTGCGACAGCACAGTTGTTCCGTCGTTGGCGCTCCCGTAGACCATGAGGCTTTCGAGCCCGGCCTGTTCACACAGGTAATTGAAGGCTCGTGCATAGCCCTCACAGACCGCAGAGTGCAGAAGCAGTGCGCCTTCGGCGGTGTAGGCGGTATCCGGCAGAGTGTCTGCATAGAGGTTCTCATAGTCGTAGTCCACGTTGAAAACGAGGTAGTCGTGAATTGCCTTGACAATCTCGTATTCGGACATCCCGGATGAGAGGATGGAGGCAGCGACAGCTTCCATCCCAGATGAGGAATCATCGGTGTCCTCTTCGACAGTATCTGAGGTTTCGGATTCTTCTTTGGCCTCCTCTGCGAGACTATCCGTTTCATCAGCTTCTGTCTGAAGCTGTCGGTCGGAGACTCTTCGCTCCTGTGTTTCCTGTGTCTGCGTATTGCTTCCCAGAAGGCGCTGCATGTATTCTGTAATGTCTGAAAGACCGCAGCCGGTCAGTAAAACAGCCGCGGCGAGTAAAAGTATAAATTTTCTCATGACACCAGTATAAAGAAGAAAGGCATTTCCCGCAAGGAAAACTTGTGAAAAAGCGGGCTGTGCGATATGATGAATCTACCAGTTCAGAGCGGCAGCAAAAAGAAAAGGAAGCTTTTGCAGGTTTATCCGCAAAAAGCTGCATTTCCTTTTTGGGATGGGCGGAATGCCCGTCAGCCGCAGACATATGTCTGCGGCCTGCTGCTCTGAAAAGAAAAAATCACAAAAATCACAGGAGGAACAGACTATGAACATTATTGCGACAGAAAAAGCGCCTGGGGCGATCGGACCCTACTCGCAGGGCATTGAAGTAAACGGCCTGATTTTCAGCTCGGGTCAGATTCCGGTGGACCCGGCTACGGGAGACATCCCGGAGGGCATCGCGGCACAGGCGGAGCAGAGCTGCAAGAATGTCGGCGCGATTCTTGAGGCCGCAGGAAGCGGCTATGACAAGGTTGTCAAGACGACCTGCTTTCTGGCGGATATCGCGGATTTCGCCGCTTTCAACGAAGTTTACGCGAAATACTTCATCTCCAACCCGGCCCGCAGCTGTGTGGCGGTGCGCGATCTCCCCAAAGGGGTGCTCTGCGAGGTAGAAGCGATCGCGGTGAAGTGACGGAAATGAAATAATGATCAGGGCGTTTGCAATAAAAACGCCATGTACAGAGGCAGGGTCAGCACTGCCTCTGATTTTCCGACGTTGTAATCACCGAGCTTTATGGCGTGGTGGATATGGTATTTCTCGGGATGTCGCAGAACTGTCCGCAGGCTCTTCGCGTTTCCAGTGGCAGCCTTCACTTCGACGGGCGTGCATTCTCCTTTGTAACGAATCACAAAATCTAGTTCCAGACCGCTGTCTTTGTGGTAATAATACAGTTTTCTTCCCATTTTGGAAAAAATATCAGCCACCAGATTTTCAAAAACAGCACCTTTATAACCGTAAAGCCTGCCCTGAAGAATGTCAAACTGCGTCCCGTCCTCCAGCATGCTGACAAACAGTCCGCAATCCTTCATGTAAACTTTAAAGACGTCTTCTTCCGCATTTCCATCGAGCGGAAGCTCTGTAATGGAGAGATTATGACATCTGGAAATGATACCGGCGTCCTCGATCCACTGCAGGCTGCCGATATATTTTGAGGCAGTGGAGCCTTTTTTTACAACAGAATACCGAAATTTTTTATTCTCCTTGCTGAGCTGCCTGGGTATGGACTGGAAGCATTCTTTGATACGCGATTTATCTTTGCGTTCCGCATATTTTACCATATCGTCCTCATAGGAACGTATGATATCCCGCTGGATACGAAGCACCTCATCCATCTGCTTTGTATCGACGAACGTCTGGACGGCGTCCGGCATTCCACCGACAACAGTATACTGCAGAAGGAGCTGCCGCATTCGCTGGTGCAGCGCTTCCGGGACAGGTGTCTCAGCCTTCAGACATTGGCCCAGTAGTTCCACCATTTCGGCGGAAACGCCGTTTGCCCACAGAAATTCCTCAAAATCCAGCGGATACATGTCAACGATGGTTTCTGAGCCGACGGGGATGGAGCGCGGTTCCCGGCCATATCCCTTTACTCCCAGCAGAGAGCCAGTTCCGATCACATCGTATCTCCCATCTGTTCGGAAAAACTTGAGTGCAGTCCTGGCCTCCGGACAATCCTGAATTTCATCCAGCACCAGTACGGTTCGCCCGGTTTCAAAAACAGCGTCCTTTCCGAGTAAAGCGGAGAGCATCATCACAAGATGATCAATTTCCAGCGACCCGGAAAAGGCGGCCGCATAATCAGGATTCTCAAAAAAATTCAGATATACAACATGTTCATAATTTTTATGCGCAAAATCCAGCGCGGAGAAGGTTTTCCCACACTGCCTGCAGCCTTTTATAATAAGAGGCTTATGGTCCGGCGTGTTTTTCCACTCTGTCAGTTTTTGCTCGATTTTTCTTTTCAGCATAATTCAGAATACTCCCTTTTCTATAGTATAGTAAGGAGTGTAAATTTTTTCAAGGGAGTTTTTGAGAAAACACGCAAAAAAATCAAACGACTTTTCAAAGAAAGTTACATATTTTCATTTCACCTCGTTCGGAGAGCTGCCGCCCTGCTCGAAAGTACGTACATTTTCCAGTGTTGTCCGGGCAATGGCGGACAGCGCTTCCCGCGTAAAGAAGCCCTGATGTGAGGTGATCATCACATTCGGGAAGGAGAGGAGCCTTGCGGTGACGGAATGTTCCAGAATTTCGTCGGAGCGATCCTCGAATACGTTCGGCCCCTCCTCTTCATAGACATCAAGTCCTACACCGAAGAACTTGTGTGCGCGGATGCCATCAATCAGATCATCGGTCTTTATCAATGCGCCGCGGGAGGTATTTATGAGGATTGCCCCGTCTTTCATCTTTCGGATGCTTTCCGTGTTGATCATGTGGTAAGTGTTGTCTGTGAGCGGGCAATGTAGGGAGATTAGATCGCTCTCCTCCAGCAGTCTATCAAGCGTTACATAGCTTGTAAAATCCATAAGCTCCGGATTCTGGTATACATCGTAGGCGATGATCTTCATGCCGAAGCCGTGGCAGATCCGAGCCATTGCCGCGCCGATCTTTCCCGTGCCGACAATGCCAGCGGTCTTCTGATGGAAATTGATGCCCATCAGGGAGCCGAGGCTGAAATCATTCTCGCGCACCTTCACATAGGCCTTGTGGAGATGACGGTTCACGCCGAGCGCGAGTGCCATCGCGTGCTCCGCGACCGCCTCAGGCGAGTAGCCTGGAACGCGGAACACGCGGAGACCACTGTCTGCGGCTGCGGCGAGATCCACATTGTTGAAACCGGCGCAGCGCAGGAGAATCAGCTTTACATTACACTCTTGCAGTATCTCGATTGTCTCGCGGTTGATGTCCGCATTGACGAAGGCACAGACGGCGTCGTAGCCCTGTGCGAGTCTGGCGGTGACGGGAGCGAGCTCCGTCTTTAAAAATTTTACTTCGATATCCGGCTGATCGGCAAGCTCCTTCGTGAAGGATTCCCGGTCGTAATTTTTTGTGTCAAAGAATAAAATTTTCATATTTTTCGATCCTCCTTTCTGTTTAGAAATCAGTGTCTCCAACAATGGGGATTTTTATGGCTTTCCCATATGAAAAAAATGTGGTAACATAGCAAATGCAGGCAGCGATTGTGGCCGGCAATCGATTTTGGGCTGTCAAGGAGGCAGGATCATGTCAGGGAGGAAACGGCGAAGTCGCATGATTTTAACCGCTTTTCTTGCAACGCTGGGAGCATTGCTTTTGTTTTTTGCGGCCTGGTTTCTTTTTTTTGATGGAAAGAAAAAGGAGGAGGAAACGGTTGCGGAGACAGTTGAAATGCGGAAAGACGCGGCTGATGAGGCGGTCGACGGCGAAGAGGATCCGCAGGCGCTTGTTGAAGAAGAAGAGGGCACGAAGACGACGATCAGCACTGTGAAGGAGATCGCCAGCGAGACGGATGAGATCACGGTGGGCATAGATGTATCCGAGTATCAGGGAACGATCGACTGGGAGCAGGTCGCGGCCTCCGGTGTCGACTTTGCCATGGTGCGCGTGGGCTACCGCACGCTGAGCGGCGGGGAGATCGCCGAGGATGCCTGCGCCCGCTATAATCTGCAGGAGGCGGAGGCATATGACATTCAGCTGGGAGCCTATTTTTTTTCGACTGCTGTGACAGAGGAGGAAGCGCAGGAGGAGGCCAAGTGGACGGCGGAATTGTTGTCCGGCTATCCAATTACCTATCCGGTGGCCTACAACTGTGAAGGTTTTCAGAGTGATTCAAGCAGACAGTCGGATTTGAGCGTGGAAGAGCGCTCGAACCTCGCCGTCGTATTTCTGGATGAAATGGAGAAACAAGGTTATACAGGCATGTTCTACGCGGCGCGCAACGAGCTCGCGGATAATCTGCTCTGGCAGACGGACGAGCTCGAGCTGAAATACCGTATCTGGGTGGCGCAGTATTCTACCTATACGACGGAAGAGCCGGATTATGACGGGGAATATGCGATGTGGCAGTACACAAACATGGGATCTGTGCCGGGGATCGACGGCTATGTGGATCTCGATATCGCGTATTTTGGCTACAGTGAGACCGCTGCCGCGCAGGATGAGAGCGCGGTGGAGTATGTCGAGGCTGATCCGGAGATCGGCGTAACATTCGAGGAAGTGTACGAACAGGTGACGGCGAAGGAAGTGACAAATCTGCGCAGCACGATGGATCAGTCCGACAGCAGCAATATCGTGGTGCAGCTGCAGAACGGCGATGAGACGACGCGCACCGGAAAGGGAAATAACGGCTGGTCGCGGCTCGAGTATAACGGACTGACGCTCTACGCGGTATCCAGTTACCTGACGACAGATTTGTCTTACGGGCCGGAGGCTGAGGAAGAGGATGACGACGGCTTTAAGACAAAGTTTACGACGGTCAGCGAGAATGTGACGGCGAAGGAAGTGACAAACCTCCGCAATCGTCCGAGTATTGAGGATCCCTCGGAAGTCATCGCACAGCTTTATAATGGTGAGGTGATCGTCCGCACGGGTGTCTCCGATGTGGGCTGGTCCAGAGTAGAATATAACGGGCAGATGCTGTACTGTATCAGCAGTTATCTGCAGGTGGTGGAGTAGGAGTAATTATGAAAGGTTTAGGAACAATTATCAATGTGCTTGCGGTGCTCGCGGGAGGCGGCATCGGTCTGGTTGTACGAGGCGGCATGAAGCAGCGCTATCAGGATATCATGATGCAGGCACTCGGCATGGCGACGATCTTTGTCGGTATCGTGGGCGCGCTGCAAGGCATGCTGACCGTGGAAGACGGAAGCCTTGGCTCGCAGGGGACGCTGCTTCTCGTGCTGTCGCTGACGATTGGTGGGCTTGCCGGGGAATTTCTGAATATAGAGGAAAAGTTGGAGCAGTTTGGGGAGTGGTTGAAGCGGAAGGTGCATGCAGAGCAGAACGCCCGCTTTGTGGAGGCCTTCGTGACGACCTCGCTCGTGGTCTGCGTGGGCGCGATGGCGATCGTCGGCGCGCTCGAGGACGGCCTGAGCGGCGACGCGAGCATGCTGATCATCAAGTCGGCGTTGGACTTCGCGATCGTGATCGTCTTCGCCTCGACGCTCGGCGTGGGCAGTCTTTTCTCCGCGATCCCGATCGCGATCTGGGAGGGCGGCATCACGCTGGCCGCGACGCTGATCGCCCCTTTCTTAAGCGACGCACTGATCACGGATCTATCTGCAGTCGGCTCGGTGCTGATCTTCGGCGTGGGCGTGAACCTGCTTTTTGACCGAAAAATCAGGGTGGACAACCTGCTGCCCGCCCTGTTAGGACCGGTTGTGTATCACATCCTACTATAAAAGTCTTATCGATCCCACTTATCGCACAGTGAGTTGATCTGCCCGGTGAATTTCGCGAGATCCTTGTTCGCGCCGCCTTCGTTGCGGTAGATGACCTGCAGAAGCCGTTTACCTGCCTCAAGAAGCCGCGCGTAGGCGTCGGACTTCCGCTTCGCCGCAGGCTTCTCCGCGGCGGGCACAGGTTCCGCCTCTTTCTCCCAGGCGTCTGCGGCCAGATCGAAGATCGCGCCGGAGAAGGGCGCACAGGCTGCGAGGCCGTATTCCTGATTCAGGCTCTCAGCAAAGTGCTCGCACACCTCATCGTCTCCGTGAACGACGAAGACCATCTTTGGCGCGGGCGAGAAAGCGCTCGCCCATTTCAGAAGACCGTCCCGGTCGGCGTGTCCGCTGATGCCCTCCAGGTTTCGGATCTCGGCTTTCACCTCAATCGTTTCTCCGAAAAGCTTCACACGCTCCGCGCCCTCGCGCAGCGCGCGGCCCAGCGTGCCATTTGCCTGATAGCCGACGAAGAGCACCGTGCTCTCCGGCCGCCAGAGATTGTGCTTAAGATGATGCTTGATGCGTCCGGCTTCGCACATGCCCGAGGCGGAGATGATGACCTTCGGCGTCTTATCGAAGTTGATCGCCTTGGACTCCTCACTGGAAACCGCAAGATGCAGGCCCGCGAAGCGGATCGGGTTGATACCCGCGCGCACGAGCTCCATTGCCTCCTCATCGAAGCAGGACTGGTAATTTTTGTTGAAAATGGAAGTGGCCTCGATTGCCAGCGGGCTGTCCACATAGACCGGGAAATCGATGTCCACGAGCTTTCGCTCCTTGATATCGCGAATAAAATAGAGCAGTTCCTGCGTCCGGCCGACCGCGAAGGCCGGGATAACCAGATTGCCGCCGCGTTTCAGCGTCCGGCTGATCACCGCCGCGAGCTCTGTGGCGTAGTCGGGCGGCGCGTTATGGACCCGGTCCCCGTAGGTGGATTCCATGATCACGTAGTCTGCCGTCTCGGTGGGGAGCGGATCGCGGATCAGCGGCTGGTTGATATTTCCGATATCGCCGGAGAAGACGAGTTTTCTTGAAATATCTCCTTCGGTGATCCAAAGTTCGACCGAGGAGGAGCCAAGTAGATGCCCCACGTCGCGGAAGCGTGCCTGAATCCCCGGGCAGAGGTCGATCTTCTGCTCATAGTCGCAGGGGTGGAAGCGGCTGATCGCCCCCAGCGCGTCCTCCATCGTGTAGAGCGGCACGTACTCCGGCTCGCCCGCGCGCTTTGCCTTGCGGTTGCGCCATTCCGCTTCAAATTCCTGAATGTGCGCACTGTCACGCAGCATAATGCTGCACAGGTCGCTGGTGGCGAAGGTGGAGATGATGTCTCCGCGGAAGCCTTCTTTATACAAAAGTGGCAGGTGCCCCGAGTGGTCGATGTGCGCGTGTGTCAGCAGCACATAGTCAATGTGGTGGATGGGAACCGGAATGTCCTGATTGACGTAGGCGTCCCGCCCCTGTTCCATCCCGCAGTCGATCAGAATATTTTTCCCGCAGGCCTCCACGTAGTGGCAGCTCCCGGTGACCTCGTGGTCGGCTCCGACAAAACCTAGCTTCATGGTGTATACCCCCTTTCCTGATATTCAGGGCAGCATGTTTTTTCATTTCGTGCTGTCCTGAACTGTTATATTAATATAGTAGCAAGATTTAAACAAAGATTCAACCGCAAAAGCGGATTGCCTGTTTTGGAAAATCAGTATATAATGAGCGCAAGCGAGAAGAATGCACTGGTGCATTCGGCGAGCGGCGAATTGGATCGTGATGAAATCACGATATAATGAGCGAGGAATGGGGGAGCGGCTCTTATGTACATCGCGTTTCTGCTTTTGTGGATTATTTTCAATGGAAGAGTGACTCTGGAGATCCTGCTGATCGGGATCGCTCTTTGCAGTGCGCTCTTCCTTTTTTGCTGCAGATTTCTCGGTTACAGTGCCAGAAAGGATATCCGCATGCTGAAGCTGACGCCGCTCATTGCGGAATATATCGTTACGTTGATCGCGGAGATCATGAAGGCGAACCGGCAGGTGCTCCACTATATCGTTACTCCGGTCTATCAGGTCGAGCCGCGGATTGTGCATTTTAAGGTTGATCTGAAAACGGAGAGCGCGCGGGTTATTCTGGCAAATTCGATCACCCTGACGCCGGGGACGATCACGGTCGGGCTCGAGGACGCGGATTTTTATGTACACTGCCTCGACTCTGACTTTGACACGGATCTGGAGACTTCCGTATTTGTGAAGCTTCTGAAGAAAATGGAGGCGGTGGAATAGATGTACGAAAGGGTTTATCACGGCTTTCTGCTTTTCTGTATGATCGTGATCGCGGTGCTGATTATTCTGTGCCTGCTGCGCGCGATCCTCGGACCGCGGATCGGCGACCGCATTGTGTCGGTCAATATGATCGGAACGATGACGATTGTGGAGATCGCGATACTGGCGCTCTACATGCGGGAGAGTTATCTCTATGACGTCTGCCTGATCTACGCGATGATCAGTTTCCTGACGGTCGTCGTGCTGACGAAGATTTACGAGGGCGCTTATCGGGAGAAGAAGCAGCGCGGCGAGCTGCTGATCAAGGAGACAGACGAGATAAAGGAGGATGAGGACGAATGATAGCCTGGATACAGCTGGTGGCGGGCGGCATTTTTATCGTGATCGGTCTTCTGACGCTGTGTGTGGCGGTGTTCGGCGTTTACCGCTTTCATTACGTGCTGAACCGGATGCACGCCTCGGCGATGGGCGACTCGCTGGGGATCCTGTTCATCATCATCGGTCTGATGATCTTAAGCGGTCTGAATCTGGGGACGCTCAAACTCGCGCTGATCATCGTCTTTTTCTGGCTGGCGGGGCCGGTCTCGAGCCATATGATCGGCCAGATGGAGGTGCTGACGAACGAACATCTGGAGAAAGAATGCGAGGTGCCGGACGATGGAGACATTTAAAATCATTCTGCTGGTTTTCCTGATTCTCTGCGCGATCTCGGTCAGCCTTATCAAAAATTATCTGATATCGGTGATCGTCTTCATGTCCTACAGCCTGGTCATGTCGGTGATCTGGTTCCTGCTGGAGTCGCCGGATCTGGCGATCACGGAGGCGGCGGTTGGCGCGGGCGTGAGCAGCATCCTGTTCTTTGTGACGCTGCGGAAGATTCAGGCGCTGCACGACGCTGAGGGAGAGGAAAAGGATGAGCAGAGTCAGGGATAATTATGAAAACAGCCGCTTCCGGCGCCTGCTTCGCTGGGTGAACGGGGAAACGGAGCCGCTCGATGGAAAGATGGAGATGAAGCCTCTGCGCGAAGCGGAGCTGAAGGGCGAATCGGTCTATGATCCGGATCGTCTCGACCGCGCGCGGGTCGAGCGCTATCTCGACGATGTGGAGCGCAACACGGAGATGAGGGCGTTCCGGGTAGTCTACCGGCTCGGATCGGTGGCACTCTGCCTGCTGCTGATCGCGGCGCTGCTGTATGCGGTGTCGTGGATGCCGGTAGTCGGCGACGCGAATGCCCCTGCGAACAATGAAGTCTCACAGCGCTATGTCGAGCAGGGCATGAAGGAGGTCGGCGCGGTCAATATGGTCACGAATATGATCCTGAGCTACCGCGGTTTCGACACCTTCGGGGAGACCTGCGTGCTGTTCATCGCGGCAACCTGCGTGATCGTGCTGTTGCGCAGACGGCGCGACGACATTGAGAAGGCGAAGGAGACGGACTGGAAATATGAGCCGAAGCCGGACGCGATTCTGCAGCAGGTCACGAAGGTCCTGACGCCGGTCATTTTCCTCTTTGGCGTCTACATTATTTTAAACGGAAATCTTTCACCGGGCGGTGGCTTTTCGGGCGGCGCGGTGATCGGCGCTGGGCTGATCCTCTATGTGACGACCTTCGGTTTCCACCGGACGCAGCGCTTCTTCAATGAAAAGACTTACGACTGCGTGAAGGTCGGCGCGCTGACGCTGTACAGCATCACGATGATTTATTATTTCTATACGGGGGCGAACGGGATCGCGAGCCTCTTTGGAACCGGCACGGCGGGTAATATCTTGAGCGCCGGTATGCTGCTGCCGATCAATATTTTCGTCGGACTCGAGGTGGCCTGTACGATGTACTGCTTCTTCGCGCTGTTCCGGAGAGGGGGAATGTGAGATGGGACCGAATCTGGCGCTGAATGTGGAGGAGGTCGCGGCGGTGATTCTCTTTGGTATCGGCTTCACGACGCTGCTGCTCCACCGGAACATGATCAAGAAGATCATTGGCCTCAATATTATGGACACTTCGGTGTACCTCTTTCTGGCGGCGATGGGCTATATTGAGGGACGCGCGGCTCCGATCGTGGAGAATGGCGTGACCGACGCGGAATACTACATCAATCCGATTCCGAGTGGCCTGGTGTTGACCGGCATTGTCGTGTCCGTCAGCGTGACGGCGCTGATGCTGGCGCTGACGGTGCGCATGTATCGGCGTTATCACTCGCTGGATCTGGATGAGATCCTGATCCGGATGCAGAGGGAGGAGCTGAAATGAGCTTTGTTCAGAATTTTCCCTGTTTTTCGATCGTTCTGTGTATGGCCTCCGGGATTATCTCGACGCCGCTGAAGGGAAAAGGGGCGAAGCGTGTGACCCTGTTTGTCGTGTCGCTCGCGGCGCTTTTGTCCTTCGCGACGCTGCTCTATATTATCTTCACAGGCGCGGGCTTTACCTACACGATGGGACGCTTTCCCGCCCCGTGGGGCAATGAGCTGCGG
This sequence comes from Lachnospiraceae bacterium, assembly GCA_021203465.1. GTDB lineage: Bacteria > Bacillota > Clostridia > Lachnospirales > Lachnospiraceae > Hominiventricola. Next base: position 41,355 of record JAJQBC010000119.1, on the reverse strand, counting down.
GCGGGGCTTCTGGAATCGCTGCTTGCGACGGTCTTTTCGCTTGTCGTGCTCTGTTCCTTGCTCGGCGGGATGGATCTGATCTTCACGGATGTTGCGGAGGACAAGATCAATCTCTACTTTATCCTGGTTGACCTGCTGCTGAGTTCACTGCTCGCGATCCTCTACACGAACGACCTCTTCACGGCCTATGTGTTTGTGGAGATCAACACGATCTCGACCTGCGGCCTGATTATGATCCGGGAGAGCGGGCGCTCACTGATCGCGGCGACGCGCTATATGGTCATGAGCCTGATCGGTTCCGGCCTGTTCCTGATCAGCATCGCGATGCTCTACGGCGTCACCGGAAATCTGTTAATGGAGTATATCCATGTAGAAATTATGGAGCTGGCGGCGAGCGGACAGTATCAGGTTCCGTTGCTTGTGATCATCAGCTTCTGCACGGTCGGTCTCGCGATCAAGAGCGGGCTTTACCCCTTCCACTCCTGGATGCCGGACGCCTACGGTTACGCCACGATCTCGAGCAGCGCGATTCTGTCGTCGCTGGTGTCGAAGAGTTATATCTTCCTGCTGATCAAGATTTTTTACCGCGTGATCGGCTTCGATCTGATTGTGCAGAGCAAGATTGTGAACGTGCTCTTTGTCTTCGGCCTGATCGGTATGATCATGGGCTCGGTGTCCGCGATCATGGCGAAGGAGATTTACCGCATGATCGCCTATTCCTCGATCGCCCAGATCGGATACGTTTATATGGGCATCGGTCTTGCGACGGAGGCGGGAATGGTCGCAGCGGTGTTCCACATCCTGATGCATGCGGTCACGAAGTCGCTGCTTTTCCTTTCGGCGAAGGGGCTTAATGAAGCTTCAGGGAGAAAACGCGTCTATCCGGCGTTGCAGGGAGCGGCCTTCCGCAATCCGCTCGCCGGTGCAGCATTCCTGATCGGCAGCCTTTCGATGGTCGGCATCCCGACGCTGGCCGGTTTTATCTCGAAGCTGCTCTTTGCGACGGCGGCGATTGATGGCTCACAGAGAAAGCTGCTGCCGACGTTGATTGTGCTGGCGGTCAGTATGATCCTGAACACGATCTATTTCCTGCACACGGTCGTGCGGATCTATACGCCGGTCGGCGCGCCGGAGGAATATAAGGATGTGCGCATTCACCCGACGCCCGGGAGGATCGGCGCGCTGGTAGCATTGATTCTGATGAATTTTGGCTTGGGGCTTTTCTCCCAGCCAGTCACCGACCTGATACGGGCTGGAATTGAGATGTTTGCATAAGGAGGAACGAAGGAAATGACGATTACATGGATGTTTGGGGCGGCGATCCTGCTGCCGGTACTGTCGGGCCTGTTTCTCCTGCTGCGACAGGGGAAGATAGAGAACCGCCGTTTGAAATGCGTTGGGATTTTTCTGGTGATGGCGCTGACCGCACTGCTGGCGGTCGCGCTGATCTGCTCGCCGGATTATGAGCTCACGGTTTGGCGGCTGACGGACACGATTTCACTGACCTTCCGTCTCGATGGCCTTGCGCGGCTCTTTATGGGGATGACAGTTGCAGCCTGGACGCTGGGCGGCGTCTTTGCCTTCGAGTACATGAAGCACGAGGAAAATGAGGATCGCTATTTTGGCTTTTACCTGATTGTGTTGGGCGTGTTGCTCGCGCTCGATCAGGCAGGCAATCTGGTGACGCTGTACCTCTGCTTTGAATTGATGACGCTGACCTCGCTGCCGCTCGTGCTGCACAATATGTCCCATGAGGCGGTCATGGCGGGCCTGAAATATCTGTTCTACTCGATCGGCGGCGCTTTCACCGCGCTGTTCGGCATCTTTTACCTTTTCGCGAACGGGCTCACCGGCAGCTTCACGCCGGGCGGTTACCTAAGCGCGGGAGAGATTTCCTACACAGGAACGACGGGGATGACGCTCTTTGTATTATTGTTGATTATCATCGGTTTTGGCACGAAGGCCGGTATGTTCCCGATGCATGGTTGGCTGCCGACGGCTCACCCGGTCGCCCCGGCCCCGGCGAGCGCGGTGCTCTCCGGCGTGATCACGAAGGCCGGCGTGCTAGCGGTCGTGCGGGTGGTTTTCTATATGGTCGGCGCGGACTTCCTGCGCGGCACCTGGGTGCAGTACACCTGGCTGACGCTGGCGCTGATCACGGTCTTCATGGGATCCATGATGGCTTACAAGGAGCAGCTCCTGAAAAAGCGTCTGGCCTACTCGTCGGTGAGTCAGGTCTCCTATATTATGTTTGGCCTGGCGACGCTGACAGTGGACGGTTTCGTCGGGGGACTTGCGCATTTTATCTTCCACAGCGTGATCAAGGACTGCCTCTTCCTCTGCGCAGGCGCGATTATTTACAATACGCACCGGACGCGGGTCGACGAGCTGCGCGGCATCGGTAAGGAGATGCCGGTGACGATGTGGTGTTTCACGATCGTCTCGCTCGGCCTCGTCGGTATCCCGCCGCTCTCCGGCTTTGTCAGCAAATGGTATCTGGCGGTGGGAGCGCTGGGTTCCGGAACCGGTGTTTTCACCTGGCTCGGACCGGTCGTATTATTGCTGAGCGCGCTGCTGACGGCGGGGTATCTTCTGACGTTGTCGATTCAGGCCTTCTTCCCGGGGGCGGACTTCGACTATGCGGGCGTGAAGAGGCATGAGGTGAATGCGCTGATGACGGTTCCGATGGTCCTCTATGCGGCGGCGACGCTGTTGCTCGGCATGTTCCCGGGCGCGTTGATCGGATTTATCCAGAATATTGCTTCCGCAGTCCTGTAAGGAGGTGCGATGATGAACAGTGCCTGTCTTGCGCTTGCGATCGCGCTTCCGATCGTGGGCGGCGCACTGATGCCGCTGCTGCGGCTGCCTGATAAAAAGAGAAATCTGCTGATCGAGCTGTTGGTGCTTGCAACCTCGGCGTTGGCCTTCGCCTGCGTCCTATGGCGCCCGGAGACGAACTTCGTGTTGTTCCATCTGACTGGAAATATGAATTTTTCTCTCCGGCTCGACGGCCTTGGCTGCGTCTTCACCTGCCTGATTGCGGCGCTGTGGCCGCTCGCGACGCTCTACGCTTTTGAATATATGCGCAACGAGGAGCGCACGACCAGCTTTTTCTGCTGCTACACGATGACCTACGGGGTGACGCTCGGCGTCGCGATGTCGGAGGATCTCGTGACGATGTACCTGTTTTACGAGCTGCTGACGCTGGTGAGCGTCTACCTCGTGATGCACCCGATGACGAGAAAGGCGCTGCGCGCGAGCCGGACCTATCTCTACTACTCGATCGGCGGCGCGGCCTTCGTGTTCATCGGCCTTGTATTCCTCATCCTGTATGGGACGACGACGAATTTTGTCCTGGGCGGTGTGCTTGACATGGAGAAGGTTGGCGGCAACGTCCAGCTGATTCTGCTTGTGTATGTGCTGACCTTCCTCGGCTTCGGTGTCAAGGCCGCGATTTTTCCGTTTCAGGGATGGCTGCCGAAGGCCTCTGTGGCGCCGACGCCGGTGACCGCGCTACTCCACGCCGTCGCGGTCGTGAAATCGGGCGCTTTCGCGCTGATGCGGCTGACTTATTACAGCTTCGGGACGGATTTCCTGCGCGGGACCTGGGCGCACTTCGCGGTCATGAGTATCGCGATGATCAGCGTCATCTACGGCTCGACGATGGCGGTCAGGGAGACGCACTTTAAGCGGCGGCTCGCCTATTCGACGATCAGCAATCTGTCCTATGTTACCATGGCTGTGACGATGATGAGTCCGGCCGGTCTGTTTGCGGGCATGTGTCATATGGTTGTCCACGCGGTCATGAAGATTGGAGCCTTTTTCTGCTCGGGCGCGGTCCTGCACCAGAGCGGCGTTGAGTATATCGATGAGCTGAACGGCCTGGGGCGGCGGATGCCCTTCACCTTCGGCATGTTCGCCATTTTTGGCTGCTCCCTTGCGGGTATCCCTCTCTTCGGGGGCTTCATCAGTAAGTGGTGTATCGCGATGGCGGCCGTCGAGACTGCGCGGGAGATTCCCTACGCCTACGTCGCGGTCGGCGTCCTGCTCTACGCCGCATTGATGACCGCGATTTACGTCTTCACGGTGGTTGTCCGCGCTTTCTTCCCAGACCGGGGCAGTGTCACCCCGCACCCGGAGGTCACGGATCCGAACTGGGAGATGTGTCTGCCGCTCGCGCTCTTCGCTGTCGCGACTCTGGCGCTTGGGCTGCACTCCGGGCCGCTGCTGGAGGTCCTACAAAGTATTGCGAACGGGGGGTTCTGAACTGTGTGGCGAAGGGACAGGTCTTGACACAGTGTTAGATACGTGGAAAAGGGACGGCTCGGGACAGGGATATATCTGTCCGGACTCGCTCCCGCTCAGTGTGCGGACGTAGCGGTACTAAGCTCAGTCGGCGCCTAACGGCTTGACTTCGCTAAGTGCCGACGCCGCACAATGGTCCGGTCAGATATATCCCTGCCCCGGGCCTGAACTTTGGGACGTGTCAGGACAAAGCCTGTGCATTTGTTTGTAAAGGGGCATTTTGCATACTTTGCAAAGTGGAGCCAAGAGGAGTTGCATACCTGCATATGGAGCATATATAGATACAGTGCCGGGATGAGGGTATTCGCATCGTTGAAAAGGCAGGTTATAGCCTTTGCAGAAGTGCAGCCGGAGGGAATTGTACTTACAGATGTGAATCATGGATAGAAGTTTCGTTATAGCCGGGAAAGCAGCCCTGACAGTACCGATTTCTGATAAAGACCATCGGGCGACGTCGGCACTTAGCGAGAGCGAGCCGTAGGCGATGATCGAGCTTAGTACCGCTACGTTCGCACGCTGAGCGGGAGCGGGTCCGCATCAGATATCGGTACTGCCAGGGCGGGAACAGGTTGTGGTGTGGGATGGGGAGACACGAACCCCTTTGTAGAAGTGTAGCCTGGCGCGGACAGATAGTTATTACCGGACCATTGTGCGGCGTCGGCACTTAGCGAGAGCGAGCCGTCAGGCGAAGCTTGAGCTTAGTACCGCTACGTCCGCACACTGAGCGGGAGCGAGTCCGGAAATAACTATCTGTCCGCACCAGGCGGGAATTTTTGACAAAACAAGGAGAAGCCAATGTCAGGAAATGTTGTTTTATTTCATACGGTGTGGTTCCCCTTCGTGGCGGCCTTCGTCAGCTATCTGACGGGCCGGCGCAGCAAGGCCGCGCGCGACCGTGTCGTCCAGCTCGCGGTGGCGGCGGAGTTCGGTCTGATGCTGGCGGCCGCAGCCACTTATTTCAGAGGCGGGGAGCAGGAGTTTTTGCTCGCGGGCTTCTGCGGGCAGGGCATCTACCTGAAGATGGACGGCTTTTGCATGCTTTATGGGACGATTGCGACTTTTATGTGGCTGGGGACGGGCGTGTTTTCGCGGGAGTATTTCGGACACTACCGGAACCGGAATCGCTACCACTTCTTTTATTTGCTGACGCTCGGCGCAACGATGGGTGTGTTCCTGTCGGGGGATCTGTATACCACGTTTGTATTCTTTGAGGTGATGTCTCTGGCTTCCTACGTATGGGTCGTCCACGATGAGACAGAAAAGGCGATGAAAGCGGGCGAGATCTACCTCGCGATCGCGGTCATCGGCGGCCTTGTGATGCTGATGGGTCTGCTCCTTCTCTATGACGCGGCGGGGACGCTGCGGATGTCGGAGCTTCATGGCGCGGTGGCGGCGGTCTGGCTGGAGAAAAGAATGCAGATCTATGCGGCGGGCGGCTGCCTGTTGTTTGGCTTTGGCGCGAAGGCGGGTATGTTCCCGCTGCATGTTTGGCTGCCGAAGGCGCATCCGGTCGCGCCGGCGCCTGCGAGCGCGCTGCTCTCCGGAATTTTGACCAAGACCGGGGTCTTTGGTATTCTGATCGTCTGCGCGGAAGTGTTCCGCTATGATGAGACATGGGGACTGCTGATTCTTGGCTTTGGCGTTGTCACCATGTTCGGTGGTGCGCTGCTTGCGGTCTTTTCCGTCGATCTCAAGCGGACGCTGGCCTGCTCGTCCATGTCGCAAATTGGCTTTATTCTGGTCGGTACGGGGATGATGGAGCTGCTCGGCGAGGGGAACGCGCTCGCGGTGCGCGGGACAATCCTTCATATGGTCAACCACTCGACGATCAAGCTGATTCTCTTCATGGCGGCGGGCGTCGTCTACATGAACTTGCATAAGTTGAATCTCAATGAAGTCCGCGGTTTTGGGCGGAAAAAGCCGCTGCTCGCCGGTATCTTCCTGACAGGGGCGCTGAGTATCGGCGGCGTGCTGGGCTTCAGCGGCTATGTCAGCAAGACGCTGCTGCACGAGAGTATAGTAGAATACGCGGAGGAGCTCGCGGAGCTTGGGCGCTCCGCCCTCTGGGTGCGCGGTGTCGAGTGGGTTTTTCTGCTCACGGGCGGCATGACCGTCGCCTACATGACGAAGCTCTTTGTGGCGGTCTTCCTCGAGAAGAATCCGGAAAGGCAGGCGGAGTATGACGCGAAAAAGCGGTATATGAACCGGGAGAGCGCGCTCGCGCTGCTCGTTCCGGCGGCGCTGCTTCTGATCCTGGGATTTTTCCCGTATCTTACGATGAACCGGATCGCAGATCTGGCGCAGGGATTTCTGCACGGAGTTTCGCCGGAGCACGCAGTGCACTATTTCTCCTGGACGAATCTGCAGGGGGCGCTCATTTCCCTGACAATCGGCGCTATCGTCTATTTTGGAATAATCCGAAGGTTCCTGATGGGAAGGAATGAATCGGGGGAGACGTGTTATAAGGATCTCTGGCCTGCATGGCTCGATCTGGAGGAACGGGTGTATCGGCCGGTATTTCAGAAGGGCGCGGTGTCGGTCTGCGGCTTTGTCTGCGGGCTTGTGGATCGACTGACGCTGACAAAGACGCTGCTGCGCTGCGCGACGAATCTTGGTAGTATTGCCTGCGGGATCCTGGACCGGTTGTATCTGGTGAAAGCCTTCCTGAGGGGACTCATGGGTTTCACGGCGCTGCTCAGCCGCGCCTGCGATTATCTGGTGGACTATGTGCTCGTCTTTTTCCGGCGTACGACGCATCGGAGCACGACGGAGCGGCATGTCTACCTGATCGGTTCCCGTTTCTCACGCGTGGCGGGCACGTTGCTCGATCGCGTCGCCGCGGTGCTGAACTGCACGATACTGCGGCGCAGGCCGATCCGAAGCTCCTTTGTCGTGCGATTCGCGGAGTGGGAAGAGGTCATGCATAAGACGAACCGCATGATCAGCGTGAGCCTCTCCTTCGGCCTGATGCTGGCGATTATCGGTCTGGGGCTGACGCTGGTCTACCTCCTGTGGTGGTAGGAGCGGGTCGCGAATGCAGATCGTGATTGCGGGCGGCAAGTGTGAGAACAATCCGAACTTACAGGCGGTTTTGGAAGAACGAAGCAGTTGTTTTTGCAGATAGTTGTATGTAAGTGCGGAGCCATCGGTTTTTCTGTGTGGTCGGCGATTATGAGATAAGGGAGACAGAAAATGCGGACAGGTTCGTTTAGAAAAGAGTTTAAGTCATGAGTAATATTAGTAAGAGAAATGAGTCGCTTGACAGTTTAAAGGGGATCGCGATCCTGCTCGTGATGTTCGGTCATGTGCAGGTGCACAACCAGATGACCGATCCCTTTCTGTACGATATGATTAAATCCCTGCAGATGCCGCTGTTCTTCCTGATCAGCGGCTACCTCTGCGGCGCGGGCAGGAAAGTGGAGACACTCGCCGAGCTGGGGAGACGCATCGGGAAAAGGGCGGTCGCCTATCTTTTGCCTTTCTTTTCCTGGCTGGTGCTGCAGCACATTACGAATGTGCCAAAGGCGTTGAAGGCAGTACTGTTTCAGCTCGACTACGGTCTCTGGTTCCTGATGGTGCTGTTTCTCTTCACCACGCTGGCGTATATTGCCATGTGGGTGCAGGCGAGGGTCGGCGCAGAGTGGGGTTTCTGGCTCGTGTGGCTGCTTGGCTGTATGGCGGCGTTGCTCGCATATCTGGGGGGCGTGACCTTCTTGAGTCCGTCGCTGCAGATCACCTATCTTCCCTATTATACGGCGGCATATTTTGTCGGGGTGCATCCGAAAATCACGCGGCGCGCGCTTCCAAGGTGGCGGCGCAGTTCGCTGGCCTGGATTGGCGGTGGGATTTTCATCATGATGGCAGCGGCTCTCGACCTTGTGACCGTGACAGGTGTCGATATGCTGGCGGTGCAGACGCTGGCTTCCTTCTTTGGCTGCTTCTGGCTCATCCAGATTGTGATTGACTGGAAGCTGAACCCGATCAAAAGCAGGCTTGCCTGGCTGGGGCAGTATACGCTGGAAATCTATGTGGTGCACTATCATTTCGCCGCTATCCTGAATCGTTCCGGCGCCATATACAGCTTCTGGACTTTCAGCGGTCTGTTATACAGTCTGGCGGCATTCGCGGTGATGAGCGTGATCACGGCGTCGCTGATTGTGGTGATCCGAAAAATTCCGGTGGTCAGGTTGCTGCTGTTTGGGAAAAAGAAGTAAATGCTACGAACCAGATAAAAAAGTTTAACGATTGAAAAGCGAAAACAGCTATGTTACACTGAGTTCAGACTATTTTATCAGAAGGAGACTGGCGATGATAGACAAACTGATTTCCAGAATTCAGCAGACGAAGGCTCCGATCGTTGTGGGGCTTGACCCGATGCTTTCCTATGTGCCGGAGCAGGTGCAGCGGAAGGCTTTCGCGGAGTATGGCGAGACGCTTGCGGGCGCGGCGGAGGCCATCTGGCAGTTCAATAAGGAGATCGTGGACAAGACTTATGATCTCATTCCGGCGGTGAAGCCGCAGATCGCGATGTATGAGCAGTTCGGGATTGAGGGACTGAAGGCGTATAAGAAGACGGTGGACTACTGCAGAGAGAAGGGGCTTGTCGTGATTGGGGATGTGAAGCGCGGCGACATCGGCTCCACGTCCGCGGCCTACGCGGTCGGGCATCTGGGAAAGGTGCAGGTTGGGAGCCAGACCTATGCGGGTTTTGACGAGGACTTTGCGACGGTAAATCCCTATCTGGGTTCCGACGGTGTGAAGCCATTCATCGAGGTGTGCAAGCAGGAGAAGAAGGGTATCTTCGTGCTTGTGAAGACCTCAAATCCGTCGAGCGGCGAGTTCCAGGACCGTCTGATCGACGGGAAACCGCTCTATGAGCTGGTCGGCGAGAAAGTCGCGCAGTGGGGTGAGGAGCACATGGGAGCTTCCTACAGCTATGTCGGCGCGGTCGTCGGTGCGACATATCCGGAGCAGGGCAGGACGTTGCGGAAGGTGATGCCGAAGGCCTTTATTCTTGTGCCGGGCTATGGCGCGCAGGGGGGAAAGGGCAAAGATCTCGTGCATTTCTTCAATGAGGACGGCCTTGGAGCAATTGTTAATTCTTCCCGCGGTATTATTGCGGCCTGGAAGCAGGAGGCCTACGTGAAATACGGTGCGGAGCGCTTCGGCGAGGCTTCCCGTGCGGCGGTGGAGGCGATGATCGCCGACATCCGCAGCGCACTGGAGGGAGAACTGTGAAAGTAAGAGAGTACGCTTCTGTGATTGAACAGAAGGAAATTGCCGCGGGTATTTTCAGCTTGTGGCTGGGGACGGAGCAAGTTGCAAAAACGGCGCTTCCGGGACAGTTTGTGTCGGTCTACAGCAGGGATCAAAGCCGGATGCTGCCGAGGCCGATCAGCATTTGTGAGGCCGAAGCGGACGGGCGTCTGCGCCTGGTCTACCGCGTCGCGGGGCAGGGAACGGAGGAGTTTTCCCGGCTGCGTGCGGGAGACACGCTGGAAATTCTCGGACCGCTTGGAAACGGGTATCCCATCGGGCTTTTCGGAGTGGCGAAGGAAAATGCTTTATCGGATTGCTCTCAAATTCCGGGAGGGGAAAGCGCGTCAGAGTGTTCCACAGCGTCCGGGGGTGAAGACGGCAGTTTGTGGGAAAAAAGCCGTATCCTCCTCCTTGGCGGCGGTATCGGTATCCCGCCGATGCTGCAGCTTGCACGCGCATTGCAGGAGCAGGGCGGCGCCAGGGTGCAGATCGTCGCCGGATATCGGGATGAGCTGTTTCTGACGGAGGAGCTGGCTGCGGCCGGGGAGCTCTATATTGCGACGGAGGACGGCAGTGCCGGGACTCCGGGCAATGTGCTCGACGCAGTGCAGGAACAGGGGATCACGGCAGACGTGATTTGTGCCTGCGGACCGAAGCCGATGCTTCGCGCCATCAAGGCATACGCGGAGGAAAAAGATGTCCCGTGCTGGCTTTCGCTTGAGGAGCGCATGGCTTGTGGCGTCGGGGCCTGCCTTGCCTGCGTTTGTCAGTCGACGGAGATCGACGGTCATTCCCATGTGCACAATAAGCGTGTCTGCAAGGACGGACCGGTATTTCGGAGCACGGAGGTGGAGCTGTGATGAATACGAAGGTATCGCTCGCCGGAGTGGAGCTGAAAAATCCGGTAATGACTGCGTCCGGAACCTTTGGCTCCGGTGCGGAATACAGTGAATTCTATGATCTGGGCGCGCTGGGCGCGGTCGTGACGAAGGGCGTCGCGAATGTGCCCTGGCCGGGCAATGGCACACCGCGCGTGATGGAGACCGCGAGCGGCATGTTGAATGCGATCGGCTTGCAGAATCCGGGCATCAATGTTTTTCTGGAACGGGATATTCCGTTTCTGCGGCAGTTTGACACGAAGATTATCGTTAATGTCTGCGGCAGGTCGGAGGCGGACTATTGCGAGGTCGTGGAGCGGCTCGCGGACGCGCCGGTCGATCTTTTGGAGATCAATGTGTCCTGTCCCAATGTGAAGGAAGGCGGCATCGCCTTCGGGCAGAATCCGGAGGCTCTCCGGCATATCACGCAGGAAGTAAAGCGGCACGCGAAACAGCCTGTCATCATGAAGCTCAGCCCGAATGTGACGGATATTGCGCAGATGGCGCGGGCGGCCGAGGACGGCGGAGCGGACGTGATTTCTCTCATCAACACGCTGACGGGTATGAAGATCGACATTCAGCGCCGCACTTTCGCGCTGGCGAACCGAACGGGCGGCTTGTCGGGACCGGCGATTAAGCCGGTGGCAGTGCGTATGGTCTGGCAGGCGGCGCAGGCAGTGCAGGTTCCGGTCGTCGGCATGGGCGGTATCACCTGCGGCGACGACGCGATCGAGTTTCTTCTCGCGGGCGCGACGGCGGTGTCGGTCGGAACGGCGAATTTCGCGAATCCTTATGCGGTGCGGGACGTCGCGGCGGGTATCGAGGACTATATGAGAAAATATCGGGTTGAAGACGTGCGGGAACTGATCGGGGCAGTGAACCGGGATTAGAAAGGAAAACAGAAAATGGAAAAATACAAACAGGAATTTATCGAATTTATGATCGATTGCGAGGTGCTGAAGTTCGGCGACTTCGTGACGAAGAGCGGCCGAAAGACGCCCTTCTTCGTGAACACAGGATTTTACCGCACGGGTGCGCAGCTCCGAAAGCTCGGCGAGTATTACGCGCGGGCGATCGAGGAGAAGTTCGGCCTTGACTTTGACGTGTTGTTCGGGCCGGCCTACAAGGGTATCCCGCTCTCCGTCGCGGCGACGATCGCGATCAGCGAGCACTATGGAAAGGATATCCGTTACAGCTCGAACCGAAAGGAGATTAAAGATCACGGCGACAAGGGCATCCTGCTCGGCAGCCCCATGCGGGACGGCGATCGGATCGTGATCATTGAGGATGTGACGACTGCGGGGACATCGATTCAGGAGACCCTGCCGATTATTCGGGCGCAAGGCGACGTGAAGCCGATCGGACTCGTCGTGTCGGTTGACCGCATGGAGCGCGGTCAGGGAACGAAGAGTGCGCTGCAGGAAATCCACGAGACTTATGGGCTTGAGACGACCGCGATCGTGACGATGGCAGAGGTTGTGGAGCATCTGTACAATCGCCCATATAAGGGAAGGATCGTCATTGACGACGCATTAAAAGCGGCGATCGACGCATACTATGCACAGTATGGCGCTGAGAATCCGGCCTGAGAAAGCACTGTGATAGAAAGTGATTTCCTTATCACAAATCTGTGCCGTTAGTGGAAAGGCGGCAGAATGGAGAGAACTATGAGCCACGAGAGAACTTATAAAATGATGGGACAGGTGGGTGGAGGGACGCTTGCGCTCGGCATCATTGTCCTTGTGACCGGAATTGTGACGGGTGTGCTGCTCATCGTGAACGCGGCGCGCACGCTGAGAGGCAGAAACGAGCTGCTGTTTTGACGGGAGGAAGCGCTTGTGACAGAGAAATCGAGAAGGACTGCCAGACGTTGGTGCCGCTTTTTCTTTGGTATCTACCTGATTGCGCTGGTTTATTTTCTTCTCTTCTCGGAGGAATGGGGGCGCTCTGTTCTTACGGGTGCGTACCATTATAATCTCATTCCTTTCCGGGAGATCGGGCGTTACCTGAAGTATCATGAGCAGATCGGAACCGGGCTTGTACTCCTGAACCTGGCCGGTAATGTGATTGGATTTATTCCATTCGGCGGACTTGTTCCGGCTTTGAGTAACAGGAAAATGGGTTTTTTCCGGGTGCTTCTGCTCAGTTTTGAGGTGAGCCTGTTTGTGGAGGTCGCGCAGCTGGTGCTGAAGGTGGGAAGCTGTGATGTGGACGATATTCTGCTCAATATATTTGGAAGCTGTATTGGCTACTGTTTGTATCGGCTGGTGATCAAGTGTCTGCAGAGGCAGAATTCACAGGGAGAGGAGGAGCACAGTGCGCGGGAAACAGGAACTTGAGTTTGATGGAAGAAGACATTCCCGTCCGGGGATTATTTCCAGTGTGCTCGGCGCCGTTGCCCTGTTGGCGGATGTGGTCGTTCTTGTGATGGCCTTTGTGCAGAACGGACAGGCGGGGAGGATTATTGGAGTAACTGGATTTCTGGCGATGTGGGTGTCGCTGGCGGGGCTCTACTATGGGATCCGCGCCCTTCGCGAGAAGGAGACAAAACGATTGTTCCCACGTTTGGGTTTTGTATTAAATCTGCTGTTGCTTGCAGGTTTTGGCGCTATCTATGCGCTCGGAATGTGAGGCTTTATCGTGTGAAGAGTGGGATAAAGTTCCTGCTTCGCTTAGGGTCTTTCAGGGAAAGGCGGATGAGAGTAAGTAATGGAAGATAGTATAAAAGTGACCGAGCGCTGGATGCTGGCCGTGGAGCGAGTCTGTCAGATCGCTGTGGATCCGGAGGCCGAGGGCGCTCTCGGAGAATATTTTCGGCGGACGGCCTTGTTTTTGAAGATGATGCTCCAAACTCTGGAACGGATCGAGGCAGGAGAGCTCACGCGCGCTACGACGGAGGAGCTTGCGGACTGGAATCGTGAACTTTACGAGGATATCGTGGGGGAGGCCTACGCGCGCAGTTTTGCAAATCCGGATTATGCAGTCTCCCGTCTGGGGAAGGAATATGGACAGATTCTGTCCTTTGTCTATGCGGAACTGCGTGGTATGATTGTCTACGCCTTTGAAGGGCGGCTGGAGGAGTTCCTGATTCATATGGAGCTCTTTTTACAGATTCACGCGGAGCTCGAGGACGGGCAGCTGCCCCCGGTGAAACAGCTGCGGGATGATGTGTACTGGTTTGTCAGCGATTACTGTGACGTGACCGTCACTGCGCGGGTGCGCGAGCAGGTTGACCCCTCGCTGTCCTTCGCGCGCGACATTATTATGGAAGTGGATCTTCAGGATCTGCGCTATCTCTATCGCTTTGGAGAGTATGTGAGCGACACGGAACTGCGGATGAGCGCTTTTCTGAATACCTTGCCAGAAGAGGAGATCGTGAAAATCGCGTCGGTCTTCACGGAAGGTTACCGCATCGGCTTTGAGGTCACGGGCAAAGACCTATCCAAGAAGAAAACCGTGAACATCCGCTATTGCCTTGGCTTCGAACGGATCATCCGGGAAGCAGTAAAGAATTTTGAGGAGATGGGACTCCAGAGTATCCTTTACCGCGCGGCGATTAGTCGCGTCAATATGCGTGAGAATAATAAAATCGGTTATTATGGGACATCGCCGAACCGGCAGTATGACTATGACCACAGGGGCGACGCGGCGATTTTTATGGACAGCGCCTTCGTCGAGCGCCGGATCGGGGCGCTGAAAAGTGCGTTTGAGCAGTATAAGGATCTGGCGCGCGGACATGCGGGTCCCGCGGTCATGGAGATCTTCGGTGAGGCGCCCTTTGTCCCGGAGGTGAAGAAGAGTGTTCTGAAGCTGGACGAAAAGCAACAGAAGCAGCAGGTGCGCGCAAACAGTCTTGCCGCACAGATCACAAATGAGTATATTCCGGGTGAGGAACGCAGCTTCACGATCATTGCGTTTCCGGTGCCGGATATCGGCGCGCAGTTTGAGGACATTTTCCGTGAAACCGTCCGCATCAACACGCTGGATTATCGGACATATCAGCGGATTCAGCAGACAATTATTGATGCGCTTGATACCGGCCGTGCTGTCCATATCCTCGGTTCTGGGAAGAACCGCACCGATCTCACAGTTGCGCTGGCAAAGCTTCAGGATTCGGAGAAGGAGACCATTTTCGAGAACTGCGTAGCAGACGTGAATATTCCGGTGGGTGAGGTGTTCACATCTCCCGTGCTGAAAGGGACAGACGGCGTCTTGCATGTAAGCGGCGTCTACCTGAACGGATTGCTCTATCAGGATCTTGAGTTGCATTTTTGTGACGGTATGGTGAGCGATTATCGCTGTGGGAACTACAAGGACGAGGAGGAAAATCGTCGATACATCCGCGAAAATGTCCTGTACCATCATGACACGCTCCCGATGGGCGAGTTCGCAATCGGCACGAATACGACGGCCTATGTCGCCGCGCGTCGCTATCATATTGAGGCGCTGATGCCGATCCTGATCGCCGAGAAGACGGGGCCGCACTTCGCGGTCGGTGACACCTGCTATTCCTGGGAGGAGGATACGCCGACCTTCAATCCGGACGGCAAGCGGATCATTGCGAAGGAGAATGCCTGCTCTGCGCTCCGCCGGGAAGATCCGGAGAAGGCCTATTTCAATTGTCACACGGACATTACAATTCCCTACGACGAGCTGAGGGAGATCGCGGTTCTGTGCGAGGACGGCAGCCGCGTCCCGATCATCCGCGATGGGCGCTTCGTCTTGCCGGGGACGGAGGAACTGAACGAGGCGCTAGAACGGGAGCTGTAACGAATAGTGAATGTGTTGGCGCTTCGGTGTTATGTTCTATCTGGGCAGACCATTGGCAGACGTCGGCACTTAACGAAGTCGAGCCGTCAGGCGAAGGCTGAGTGTAGTGTCCGTTACGTCTGACACTGAGCGAGAGCGAGTCTGTACAGATAGAACATGATGCCGAAGCGGTGAATATAAAACTTGCGAATGAAGCGTTGTAATGATAAACTTTTTCAGAGGAGGTACACAATGGCGAAAGTAGGAATAGTCATGGGCAGCGATTCGGATCTGCCCGTTATGAGCAAGGCGGCGGACGTGCTGGCAAAGCTGGGCGTGGACTTTGAGATGACCATCATCTCCGCGCATCGAGAGCCGGACGTCTTTTTTGAGTATGCAAAGGGCGCGGAGGCGAAGGGCTTTAAGGTCATCATCGCTGGTGCGGGCAAGGCGGCGCATCTGCCGGGTATGTGCGCGGCGCTCTTTCCGATGCCGGTCATCGGCGTTCCGATGAAAACTTCAGATCTGGGTGGCGTTGACTCACTCTACTCGATCGTGCAGATGCCGACTGGAATCCCGGTGGCGACGGTCGCGATTAATGGCGGCGCGAACGCGGGAATTCTCGCAGCGAAGATTCTCGCGACCTCGGATGAGGTGCTGCTTGAGCGGCTGAAGGCGTACTCGCAGGAGATGAAGGAGGACGTTGAGGCGAAGGCGGAAAAGCTCGACAAGCTTGGTTATAAGGCTTATCAGGCACAGATGTAACGATGCCGGAAGCCGGAAAAATATACAGCGATCTGCCGCCCGCCGGGCGGGGAAATTTATCGCAACAGCTGGAGTACAGCAGGGAGGAGACAGTTATGGATTACAAGAACGCAGGAGTGGACATTGAGGCCGGTTATCGGTCGGTGGAGCTGATGAAAAAGCATGTGCAGGCTACGATGCGGCCGGAGGTGCTCGGTGGGATCGGCGGCTTCTCGGGAGCATTTTCCCTGAGCGCTTACAAGGACATGGAGAAGCCGACACTCGTGAGTGGCACGGACGGTGTGGGCACAAAGCTGAAGATTGCCTTCCTCATGGACAAGCACGACACGGTCGGTATCGACTGCGTGGCCATGTGTGTGAACGATATCGCCTGCGCGGGCGGCGAACCGCTGTTTTTCCTGGACTACATAGCCTGCGGGCGCAATATTCCGGAGCGCATCGCCACGATCGTGAGCGGTGTGGCGGAAGGCTGCAAACAGGCCGGAGCCGCGTTGATCGGCGGCGAGACGGCGGAGATGCCGGGCTTCTATCCCATTGAAGAGTATGATCTCGCGGGTTTCGCGGTCGGCATCGTGGATGAGAAGGATCTGATCACCGGAAAGGATATCCGGCAGGGCGACACGCTGGTCGGCATCGCCTCCTCGGGTGTGCACAGCAATGGCTACTCGCTCGTGCGTCAGGTCTTTCATGTGAACGCGCTGAACCTTGCCACGTATTATGACTGTCTCGGATCGACGCTTGGTGAGGCGCTGATCGTCCCGACGAAGATCTACGTGCAGGCATTGAAGAATGTGAAGGCCGCGGGCGTGAAGATCAAGGGCTGCAGCCACATTACCGGTGGCGGTTTCTATGAGAATATTCCGCGGATGCTGCCAGAGGGGGCATGCGCAGTCGTGAAGAAGGACACGTGGCCGAAGCTGCCGATCTTCGATATGCTGCGGGAGGAAGGTAACATTTCCGAGCAGATGATGTATAATACCTTCAACATGGGTATTGGCATGGTGCTCGCCCTCGATCCGTCAGATGTGGACAGCGCGATGGCGGCGATCCGTGAGGCCGGTGAGGATCCTTATGTGATCGGCTCCGTGGAGAGCGGCGAGAAGGGTGTGACCTTATGTTAAAGCTGGCGGTGCTGGTGTCGGGCGGCGGCACAAATCTGCAGGCGATCATCGACTCGATCGCGGACGGACGCATCACGAACGCGCGGATTGTCTGTGTGATCAGCAATAATAAAAACGCCTATGCGCTTACCCGGGCAGAAAAGGCCGGAATTCCCGCACAGTGCATCAGTCCGAAGGATTATGCAGACAGAGATCAGTTTAATGACGCGCTTCTCGATGCTCTGATCGCGTCTGAGGCGGATCTCGTTGTGCTGGCGGGCTGCCTTGTCGTCATGCCGGAGAAGATCGTGGAGCGCTTTGAAAACCGGATCATCAACATTCATCCGGCGCTGATCCCTTCCTTCTGCGGGAAGGATTATTACGGCCTGAAGGTGCATGAGGGCGTGCTCGCGCGTGGTGTGAAGGTGACGGGAGCGACGGTGCATTTCGTGGATAAGGGGACGGACACCGGACCGATCATCCTGCAGAAAGCGGTCGAGGTGCGGCAGGATGACACGCCCGAGGAGCTGCAGCAGCGCGTGATGCGCGAGGCGGAATGGGTGATTATGCCGCAGGCGATCGATCTGATCGCGAACGGAAAGGTCAGAGTCGAGGACGGAAAGGTGAGATTTCTATGAAGGTACTGATAGTAGGCAGCGGCGGAAGAGAGCATGTGATTGCATGGAAGGTGTCGAAGAGCCCGAGGGTGGATAAGATCTATTGCGCGCCCGGAAACGCGGGGATCGCGGAGTATGCCGAGTGCGTGGACATCGGAGCGATGGAGTTTGAGCGCCTGGCGGACTTCGCACAGGAGAAGAAGATTGATCTTACCATCATCGGTATGGACGACCCGCTCGTGGGCGGCGTCGTGGACGTCTTCGAGGCGCGCGGACTGCACGTGTTCGGGCCGCGGAAGAACGCGGCGATCCTCGAGGGCTCCAAGGCATTTTCCAAGGATCTGATGAAGAAATATGATATCCCGACCGCGGCCTATGAGAATTTTGACGATCCGGAGAAGGCGCTCGCCTATCTGGAAACGGCGGATTTCCCGATCGTGCTCAAGGCGGACGGACTTGCGCTCGGCAAGGGCGTGCTGATCTGCAATACGCCCGAGGAGGCGCGCGAGGGCGTGAAGACGATCATGCTGGATAAGAAGTTCGGCGCGGCCGGAAATCAGATGGTCATCGAGGAGTTCATGACGGGCCGCGAGGTGTCGGTCTTAAGCTTCGTGGACGGGAAGACGATCCGCATTATGACCTCCGCGCAGGACCACAAGCGCGCGCTCGACGGTGATCAGGGGCTTAATACCGGCGGCATGGGTACCTTCTCTCCGAGTCCGTTCTATACGGATGAAATCGACGCCTTCTGTAAAGAATATATTTATCAGCGGACCGTGGACGCGATGGCGGCGGAAGGGCGGCCCTTCAAGGGAGTCATCTTCTTCGGCCTGATGCTCACGGAAAAGGGACCGAAGGTGCTGGAATACAATGCCCGTTTCGGCGACCCGGAGGCGCAGGTTGTGCTGCCGCGCATGAAGAACGACATCATCGACGTGATGGAGGCCTGCGTGGATGGGACGCTGGAAAATGTGGAACTGGAATTTGAGGACAATGCGGCGGTCTGCGTCGTGCTGGCCTCCGACGGCTATCCGGTGAAGTATGAGAAGGGCTTTGAGATCCGCGGTCTTGAGAACTTTAAGGACCGGGACGGCTACTATGTGTTCCACGCCGGAAGTAAATTCTCCGCGGACGGAAAGATTGTGACGAACGGCGGGCGTGTGCTTGGGGTGACCGCGACCGGAAAGGATCTGAAGGCCGCCCGCAGCAACGCTTACGAGGCTGTGAAATGGATTGATTTCGACAACAAATACTGTCGCGGCGACATCGGGAAGGCAATCGACGAGGTATGAAGATTCTGTGAATTACTTGACTTTCCGCGGATAAGGCTTTATGGTAAAGAAATCTGATGATGAAAGTGAGTTTATTGTATGCGAAATAGAAAATTTGGAATAGGAAAGACAGGCCTTCTGGCCGCCCTCTTCTTCCTGTGTTTTGGCATGACTGCTTTCGCCTCTTCTTCGGTGGAGGGAGACACGGAGCTGACGGCTGTGGATGGCGAGACGGTGTCGGCGGAGTTTACGATCACGAGCGATTCCGATATGGAGTCGGCGACGCTTGAGATTTCTTATGATAAGAGTGTACTGACTTACATCTCTGGCAGCGGCGGAGACAATTTCTCCGGCAGCGGTGGAAATGGAACGGTGCAGCTCTCCTATGTGCCGAATGATACGAGCGCAACCTTTACGGTCACGTTCCGCGGAAGCTCGGATGAAGACACGACGCTGGAGATTTTGTCCTGCACTATTGAGGTCGATGGCGAGGAGATCGATGTACTGGCTGAAGAGGATGAAGTGGATTTGGACGAGGATAGTTCAGAGGAAGATTCTGATGACGATGAAGACGACTCGGAGAGGGCCAGCTTTGTTATCGACGGCAGAACCTTTTACGTTCACCACCCGACTGATGTGGAAGGTTTTTCTCTGACAACGATTGACATTCAGGGAATCAGCAGTGAGGTGAGAGAGAGCGACACGCTGGAGGGAATCTATCTGGTAAGACTGGTCAGCGACAACGGGAGCTACCGGGACATGTTTGTGTACAATCCGGATACGGGGAATGTCATTCCTTATGTTCAGCTTGAGAGCGGCTCGGACACGGTTATCTTTATCGAAGCGGATGAGGATGTGACGGTGCCGACGCGGTATTCCTATGTTGATCTGGGATGGGGAGCAAAATACACGCTTCCCGCATATAAGCATGTGACGATCGACGGTGTGGACGAGATTTTTGACGACACAAACCGCTATCTGGTTTATGGAATCAATCAAGACGGGGAGAAAGGCTGGTACAGTTATGATTACGATACAGGTTCTGTCCAGCTTTTTGATGAGATTGCTTATGACGGCGAGCAGGCTTATATCACGGAGCTTGAGGAGAAGGAGGACGGCCTGCGGGACGATCTCGAGTATCAGGCGACCCGTTATAATACTGATATGCGGAACCGCCTGTGGCTGCTCCTCGCCGTGACGCTGATTGCAATAGTGCTGCTGAATATCGCGGTGATCCAGCACTTCCGCATTCGGAAGCTGAAAAATCCAGATCCAGAGGAGGAAGAGGAGGAGCCGATATCGGCGTCGAAGCCGAAGAAAAAGAAGGCTAGCGCAGTCATCGTTGGGAATCTGGAGGAAAATGAAACCGATTTTGACGATCCAGAGTCCAGAAGCAAGGCGGATGACGACGGATTGGAGATCATCGATCTGGATGATTTCGATGACGGCGAATAGATCGGTTCGGAGAAAATGAGCGGGGGACTGCCATGAGAGGGCGGCCCCTCGTTTTTGCGGGTGAATTTGAATTTCTGTTGACCTTCAGAGAATATATTGTTATACTGCAAATATAACAATCAAAGGATAAGGACAGGAATAGTATGTATCTGGAAATAGACTTTAACAGTGACGAGGCATTTTACGTGCAGCTGTGCAATCAGATTATTATGGGCATTGCCACCTCCAGACTTCGGGAGGGGGATGCGCTGCCGAGCGTCCGCCAGCTGGCGGGAGAGATCGGCATCAACATGCACACGGTGAACAAGGCCTACACGATCCTGCGGCAGGAAGGCTACATCCGGCTCGACCGCCGGACGGGCGCGGTTGTCGCGGTGGACACTGATCGGATGCGCGCGCTCGAGGAGATGAAACGCGAGCTGCTGGTGACGCTTGCGAAAGGGAGTTGTCGGAATATTAGCCGGGAGGACGTGCATCGTCTGATTGATGAAATTTATGAGGATTATACCTGAAAAAGGAGGGTTTATGCGCATTTATACGGACAAGGCAGAGGCGGCTCTGGCCGCGGCAAAAAAAGTATCCGCACAGATGAAGCATCCATATACAGGAACCGAGCACATTTTGCTGGGGCTCTTGCGTGTGCAGGATTGCACTGCGGGGCAGGTGCTGGCGGGAGCCGGCGTGACAGAAGAAAAACTCATAGGCATGATCAGCCAGCTGATCGCGGCAGAGAGCCCGGTTCTGACAGAAGAGGAACGTGATTTTACACCGAGGGCCCGGAAGATTCTGGATGATGCTTCCACTGAGGCAAAACGCTTTCATGAGGTGCTTACGGGGACGGAGCACATTTTGATTGCGATTCTGAAGGACGGCGAATGTGTCGGTTCAAGACTGCTGAATACGATGAACATCCGGCTGCGCGATCTCTATATGTCACTGGTCGAGTCAATGGGCGAGAAAGCGGCGGAGTACCGTGATGACTCTCATACCTCGGGGACGCAGACACTCGAACAGTACAGCCGGGATTTGACCGGCCTTGCCGAGGAGGGAAAGCTGGATCCGGTTATTGGCCGCGAGGAGGAGATTCAACGTCTGATTCAGGTGCTGAGCCGCAGGACGAAGAACAATCCCTGCCTGATCGGCGAACCCGGTGTGGGCAAGACCGCGATTGTTGAGGGCCTGGCTGCCCGCATTGCGCAGGGAAAGGTGCCTGCCTCGCTGAGCGGAAAGCGCCTGTGTATTCTTGATCTGACTGCGATGGTGGCTGGTTCTAAGTACCGGGGGGAGTTTGAAGAGCGCATCAAGAATGTGATCGAGGAAGTGCGGCAAAATGGCAAGGTGCTGCTGTTCATTGACGAGTTGCATATGATTATCGGCGCGGGCGGCGCGGAGGGCGCGATGGACGCCTCAAATATCTTAAAGCCCGCAATGGCGCGCGGTGAGATTCAGATTATCGGCGCGACGACGCTTGAGGAATACCGCAAGCATATCGAGAAGGATGCAGCGCTGGAGCGGCGCTTTCAGCCGATCACGGTCGAGGAAGCGTCGATTGAACAGACGGTTGAGATCCTGAAGGGGCTGCGCCCCTACTATGAGAGGCATCACCGAGTACAGATTACGGACGGGGCGTTGGAGGCCGCGGCAAGGCTGTCCGCACGTTATGTGAATGACCGCTTCCTGCCCGACAAAGCAATCGATCTGATGGATGAGGCTGCGGCGGGCCTGCGGTTGAGCCAGTATTTGAAAAACCAGGATCAGGAGGACTCGGCGCAGAGTCTTGTGAAGGTTCGCGAAGAGCTCGAGCAGGCGCTGATGGGCGGAGATCTCACGCAGGCTCACCTGTGCCGCGAGCGGCTTGAACAGTTGGAGCAGCGGCGCGCGCATCCGGCGGGACGCAGGGGTCGGAAGACCAATATCGTGACCGAGGCGCAGATCGCGGATACGGTTTCCCGCTGGACAAAGATACCGGTGCAGCGGCTGGCGGAGAAGGACTCCCAGAGACTGCGCCGCCTTGAGAAGGAGCTGCACAGGCGCGTGATCGGACAGGATGAGGCCGTTAGTGCGGTTGCGAAGGCCGTGAAACGGGGACGCGTGGGTTTGAAGGATCCGAAACGTCCGATCGGTTCTTTTCTCTTTTTGGGACCGACCGGTGTAGGCAAGACGGAGCTCTCCAAGGCGCTCTCGGAGGTGTTGTTTGGCCGTGAAGACGCAATGATCCGCGTGGATATGTCTGAGTATATGGAGAAGCACAGTGTGGCGAAGATCATAGGCTCGCCGCCAGGCTATATCGGGCATGACGACGGCGGACAGCTCAGCGAGAAGGTGCGGCGGAATCCTTACGCGGTCATCCTGTTCGATGAGATAGAGAAGGCGCACCCGGATGTCTTCAATATCTTGTTGCAGGTGCTGGACGACGGTCATATCACGGATTCGCAGGGACGAAAAGTCGATTTCAAAAATACAGTCATCATCATGACATCCAATGCGGGGGCGGGTTCGATTATTTCTCCGAAGAAGCTCGGTTTTGCCTCGCAGGAGGACGCGAAGCAGGATTATGAATTTATGAAAAATGCGGTTATGAATGAGGTTCGGCAGATCTTTAAGCCGGAGTTCCTGAACCGCATTGACGAGACGCTGGTCTTTCACACGCTGCAGAAGGAGGAAATCGCGAAGATCGCCGGAATGCTGCTCGGTGAGCTGGCGGATCGCTGCAGGGAGCAGCTGCGGATTGAGGTGTCCTTCAAAGCATCGGTGACGAAATGGCTGGCGGAGACTGGCTACGATGTGAAATATGGGGCGCGCCCTCTGAAGCGCGCGATCCAGAGCAGGATTGAGGATCCCATGGCGGATGAATTACTTGTCGGTAATATTGCAGAAGGCGACCATGTGGATGTGAAAATAGTGAATGGGAAGGTTCGTTTTGCTGTGAGGCCAAAGGAGGCGTCATGAAGAAAAATGCAACACTTTTTTTCTGCCAGAACTGCGGTTACGAGTCAGCGAAATGGATGGGACAGTGTCCTGCCTGCCGCGAGTGGAATACCTTTGCGGAGGAACCGAAGGCGCCGTCTTCAAAGGGAAGAGCTGCGCGCGCGGGGGAGCTGCGTGAGCCGATAGCGCTGAGTGAGATTCGCTCTGACGATCAGGAGCGGCTGCCGACCGGTATGGCGGAGCTCGATCAGGTGTTGGGCGGCGGGATTGTTCCGGGCTCGCTCGTACTGGTCGGCGGAGACCCGGGTATCGGGAAATCGACGCTGCTTTTGCAGGTATGCCGGGCTCTTTCGGAGCGGCTCGATCAGATTCTGTATATTTCCGGTGAGGAATCCCTGCAGCAGATTCGGTTGCGAGCAGCACGGATTGGGGAATTTTCTTCTTCTCTGAAGCTGTTGTGCGAGACGAATCTGGCGGATATCGAGACGATCGTGTTGAAGATGAGGCTGCAGGTAATTGTTGTCGACTCGATCCAGACCATGTATCAGGAGTCGATCAGCTCCGCGCCGGGCAGCGTTTCTCAGATCCGCGAGGCGACGGGGGTATTGTTGCGGCTGGCAAAACAGCAGAACATAGCGGTATTCATTGTCGGCCATGTGACGAAGGACGGCACGGTGGCCGGGCCGCGTGTGCTGGAACATATGGTGGATACCGTGCTCTATTTTGAGGGTGACCGTCACGCCTCCTATCGTATTCTGCGCGGGGTCAAGAACCGTTTTGGCTCCACCAATGAGATCGGAGTTTTCGAGATGACGGATCGGGGGCTTGAAGAAGTGCCCAATCCATCCGAGTACATGCTGAGTGGAAGGCCGGAGGGGGCTTCCGGGTCGGTTGTTGTCTGTATGATGGAGGGAACACGGCCAATGCTGCTTGAGGTGCAGGCGCTTGTGTGCAGGACAAATTTTGGCCTTCCACGGCGTACCGCCGCCGGGATGGACTACAACCGTCTGAATCTTTTGATGGCGGTACTGGAGAAGCGTCTGGGTTTGCCGCTCTCCGGCTATGACGCTTATGTCAATATTGCCGGCGGCGTGCGTTTGAGCGAGCCGGCGATGGATCTTGGCCTTGTGCTCGCGATTATCTCGAGTTACCGGGATACACCGATCTCGGATCGGACGATTGTTTTCGGCGAGGTGGGCTTAAGCGGCGAGGTGCGTGCGGTAAGTATGGCGCAGCAGCGCGTGCAGGAGGCGAAAAAGCTGGGCTTCACGCGTGCAATTCTCCCGGAAAGTTGCCTGAGTCAGATCAGGAATGGTTCTGGTATCGAGCTGGTCGGCGTATCCACTGTGAAGGACGCCATGAAGGCGCTCTGAGTGGGAGCAAAAAAGCCTGAAAAAAAGTAAGATTTAGGGCTTGCATTTTAAAAATACTTATGGTATATTAGTCACGTCGGTACGACAGCCGCATGGTGGATTGGTCAAGGGGTTAAGACGCCGCCCTCTCACGGCGGAAACAGGGGTTCGATTCCCCTATCCACTATTCAAAAGTGCTCGAAATTGCAAGGTATTTCAGCACTGACCATTTAAAAGGTATCCATAGAGGTATCCAGAAATATCCTGTTTCTGGTACATAAAGGAAAGAGTCCGAAAAGGCTCTTTTTTTGTGTAAAAACCTGTCTAATCTGCCTAAGCGCTCCTTGTTTTATGCGAGGTGTTTTGCTATAATACAATAGGGTTAAAAGTGCTTGAAAAGGAGGCTGAGGGTTCCTATGATGACGCTGATTATTTATATTGTCATTATTGCATTGATCTTCCGTTACACGAAGAAGAAAAGGGCAGGCAGTTCTGACAACAGAAAGAGCGCCCCGGATATGGCCAGACAGAATTCGGCGCCGTCCTCCCCGGTCATGTCGAAGACAGTAAAGCCGAAAAAGAGTCCGTTGAAGAAACAGAGGGCATCGGCCAGACCGAACCAGAAGAGAGAGGCGAAGCAGACTGTACAGGAAAAACGGTACAGTGAGCAGACGAAGATTTCGAGCGATAATTGCAGCTACGAGGCGGCCTATTCAAAAGGCCAGCCAGCCAGACTGGGTCTTCGCGGCGATTATGGGGAGGAAATCCGTCAGGGGCAGATCTGTGTCCGCTGCGGTTACTGTGGGGCAGAAAATCTGGTTCCTTCAGGGAGCCGGGAGCATTATCACTGTTATTTTTGCTGGGAAAAATTATAAGGGGATATCTATCTTATGGGAAATGTAGCGATCATGACAGACAGCAACAGTGGTATTTCGCAGGAATGGGCGAAAGAGCTGGGAATTTATGTTCTTCCTATGCCGTTTACGATTGACGGGAAGGAGTTCCTTGATGGAGTCACACTTTTTCCGGAGAACTTTTATGCCTACCTGGAGCAGGATGCTGACGTATGTACATCTCAGCCTTCCCCGGAGGCTATTACCAGAATGTGGGACGAGCTGCTTCAGACGCATGATGAGATCGTCCATATTCCCATGTCGAGTGGGCTCTCCGGGAGTTGTCAGACCGCACGAATACTGGCGGAGGATTATGGCGGGAGGGTGCAGGTGGTTGACAATCAGCGCATTTCTGTCACACAGGTCTGTTCCGTTCTGGATGCACTTCATCTGGCCGCAGCGGGCAGGAGCGCGGCGCAGATTCGCGAGGCGCTGGAGAGAGAGGGACTTGAGGCCAGCATTTATATCATGGTGCCGACACTCAAGTATCTGAAGAAAGGCGGCAGAGTCACTCCGGCCGGGGCGGCGCTTGGGACGATGCTGCGGCTGAAGCCGGTACTGCAGATTCAGGGCGGGAAGCTGGACGCTTTTGCGAAGGTGCGGACGGTCAATGCGGCCAAGCGCACGATGTTGGATGCTTTGCATAAGGATATGAAGGAGCGCTTTGCGGGAGCAAGGATGCAGGTTGCGATTGCACATACGCGCAATGAAGTGGCCGCGCAGGAGTTTAAAAAGGAGATCGAAGCGGAGTTTCCGGAACAGACGAACATTCTGGTACATGAACTGTCCCTGAGTGTCGCCTGCCATATTGGAGCTGGTTCTCTGGCGTGCGGGTGCGCCAGATTGATGGAAGTATAGATAGAAAAGAGGGTATGATCCATTGGACAAATATGAGTATCGTCTGAAGGCGGAGCAGATAGAGAAGCTGGCCAAAAAGAAGGATTACAAGACGGCGGCGAAGATCGCGGATTCGATTGATTGGCGACGTGTGCGCAATCCCAATATGCTCTATGTCGTCGCGGAAGTCTATGAGGCGGAGGAACGATATGAGGACTGTATGGAGATCCTGAATATCGCCTATGATCGCGCCCCGGTAGGACGTATGCTGCTGTACAAGATGACCGAGGTCGCGACGAGGATGCATCAGTTTCAGGAAGCGATCGCCCTCTATCGGGAATTTGTGAAAGTTGCGCCCCATGATCAGAGCCGTTATATCCTGAAATACCAGATATATCGTGAGCGCGGCTCTGCCGTGACGGATCAGATCCGAATTCTGAAGGATTATAAAACCTGTGAATATCAGGAGCGCTGGGCTTATGAGCTAGCCAGTCTCTATGCCGAGGCGGGAATGGAGGAGGACTGCGTCCGCGAATGCGATGAGTTGATCTTATGGTTCAGTGAGGGCGAATATGTCCGTAAGGCGATGGAGCTGAAGCAAAGATATCAGCCTCTGACTGCCGCACAGCAGGAAAAATATGACAATCCGGGCAGAGTCGTTATATCGAGCGACGATTTTGAGGATACGGAGGTTGCAGTCGAAGCCGGAAAGTTCAGCACGATGGATCTACAGGCGGAGTTGGCTGCGAATCTGGATGAGCTTTTGCAGTCGCAGGCGACGATTGACATCCCGGATTTAAGTGTGGAGGAGCCGGTGCCCGAACCTGAGCCCGCCCCTGTTCCGCAGGCTGAGGAGCAGGAAGCGGATGAAGAAGAGAAAGAGATAGGGATCGAGCTGGTGGAGCTGAGCCTGGACGGGTTGGAAGAGGATGTTTCTGAGGAGAGTGTATCTGAGACTTTTGTGCAGGAGTCGGATTCGGCGCAATCGGAATCAGGCGAACCAGAGTCCGCCGGAGTAGAGCCTGCCGCATCAGTATCCAGGGAGGTGGAAGAAGCGCTGGAACCGGAATCTGAGCCCGAGGAGGATATGCCGCCGGAGTTTGAGCTTCTGTGTGATCTGGAGGAACTGCAGGAGGCGACGGTAGCGGTTCCGGTGATGCCGGAACCGGAAATGAAGGAATCTGTATTCGGATTATCGAATATTGTGGATAAGCCAGAGCAGCAGGGGAAATCGGAGTCGGAGGAGTCCGAGCCGGATGAGTTGAAGCCGGTGGAGGAATTGAGCCTGGAGGATTTCCATCTGGAGGAGCTTGGCCTGAAAGAACTGGAGATGCCGGAGTCTGCTGAGCCGGAACCTGTGGAGTCGGAAATTCCGAAACCTGAATCTGTTGAACAGGAAGCTGCCGAGCCAGAGCTTGCCGAGCCGGAAGCCTCGGAGCCTGAGCTTGTCGGGTCGGAACCTGTGGAGCCGGAGACCCTGGAACCTGTGGAGCTGAAGTCATCGGAGCCTGAACTCACGGAAGAGGATATTTCGGAGATACGGGCGGAAGAAACGCCCGAGCAGAAGCCCCAGACCGGTCCGCTCTCCATCCCGGATGTGTTGGCTGAGTGGGAGGATCAGAAAGCAAAGACGGAAGCGATTCTGGAAGCGGGTGCTGAGAATGCACAGGTGCGCAAGGAGCGCGTGAAGCAGGAGACCGCGGAGCTGATGAAGATCATTTCCGGGACGACGGCGGAGATCCCGGAGGATGTGCGTCAGATCCTGAATGAGATCGAACAGGAGCAGCAGGAGACAGCTGCCACGGCTGTGACGGAGGATGATTTGCCGCAGGATGTAGACGCGGAAGAGGAAGAAGCCGG
This sequence comes from Lachnospiraceae bacterium, assembly GCA_021203465.1. Taxonomy (GTDB): domain Bacteria; phylum Bacillota; class Clostridia; order Lachnospirales; family Lachnospiraceae; genus Hominiventricola. Next base: position 13,086 of record JAJQBC010000119.1, on the reverse strand, counting down.
GGGCGGAGAGCTTCTGGAGGATCTGGGAAGTTCCGTGACCGAGGAGAAAAAGGGAACGGTGTCATCCGAGACGGCATCTCTGAATACGATTCAGGAGCTTGAGCGTTCCTTAGCTGCGCAGACAGCGGAGAAGGCAGTAAAGGCCGGGCATCTGACCCGGGAGCAGGCGCGGCTTTTTACTTATTTCACTTCGGTGAGTGGCATGAGCAAACAGTTGTCCGGGCTTTTGAAGGGTGCCGTAGATGAAAATAAGAGCAGTTCTTCCAGCGGCAACCTTGTAATTACCGGTCCGCGTGGAAACGGAAAGACGACGCTGGCGATCGATGTGGTGAAGGCGCTCCAGAAGGAGAAACGGATTGAGGGCAGGAAGCTTGCGAAGGTCAGTGGAAAGAAGCTGAATTCAAAGGACGTATACGAGGTGTTTTCTAAGCTAAAGGGCGGCGCGTTGATCATTGAGGGTGCGGGTGGCTTGGCGGATGAGACGCTGGTCGGTTTGAGCCTTGTGATGGAGGGCGATACGGGCGGCCTTCTGGTGATTCTGGAGGATTCTGCGGAAGAGGTTGAGCGCATTTTCCTGAGAAATAAGAATTTCGCCTCAAAATTCGATTATACGGTCGATATTCCGATTTTCAGCAATGATGAACTGGTGAATTTCGGAAAAGCATATGCGTTGGAGGCGGGATACGCTTTTGATGAATTTGGCGTTCTGGCCTTGTACGATCGAATTGGCAGCCGCCAGACACTCGAACACAACGTGACGGTAGCCGAGGTTAAGGATATTATCGATGCAGCGGTCGAACACGCAGAGAAGAGCACGATCGGGCATATGATCGCCCGAATCACTGGGAAAAATACGGATGAGGATGGCAACTTTCTGCTGAAGGAGGAAGATTTCTAGAAACGCTTCCGGCGATTGAAAAATCGCCGGAAGTTTTTTCGAATACATGTGGGCTACTGTAAGGCAGTCTCGGCGAAGCTCGTGTCAACCAGATCTTTGTAGGGCGTCCATGCGTCCAACTCGCCTGCTTCCTGCAGAATATTCTGCAGGAGCTCAAAGCTCTCCTCCTCGAAAATCAGATTTTCCTTCCAGGTGTCCTGCTCATAGTAGCGCGTGACAATTGTTGTGATCGTATCGAGATCGGTCTCCGCAAACTGCGGCTGGATGACCTCCGCGATCTCGGCGGGCGTGTGGGTCTGCACGTAGTCCATGCCCTTCTGCAGCGCGTTTGTGAAGGCCTGAATGATTTCCGGATTTTCGGCCAGATAACTTTGCTTCACACAGTAAGCGGTGTAAGGAACATAGCCGGACGCCTCGCCGAGTGAGACGACGACATAGCCCTCGCCCTGTTGTTCCAGCGCGGTGGCACTCGGCTCAAATTCCACCGTGAAGTCGGCGCTACCTCCTGTAAAGGCTGCGGCTGTAGAACCGAAATCGATGCTTTGATCGATCGTCAGATCTATCTTCGGATCGATCCCGTTTTTCTTCAGAATGAATTCAAAAACCATCTCCGGCATGCCGCCTGCGCGCCCGCCGAGCACGTAGCAGCCTTTTAGGTCAGTCCATTCGAAATTTTCCACAGGGTCTCTTGATACAAGGAAATTTCCCGCGCGCTGTGTGAGCTGGGCAAAATTGATGAAATAGTCGTCGGAGTCCTGATTATAGATGTAGATGGAGGATTCGCTCCCCATGAAGCCAATGTCTGCCTCGCCTGCGATCAGCGCAGCGGCCACATTGTCGGCTCCTGCACCGTTGACAAGCGTGAGCGCGATGCCCTCTTCCTCGAAATAACCGTTCTCAATCGCCACATACTGCGGCGCGTAGAAGATGGAATGAGCGACTTCATTTAACGTAACGGGAGTCAGTCCTTCCGTGACCTGATCGTCCTTGCCGCTGCAGCCATACAGGGTGAGAGCGGCAAAGCTGATCAGAAGAAAACAGAGAAATCTTTTCATTTTTCTTTCCTCCGCAGGAATCTTTAGTGTAATATATGCGAAGGAGAAACTTTGGTGAAGATCTATTTATCGGGATCGTCGTCAGAATCGTCGCCCCGGAAGAGCCGGAACAGCCACAGATAAATATACATCAGCACCGGGATTACGACGGTGGCGACGAGGGAGAGCATCAGTAGTTCCTTCGCGCGCTCACCCTGAAAAAAGGCGAGAATAAAGGTGCAAAGATACAGAAGGCAGATAATGATAATGGCGATTATCGCCAGAATACGCTTGATTTTACGATACATGGCAGAGCTCCTTTCAGTAAGCGGCATATGGCCTTCGAAAGAAGGCGGTCTGTGGCCTGCTGTTCTGAATAGTTATTATAGAGGCAATTGTCGGCGCTGGCAAGCGCAAAACATTTGTCAGGCTTCGATTCCTGTGATAGACTGGAAGATACCGGAATGAAAGACAAAAAGAAAGAGGAATACCCGATGGACAATCTGGAAACACTGAACAGGGAACAGCGGGAGGCGGTGCTCTGCACGGAAGGGCCGCTTCTGATTCTGGCGGGAGCCGGATCGGGCAAGACGCGGGTGCTGACCTGCCGCATTGCTTACCTTATTGAAGAATGTGGCGTGAACCCGTGGAATATCCTGGCGATTACCTTTACGAATAAAGCGGCGGGAGAGATGCATGAGCGCGTGGACAAGATGGTGGGTTACGGCTCGGAGAGCATCTGGGTCAGCACCTTCCACTCAGCCTGCGTGCGGATCTTGCGCCGCCATATCGACCAGCTCGGCTACGACACCAATTTCTCGATCTACGACGCGGAGGATCAGAAGACGGTGATCAAGGATGTCTGCCGCCGCATGCAGATCGACACGAAGGTCTACAAGGAGCGCGCGGTGCTCGCGGCGATCTCCCGCGCGAAGAATGACTGCATTTCCCCGGAGGAGTTGCGCCTGCAGGCCGGGGATGACTTCCGCCAGCAGAAGATCGCGCAGGCCTATCTTGAGTATCAGAAGGAGCTGAAGAAAAATAATGCACTCGATTTCGATGATTTGCTGGTGAAGACCGTGGAGCTTCTGAAAGTCTGTCCCGATGTGCTGCAGTATTACCGGAATCGTTTTCAGTATATTCTTGTGGACGAGTACCAGGACACGAATACGGTGCAGTTTCAGATGATCAGCATTCTGGCCAGGGAGCACCACAATCTCTGCGTGGTCGGGGACGACGACCAGTCCATCTATAAATTCCGCGGGGCGAATATCCGAAATATTCTCGATTTTGAGTCGGTGTTCCCGGAGGCGAAGGTCGTGAAGCTGGAGCAGAATTACCGCTCGACGCAGCACATTCTTGACGCGGCGAACGGGGTCATTGCGCACAATCGCGGGCGCAAGGCCAAGGCGCTCTGGACGGACAATGGGACGGGAGAACCGGTGGACTTCCGGCAGTTCCAGACCGGCTATGAGGAAGCGGAGTACATAGCGGGCGAAATTCGCTGCATGAAATCTTCCGGCGAGGCAGAGTATAAGGATTTCGCAGTACTGTACCGGACGAATGCGCAGTCCCGCGCCTTTGAGGAAAAATTCTTGTACGCGAATATTCCGTACCGGTTGATCGGCGGCGTGAACTTCTATTCCCGCAGGGAGATCAAGGATGTGCTCGCCTATCTCAAGACGATTGACAACGGCCTGGACGACCTGGCGGTGAACCGGATTATCAATGTGCCGAAGCGCGGCATCGGGGCTGTGACGCTGAACAAGGTGCAGAGCTATGCGACTTCCCGCGGCATCAGCTTCTTTGAAGCGCTGGAGGCGGCGAATGAGATCCCGGGCCTTGGCAAGGCGGCGCTGAAGATTCAGGGCTTTGTGACCTTGATTCACTCGCTGCGGCTGCGCCTTGCGGAGCTCTCGATCGAAGAGCTGATTGATGAAATTCTGGAGCGGACCGGCTATGCGCAGGAGCTGAAGGATGAGAATACCGAGGAATCGCTCGCCCGCCTGGACAATATCGATGAGCTGATCAGCAAGGCGGCTCTCTATGAGGAGAGTGAGGAGAATCCGACGCTCAGCGGCTTTCTGGAGGAGGTGGCGCTGGTCGCGGATATCGACAGCATGGACGATTCGGACGCCCGGGTGCTTCTGATGACGCTTCACAGCGCGAAGGGACTGGAATTCCCCTACGTCTATCTGACGGGCATGGAGGACGGCCTGTTCCCGAGCTATATGTCGATCGCCGCGGACAATGCCGAGGAGGAGATTGAGGAGGAACGGCGGCTCTGCTATGTTGGCATCACGCGCGCCATGAGGCGCCTGACGCTGACCTGCGTGCGCGTCCGCATGATCCGCGGGGAAAATCAGTATAACAATGTCTCCCGCTTTGTACGGGAGATCCCGCCGGAGACGCTCGCGCGCCGGGATGCGGTTCCCCGTATGCCGAAAGCCCAGGAAGCGGCCCGCGGCGCGGAGCGCCAGAAGGCGCGGGAGGCCTTCCACGCGAAGCCGGCAGGACTCGAACAGTTCAGAGTGAAGAAGGCGACCTCCCTGGAGTACGGGGTCGGAGACCGCGTGCGGCATATGAAGTTTGGCGAGGGTACGGTGCAGGAGATCAGCGACGGCGGACGCGACTATGAGGTGAAGGTGGACTTCGACCGCGTGGGCGTAAAGCGGATGTTCGCCTCCTTCGCGAAGCTGAAAAAGCTGGGCTGATTGCATAATCAGCGGAAGTATGTTATACTTGGACATTATAAAAAAGAAAAGAGGTATCCGTCATGAACAGTCGTATAGAGGATTTACTGAACGCAGCGAAGACCAATGAGATGCTCGGTGAATTGCTTCATATTAAGAAGGAAGAAGAAAAGAAAAAGAACGCGTTGATGTGGGTACTGATCACGATCGGCGCAGTGCTCGCGGTTGTCGGTATCGCCTATGCGGTGTACCGCTTCTTCACGCCGGATTATCTGGAAGATTTCGACGAGGATTTTGATGAAGATTTCGACGACGATTTCTTTGATGATGACGAGCTCGAGGACGCGGAGGTCGAAGACGAAGAGGATGGCGAGAGCGAGGACGAGGAAGCGTAGCGCATCGAATGGAAATAAGAGATATGAAGAGGTTCCTCCTGTCCGGACATAGGGCCGGGTAGGGGGATTTTTCTTATATAAAATCCCAAACGAGTTGATCTGCATAATAAGGTGCGCGAATCAAGTACTCTGAAGAGTATGACATGCAGCTAATTCTCTAAAGAGCACGACACGCAGTTAGTCCTTTAGGATAAATCCTTTAGGGTGAATGCTGGCGGCGCCTGCGGGACAAGTGAGACAGAAGCTCTTTGCTTTTATGTGTGGTCATGTTGCAATATGGAGTAATCGACAACAAGACGGAGGAAGAAATACGAAGATGAAAAAAGGACAGATTTGCGAGGGCACAATCGAAAAGCTGGACTTTCCGAATAAAGGCAGAATTCAGATCGATGGAAAGATTGTGACCGTGAAGGGCGGCCTTCCCGGACAGCGGGTGCGTTTCGCAGTGCAGAAGCTCCGCGGCGGACGCGCGGAGGGCCGCATCCTTGAGGTGCTGGAGCGGGCGGAAGCAGAGTGTGAGCCAGGCTGTCCGCATTATCCGGCCTGCGGCGGCTGTGTCTACCAGAGTCTGCCCTATGAGGAGCAGCTGAAGCTGAAGGCTGGGCAGGTGAAGGAGCTGCTGGACGAAGCAGTGAAGGACTTTGCTTATGAATATCGCTTTGAGGGTATCAAGGAGAGTCCGCGGCGCCTCGCCTACCGGAACAAGATGGAGTTTTCCTTCGGCGACGAGGTGAAGGACGGCCCGCTCTCGCTTGGCATGCATAAGCGCGGCAGCTTTTATGACATCGTGACCGTGGATCACTGCGAGATCGTGGACGTGGATTTCCGGCGGATCCTGCGCGCGACGCTTGACTATTTTACGGCGAAGGAAACGCCGTTTTACCGAAAGCTGCGGCATGAGGGTTATCTGCGCCACCTGCTCGTGCGCAAGGCCGTGCGCACGGGGGAGATTCTCGTTTCACTCGTGACGACGACGCAGAGGGAGGAGAATCTTGAGGACTGGCGCGACACGCTGCTTGCACTTCCGCTGGACGGAAATCTGGCCGGCATTCTCCACACGAAGAACGACAGCCTCGCGGATGTGATACAGAATGACGGCACGGACATTTTGTATGGAAAAGATTATTTCTATGAGGAGCTGCTGGGGCTACGCTTCCGGATCTCGCCCTTCTCCTTCTTCCAGACAAATTCTCTGGGGGCGGAGCTACTCTACGAGACGGCGCGTTCCTATATCGGGGATACAAAGGATCAGCTCGTCTTCGACCTGTACAGCGGGACCGGCACGATCGCCCAGATGCTCGCGCCGGTCGCGCGGAAGGTGACCGGCGTGGAGATCGTGGAGGAGGCGGTCGCCGCCGCCCGCGAGAACGCACTGCTCAACGGCCTCACAAACTGCGAGTTCATTGCCGGGGACGTGCTGAAGGTGCTGGACACGATTGCGGAGAAGCCGGATTTCATCGTCCTCGACCCGCCCCGGGACGGCATCCATCCCAAGGCGCTGAAGAAGATCATCGACTACGGCGTGGAGCGGATGCTCTACATCTCCTGCAAGCCAACGAGCCTCGCGCGGGACCTGGCGGCGCTGCAGGCGGCGGGTTATCGGATGGAACGGGTGAGATGTGTGGATATGTTCCCCTGGACGGGGAACGTCGAAACATGCGCTCTCTTAACGAAATCAGGCGAAGCGTAGATGGAGTTTAGATGCCAACAACGAGAAAAATTAAAAATTCCAATTTAATGCTCACTTTTATTGCTCGCCGGTGTTATAATAGGTGAGCAATAAAGTGAGCAATAAAAACGTTGATGAAGCATCGGTGGAAGCAGGGCTGACCGAGACACAGGTGCGTATTTTGGCGGAGATTCGGAATGATCCCAATATTACGAGGGCTCGTCTGATGGAAAAAATTAAAGTTGGAAAAACAACGGTATATACGGCAATTTCAACATTGAAAAAGCTGGGATATATAGAGCGCGCGGGTTCCAAAAAATCCGGTTATTGGAAGGCCCTGAAATAGGAAGTTATATTGTAACATTATCGACATGTTCGCGCATACAGCCGTGTTCTATGTGACATGCTATATTTATACAAGGGTATCCACTTCCATTTAGGTGGATGGATACAATCTGGACGCCCAGCGGGACAAGTTGCGGAAATACGTAGAATATGAGGATATGACGATTGACGGGGAGTATTCCGATTGGCTTTTCGGAAAAGATATCTAGGGGAGATTTAAAATTCATTCACTCCTGTAATACGGCAGACCAACTGTGCCAGCTCCTGCGCATTTAATATAGGTTCGGATGTCTCTTTTATCCACTGTTCCAGCATTGCAACCATGCCACTCACCACAAAGGTAGTGGCATATTCTTTGTCCTGCTCAGAATGAACCCCATATAATTCATAATGAATATATCGGCTGTCCCGCAAGTATTCCCGGCACTTGCGCTGCACGACGCAGCTTTTTCCGTTTTTGATGAATAGAGCCAATGTATCCCTGTGTGTATCAAAAAAGTTGAAGAAAAGACTGGCGGCGTCGCATAAGCTTTCTATGGTCTTTTCTTTTGTGTGGGAAATGAAATCAGAAAAAAGCGTATCCAGACAGTATTCTATAATTTCATCTTTGGAATCGAAAATCTGATAAAAAGTCTGCCTTGACAAATCGGTAGCGTCCATAATCTGTTTGATCGAAAGTGCTTCCAGGTCCGTATCCTTGAGCTCTTCCAGAAAACACCGAACGATTTCCTTTCTTGACCGCAGGGCAGATGGATTGTTTCCCTTATACATGCGTTACCTCCATATCCATTGAAAAGTCAAACACAAAAGAGGTTTTGTCAAACTTACGTGACGCGTATTGACTTTCCATCGCTCTTTGCGTATACTGTATCATAAAGCCAGACAGATGTCAAATATAATACACTTGTATGCCCGGGCAGGAAAATGCAGAAGGTCGTTTTTGATGAAGCCAGAAAGATGGGTGTTACTGAAATCTGGGGCAGTGCAAAGGTTCCCGATTGCTATTATCATTTGGGATGGGAAAAGATGAACTATAAAAGTGTCGCTTTAATCAGAGGAACGGTTATGGAGAGAAAGAATTTTGACAAACAGGGTATGTTGGAGCTGCTACATAGAAACGTGGTTCCGGCGCTTGGCTGCACAGAGCCGGTTTGTGCAGCGATTGCGGCAGCCGATGTGGCAGCTTCGCTCGGCGGAGAAATTGAAGCCATTGTGTTAAAAACAAGCCCGGGGCTTTACAAAAATGGCTGTTCCGTAGGAATTGCAGGCTTTGATCGGGTTGGCCTGGATTATGCTGCTGCATTGGGAGCGTTGATTGCAAAACCGCAGGCCGGTCTGGAGATTATGAAATTCATCACGCCAGCCATTGCCAAAAAGGCAAAGGAATTAGTTGGTGATGGAAATGTGAAGGTAATGATTGATTCGATGGCTTCCGGGGTCTATGCCCATTGTACCGTTACAACATCTGCAGGGCACGGAGAAAGTATCATCAGCGGAGCGCATACCAACATCGTAAAGAGGACGGTGAATGGAAATACAATTTTTGAAAAGGCCACAGAAGCTACGGTATCTGATGATGATCTTTTGCAGTTACTACAGAATAGCTCGGTTTCTCATATAAAGGAAATCGTTTCCAATGCTTCCGATGAAGAACTGGACTTCCTTATGGATGGCGTCGATATGAATCATGCTCTGGCCGAATATGGATTCATTCATAATCCGGGCATTGGCATTGCTGGTGTGCTGCACACGGAATCTGGCGGAGATATATGGGGCAACAGCCTGATTGAACGTGCCGTAAATAAAGTCACAGCGGCAACAGAGGCCAGACTGGAGGGATGTCCTTACAGTACCATGAGCAGTGCAGGAAGCGGCAGTAAGGGAATTGCTGTGATCCTGCCTGTTGTGGAAACAGCAAATGAAATCAAAGCCAGTCGGTCAAAGCTTCTTCATGCCCTGGCCTTTGGTCATCTTCTGAATGAGTACATTAACCGGAAAATCGGGAAATTGGCGCCTGTCTGCACCTGTGCCATTGCATCCTGTACGGCAGCGAGCGCGGCTGTGACTTGGCTGATGGGCGGAACCGATGAACAGATTGGCTTTGCAATCCGCAATATGACGGGAAGTATCGCCGGTATGATCTGTGATGGCGGCAAAGTGGGTTGTGCTTTGAAGCTGTCAACCGCTATCTGTACGGCGATGCTCAGTGCGATGCTGGCTGTCTCTGATGTGGGACTTCGTCCGACAGACGGTATCTGTGCAGTCACCCCGGAAGAATGTATCTCCAATCTTGCGAAGATTGGAGTGGAGGGAATGAAGCAGATGAACCAAGTGATATTGGATATCATGGAAAATAAAAATTTGGAGATAACGGAATGAAAGTAGGAATTATCAGATGCATGCAGACAGAAGACTATTGTTCCGGAACAACCGATTTCGAGGCTTAGATTAGACCCTATTTACCACAATCATCAAGGTATGTGAAAGAATTACTCTTGGAATTTCAACCAACAGTTGAAACATAAGCTCTCTTAACGCAATCAGGCGATGCATTACTTCATCACAATATGGGAAACATTATACTTAGGACGCTTGCGCCAAAAGTTTTTGATAAAACATGATAGCCTGATTGACTTTTCGAATCCTTTACATTATACTTATCATAAACTTAGGACGTATGCGTTAAAAGTATGAGGTAAAAATGATAGAGCGGGATTTTTATCTGAACAGACTGATCCGCAATATGTGGAATGGGGAAATTAAAGTTATTACGGGCATTCGCCGCTGTGGCAAATCCGTATTGCTGTTTGACCTGTTTTATAGCTATCTGCTGGAACAGGGGGTAGCGGATGACCATATTCTGAGACTGGAGCTTGATCAACGCAGGTTTTATAAATTCCGCAATCCTGTTGCTCTGTGCGAATATGTAGAAAGCATCGTCGGAGCCAATCAGGACGAAAAGTATTTTCTGCTTGTAGATGAAGTTCAGTTCACGATAAAGGTAAGGGACGAAGAAAACAGGGGTATCGAGATCACCATCTATGATATGCTGAACGAACTGAAGTCGTACAAAAACCTTGATGTGTATGTGACGGGCAGCAATTCCAGAATGCTGTCAAAGGATATCGCGACGGAATTTCGGGGCAGGGCTGTGCAGATTCATGTTTATCCTCTGTCCTTTGCGGAATTTTATGCCTATATGGGCGGAGATAAAAAAACCGCGCTTGATTGGTATATGCTTTACGGAGGTATGCCCAGAATCACTGCTCTGGATGATGAGAGTGAGAAGAAGGCCTATCTGAAGAATCTGTATGATGAGCTGTATATAAAGGATATTGTGGAGCGGAACAGTCTGGAGCGCGAGGATGTGCTGAATGCCATACTTGATTTTATCGCTTCGGGGATCGGCTCACTGACGAATCCCACTAACATTTCGAATGCGTTGACGTCCATGCGGAATGAAAGAATAAACAGCCAGCTGGTTTCCGCATACTTGTCACACACGATGGACGCGTTTCTTATAGAAATGGCGAGAAGGTATGATGTCAAGGGCAAGACCTATTTCAACTATCCGAATAAGTATTACTATACGGATATCGGTCTGCGCAATGCAAGGCTTAATTACCGCCAGTTTGATCCGGGGCATATTATGGAGAATATCATTTATAATGAGCTGGTGCGCCGAGGATATTCCGTAGATGTAGGAGTGGTCACGGAGCGCAGGCATTCAGAAAAGATTCAGCGCGAAATTGACTTTGTCGTAAATGACGCTGACCGACGCATTTATATTCAGTCGGCATATCAGATGGACAACAGCAAGAAAGAAAACTCGGAACTACAGTCTCTGAAACTGACAGGGGACTTCTTCAAAAAAGTTGTGATACGGATGGATATCCCCCACAACTTCTATGATGACAACGGATTCTTTCACTGCAATCTTATCGACTTTTTGCTAGAGGATGTAGATATATTTTGACAGAGGGGCGGTGACAGCCATGCCGGAATTACCGGAGGTGGAAACAATAAAACGGATCATAGAGCCGCAAATACAAGGGTTGAGGATTGAAAATATTACCGTCAACCGCCCTGAAATCGTTGCTCATCCGTCAGCGGATGAGTTTTGCCGGTGTTTGAGGGGTCAGACAGTCAGCAATATGACGCGCAGAGGGAAATTCCTTTTAATCCATTTAAAAAGTGGCGACAGGATCATCCTGCATTTGCGAATGACAGGCTGTTTGCTCGTAACTCCGAACGACTATCCGCAGGAAAAACATACACATCTTGTATTTGAACTGGAAAACGGTACGGAATTGCGATATTCCGATATGCGGCGTTTCGGACGTTTCTGGATGTTGAGAAAAGACGAGGAAGATACATACAGCGGAATTGAGAAATTAGGCCTTGAGCCGTTTTCCCCAGAGTTTCATGCCGAGTATTTGATTGAAAAATTAAGCAGGCGTAAAAAACCCATAAAAGAATGTCTGTTAGAGCAAAGCGTGATTGCCGGAATAGGAAATATTTACTCAGATGAAATACTGTTCGCGTCGAAAATTAACCCGTTAAAATCTGCAAACACTTTGACGGATAAAGAATGGAACACGCTTGCAGAGGAGATTCCGAAACAGTTGGAATTTTTTATTGACAAGAATCGCATAACACCGGAGGATTATCTGCGTGGAAGAGGCAGGGATTATCGAAACACACCGTATTTGCGCGTATATGGCAGGACAAAACAACCGTGTTCTAAGTGCGGAGGAACTTTGCGCAAATGTGTAATCGGCGGACGCAGTAGTGTGTATTGTCCGACTTGTCAAAGTTGACCTTAAGAAGGTGGTTATCCTAGAAATACCAAAAGCAACGGTAAGGTCGGTAAGCTTTGGCGGTACGGAATATATCCGGATCGGGTCTTATAAGAGAAAACTGAAAGAATTTCCGGAGAAAGAACGCGCGCTTTGGAGATCGTTTGAAACTACAGCATATGAACTTCGCGTGGCGGTATCGAATGTTACAGAGGAAGATGTGACAGCACTCCTTGACTGTGCCGCTTATTATACATTATTGAAGTTGCCACTGCCGACAAACCGCTCCGGCATTATCCACAACATGCTGGACGAAGAATTTATCCGCGAGATGGATAATGGAAATTATGAAGTTACAAATAAGGGAGCGTTGCTTCTGGCGAAGAACCTGAATGATTTCAGAAATCTGAAGCGAAAGGCTATACGCGTTATTCAGTACAAAGGAAATGGAAGGACCCATGCGCTTCGTGAAAAAGTGTTTACCAAAGGATATGCCGTGGAGTTTGATGATATCTGCGATTATATCAATACGCTTGTCCCGCAGAGCGAAGAAATTGAATCAGGTTCCAGAATTGAACACCGGATGTTTCCGGAGAAAGCAATCCGTGAAATGGTCAGCAACCTGATTATCCATCAGCAGCTGGATGTGCGTGGAGCCGGGCCGATGATGGAAATCTTCGATACAAAAATAGAAGCGTCGAATCCTGGCGGCCTGATGGTGGATGTAAATCGAATCATTGACACAGCGCCGCATGCACGGAATGAATCTATGGCATCTTTTCTGCGGATGGCAGGAATCTGCGAGGAACGAGGGAGTGGATTTGACCGCATGGAAGAAGGCATGAGCGATCTGAAAATTCCTGCGCCGAAGGTAGAGACAGGCGATGATTTTATCAGGACAAAGCTGTATTGGTATCTGAATCTGAGAGACTGGAAAAAAGAGGATCGTGTTCGGACATGCTACCTAGCGACCTGTTACTATTACGTGAATGAAATACCGGTGGGGAACGCAATATTAAGAGAGCGCTTTGGAGTGAATGCTCAGAATATGTATATTGTTTCCCGGATTATAAAAGAAACGGTAGACATCGGTCTTATTAAATTTGCAGACGAAAGTGGGGCGAAAAAGACAAGGAAATATATTCCATATTGGGCGTGATTTTATTTGCACTCATTTGCAAAATGGAAGTATTTACGGCCATATATTTGCGAGAATCCTTTGATTTTTAAATGTTTTTAAAAAGAATTTTATT
>JAJQBC010000158.1 GCA_021203465.1 Lachnospiraceae bacterium | reverse complement strand
TTTTGCTTGAAAGGCGGTGGGATTTATGGTATACTGAATATGCTCCGGCTTTTGGAACGGAGCGGGGACGCTGTAACTTGCGGCGGCGGTTGGCTACACTTCCGAAAGGGGGTGTTGTCTATGAAGCGTTTGACTTTAACGATTCAGTTTGACAAATTCACTGTCACAATTGTAATCAGGAAACGCTGAAACCGCCACTGATTCCAGCAGTAGCGGTTTCTGTTTAAGGAAACTTTTTACTTGTTCGAGAGTCAACCGCTTGCCGCAGCGTCCTCTTTGTGGCTATATTATAGCCAAACTTGACGCGATTGTCAAGTCGTGATTATCAACAGGAAATTGAGGAAAAGGAAACTTGCGGAAATTGAAAAACAGGGGCACTTGAAAGAGCGCCCCTGAAACATTATGTTGCCATATTGTTTTTTGTGCCGGGGAAAGATTAGTCGATGGAGCCGCGCGTGATGTAATAGAGCGCAGTTACCTGATCATTGGTGCTGGACTTGCAAATAACAGAAATTGTCGCGGTATTGCCCGTCTGCGTTCCGACCAAGCCGTAACCATCGGTCACATCCAGTGTGTAGCTGTTGCCGTGAGCATAGTAAACTTCCACGCTATCCGGCAGAGAGTAGCTCTGGAGAATTGTCTTATTCCCGTCGTCATCCTCTGTGTAAATCGTCAGTGTACCACCACTGTAATCAATGCTTTCATTAGCATTCACAGTATAGGTGTCACGATACTTGGTGTTGTTGGTGTTCACAGCCTTAGTCTTGGTTACATAGCCATCAGAGTTATAGCTCGGAATGACCAGACCAGTGACCAAATCAGCATCTTCTGTTGCGGTAATCGTGGTCTTTTCACCATCAACAATTGCATCATAGGTATAGTAGAGCGTATCGTTCTCGTAAACGGAACCAGACTCGGTAGTTTTCAGCAGATAAATCGGCTCATCGCTATCATCGCTGCTGTCTCCATCTCTCACATCGACATAAACCGCATATGCATAGTCATCCTTCAGCAAGGTATACACAGCTGTTGCACTATCAAACGTGTAGGTAGACAGGTTGCTCAAACCAGTATAAACCGAGTAGCCGGAATCCGTTCTGAGGATAAAGGTGGTGGAGCTGTTCGCAACATCGCCGTTGTCGTTAATCGTGGACTGACCACTGCTCAATTTGTTGTTGTACAGCGTGCTGGCTACATTTTCATAGGAACCAGACACAGCCTTGAACTTGTAGCAGCCGGTGTTGCTCGAATCGGTCACCATTTTCATCCAGACATAGGTGCTCAAATCTTCAGTGTAGCTATAAACAGTGCCAGTGGTACCTTCAGCATTGATATAGCCGACCTTGTAATATGTTTCACCCTCATCATCATCGTCTTCTTTCACGCTATGAATCAGGACATAATCAGTGGAAACGGTACCGGACTCATCGCTGTAAACGGCATATCCGTACTGATCCAGATACAAGGTAATGTCGTTGCCGGTTTCCTCAGAGAAATCTGCATAACCTGCCGTTGCACTTGCTGTTCTCAGTACACCCATACCAATGCTGTATCTCGTTCCATCTACGGTCAAAGAGTTTGCATTATTAGTCGTGGTGTAGGCGGTCAGGGTGCCTTCCAGATTGGTTGTCGGATAAATATACAGAGTGTCATTCGCGTTGTAGACATAGGTCACAATGTCACCCTTGGCTACATCATCAGCAAGGAAAGCAGTACTTGCACTTGCATCCTCACTGTCTACGGTGCCTTCTTTTGTCGAGCCGCCGTCAACCGGCTTAACATTATAAGTGGTAACGCCGCTGGAAGTGCTCTTCTTGGTGACTTCGCCCACGGTGTACTCGATGAACACAATGTCGGTAATCACCAGCGGGTTATCGTCATCTGTTGCGTAAAACTCAACCGCAAGGCCGTTTGCAGTTTTTTCTTCCAGTGCTTCGCAAATGGTTTCTTTGCCGTCTGGGATGGTGATAGTAGTGCTTTGACCGTCGCCGTTCTTCATGATGGAATTGTAGACCCAGAATACGTCGCCCTCGTCATACTTGGTGCTGTTATTGATGTTTTTCGTACCAGTCCAGTTTTTGCCGGAGGTATCACTGTCAGCGTTGAGAAGCTTATAGCCGCTCAGGAGCGAAGCGAACGCGGCTGCCTTCGTTCTGGCAGTTACAGTAGCGATGGGATCCTCTGCAACTGTGATGTCAACGTTCTGCGCTGCGATGGAATAGTTCTTGGCCGGACGTCCAAAGTCATCGGTGTCTTCAGTAACAGTGGCATTCCAGAAAACTTCCAGAACATTGTCGCCATCGCTATCATCGACATCAGTTCCATCATAGTAGGTGTAATAAGAACCACTGTTGATGTTGACGGAAACATCGCCGCTGGTGACGGTGGAAGTGTTGCTGTGGAACGTGACAACAGAACCCAGCATAGTGTTATAGGCCAGTTTTGCTGCCACGTCACGGCTCACGCTGTTGTTCATGCTGACGCTGGAAAGACCCTTTTCCAAATCCAGCTTCTTGGCAAGCGTTGCAACACCGATGGTCCAGTTCACACCGGTCATGCTTTCATAGTCGCCATCATAGCCGAGCGCGCAGAGCAGCATCTTCTCCCACGCATAGCCGGTCAGAGTGTCGTCCGGGCCAAAGGTGCCGTCGCCATAACCGGCGACGATGCCAGCGCCGTCACAGTAGGCGATGTAATCCTCTGCCCAGTGACCCTGCGTGTCAGAGAACGTGGAGTTGCCTTCCACGCCTTCCATGTTCAGCAGACGGACGATGATGGCGCAGGCTTCTGCGCGGGTCAGCGTGCCGTTCGGCAGGAAACTTCCGTCCTCATAACCGGTGATGACACCGAGTTCGGACAGGACTTCTACAGCCTGACCATAGGTGATGTCGTCGTCGTCGGTGAAGCTGGTTTCAGCCGCGCTGGCGCCGAAGGCGCACAGGC
>JAJQBC010000056.1 GCA_021203465.1 Lachnospiraceae bacterium | reverse complement strand
TTCAATCGCTATGGATTTTTTAGGTGTTCAACTTCATTTTACAATCGACCGAGAATAATCGGTTTAACCAGCCGCTCTTTTTTCATGTCCATTTGGAGGTGATTACGGCGACCACATCGGGTATGGAGCAGGTGATTTCGGCCTTGGAGGTCGAGGTTCAATTATTCTGTTAGATACAGGTTTCATCCAACAAAAAGTCAAGAATATTGATATTCAGCACGCCATTATCATCGTACCATTTTTTGCGAATGTCGTGACGAACAATTACTTTAGGGAATGAGTCAATAACAAGAGTAAATGGTCTGTTCTCAACCTCTGCTTTTTCTTCCGTAGGAAGTGCATAAGCAGATTGAATATATGTTTTCTTTCCGCCTTTGGTTGCAATAAAGTCAATCTCTCTCGGAACTTGAACTGTTCGTCCCTTATCATCTTTTCCATTTCCATAGACAATTCCAATGTCTACTGAATAGCCACGAATCACCAGTTCGTTATAAATGATATTCTCCATTATATGTGTCATTTCCTGCTGACGAAAACCTGTACGAGCATTACGAAGTCCAATATCCTCACAGTAATATTTGTTAGGATAATCAAAATAACTCTTTCCCTTAACATCAAAGCGCTTACACTCACTGAATAAGAAAGCATCCTCAAGATGATTCATGTATGCTTTCACCGTATTATTGGCAACCGTGTTTTCATTGATTCGTTTTTGCTTCGTGTTTAGAGTATTTGCAACTCTGGTGGGGTTGGTTAAAGAACCGATAGAGGAACAAAGCAAGTCTAAAATATCCGACAGTACATCTTCGTGCTTTATTTTTTTTGCGCTCCACAATATCTTTGATATAGACCTCGGTAAACAAATCCTTCAGATATTTCATTTTTGCTTCATCATTTGGTCGTGAAAGGACAAGCGGCATACCACCAAAGAAAGCAAAGTTGTCAAACGCATCCTGCTTGTCACCACCAACCACACTATAATATTCTGCAAAGCTAAGTGGATGAACATGAATCTCATCACTACGCCCACGAAATTCAGTAAGAATATCATTCGACAACATTTTAGAATTGCTACCGATAACATATACATCTAAATTGCGCATGGACTTTAAGTCATTAAGCGCATCATAAAAAGTGATTTTTTTGCCATCAGCGTTATATGGATTCGATACTTCATCTGACATCTGAATTTCATCCACAAAAAGATAGAACTGATCGTCCGATTGCTCTACTTGACTACGGACATACTGTGCCATCACTAAAGGGCTACGGTACTGAATATCTTTTGCCAGATCTAATGCAATCGTGATGATGTGATCCGCTGGAACCCCCTGTGACAGAAGGTGTTTACGAAATAATTCAAAGAGCAGATAAGATTTCCCACAACGGCGAATACCGGTGATTACCTTTACCTGTCCATCCCACATATATGAAATAATTTGATTCAAATAACGATCACGACTGATTTCCATAAAAACCCCATTGAAAACTTGTTTGATTTGTAAGTAAAGTTTTCAATGAAATCATTGGACAAATCGTCTGTATTCATTTTTACGAAACGTAGATATCCTCTCTTTTTGTCAATTCACTTAGGCGTTTCACAAACGCCTATTTGTAAAAACTGAAAGCGGAGAAATGTAAAATCGAGGTAAAATATTTTGCGTTCTGTAAATTTCTACGCTTGCAGGAACGAAAACGGCAGGCAGAAAAAAGAGCTGTAGTTTCGCGCTACAACTCCTTTATTTTACACAGTACCTGCCCGATATCGTCGTCGATGCAGAGGGACTGGTTTCGGATCTCCTGCGGGCACATGGACTCTCCCTTGTTGACGCAGGCGTATACGGCTTTCGGGTTCCTCGCCGTCATCCGCCAGAAGGGGTATTTGATGATGACTGGGGTATTCGCCCCCACGCCAAGCTCCAGGAACAGGATGTGCAGATTCTGATGCCGCCGGATAAAATCGTTGTAGCGTTCGGCGGCTTTATGCCAGCCCTCGTCCTCCACAAAGCTGTTGTCGCAGCGCAGATTCATGTTCATGGGAGTGTCGCAGAGCGGGCAGCGGGGAACCAGCTCTGAGGGGATCTTCATGTCCTTCTGCTCAGCGACCATCTTCCGGACCGCATCCTCATTTTCATAGGTCTTGTCGTGGCAGGGCTTCGAGCACTGCCAGAGGCCGTAATCGCCCTGCGTATAGAACAGGCGCTTTTTGTCAAATCCCGCCAGCTGGAATTGATGATCCACGTTGGTGGTCAGCACAAAGTAATCCTTATCCTTTACCAGCGCAAGCAGATCGGAATAGGGTTTCCCGACGCCCGCCTCATAGCGGTTGACCAGGATGTGCCGCGACCACCAGGCCCAGTATTCCTCCAGGGTATCAAAGGGATAGAAGCCGCCGGAATACATATCCATGATGCCATATTTCTGATGAAAATCGGCGAAGGTCTTTTCAAAGCGCTCGCCGCTGTAGCTCATGCCCGCGGAGGCGGAAAGCCCGGCTCCGGCGCCGATGACGATGGCGTCCGCCGTATCCAGTTCCTCCTTCAAGTACCGGATTTTATCTGCCGCTGTGCTATACAGGGGAGTCACCTTGCTGACCCTTTCACCGGAGAAGCTTTCGGTAGATCTGTAAATCGACGTCCTTAAAGACATTGAAAATCACCTCGATTTCGCTGTTTGTCTGTTCTTTATATTCCTTTACGGTGCGGACTGCGATCTGCGCCGCCCTGTCATTCGGAAAATGAAATTCTCCGGAGGAGATGCAGCAGAACGCGACGCTCCTGATACTATTCTGCTCCGCGAGCGTGAGGCAGGAGCGGTAGCAGGAGGCGAGCATCTCCCGGTTCTCTTCCGTCAGCCGTCCCCGGATGATGGGGCCGACAGTGTGCAGCACATAGTCGCAGGGCAGATTGAAGGCGGGCGTAATTTTCGCCTGGCCGGTTTCTTCTTCCTGTCCCTGCCGCTCCATCAACTCGGCGCAGGCGGCGCGGAGCTGAATCCCCGCATAGGTGTGGATGGCGTTGTCAATGCAGCCGTGGTTGGGACAGAAGCAGCCCAGCATCTGCGAGTTGGCGGCGTTCACAATCGCTCCGCAGCGCAGCGTGGTGATGTCGCCCTGCCAGAGGTAGAGCCCCTCCTGCATCGGCGTCAGGTCGGAAAGCTCTGTGATGCCCTTTCGCCTGATTTCTTCCTGTAAATAAGTGTCCTGCACTTTCAGAAATTCCCCGCTGACCGGCCGCGGCATACGCACGTTGAACAGCGCTCGCAGGAGCCGTTTCTGTTGCTGCACGTTGGACGGGATTTCCATCCCCTGATAGCGGGTCTCTTCCGCGAGAAGTGTCCGGATCAGATAAATTCTGCGTTCGTCCTGTGTCATGGCTTATCCTCTTTTCTCAATCGCCTGTTTCGGGCAAATCTCCGCGCAGCGGCCGCAGTGCAGACAGCGGTTCTGGTCGATGACCGCTGGTTTGGTGGAAATATCCATGCATTTCTGTGGACAGACAGAATAGCACAGTCCGCAGCCGTCGCACTGCTCTCCCACAAAGTAGCCGTTTTCCATGGTCTCGGGCTGGCCGATCACGATGCCGTCGCGCGTCACATGGGAGGGATCGCTGATGTCAAAATATTCCCCGCTTGCCTCGTATAACTGGAACACTACCAGAGTGTCACGCGTATTGCAAGGATAAATCTGCTGCATATAGGTATTTTTTTCAAAAATCTCATCCAGCTTTTCCTTACCGATATTCCGGACCTTTCCGCGCAGGGATATGCTCTTTTTGTCTTTCGTGGCACAGAGCGCGATGTACTGCTGTTCCATGAGCTGCGTATAGAAGGCCTTGCCCTTCGCCGTCAGGAAGTACACGCCCTTTTCATCCCAGAGCATCATGTCAATGGCGCGGGTCTGGGGATGCCCGCCCGCGCCGATGGTGGCGACTATCGCGGAATGGATGTCCTCCACCAGCATTTTCAGATAATCCAGACTTGTCATGTCAGCAATCAGCCAATGAGCCAGGCAGCCACTTCATCGGCGGCCTTCAGGGCGTCAGCGTTCTCCATGACGGAACCGGGAACGTTGGCATTACCGGCCACATAGGCCTTGTAATCCCGGAAGCCTGCAGTAGCGAAGCTCTTCAGGTTGGTCTCCACCATCTGGGTGTACACATCCACGGGGCCGAAGCCTGCGAAGAAGAAACCGGCCAGCTTCTTGTCCTTGCGGGTGGCCATGGACATATCCGGCTGGGTGAAGTCCATGAAGGAGTAGGTGCGATCCAGGAAAGCCTTCAGCTGGGCGGGGAACTGATCCCAATGGACAGGAGCCAGGATCAGCATGGCGTCGCAGCTGTCGATGGCGGGGATCAGAGCGGTGAAGTCATCCTTCTGGACACAGTTCGGGGTGTGCTGGCGCTTGCAGCCGTCGCAGGCAAGACATACGCGCACATCCTTCTCGCCGATGTTAAAAGTCGTGACCTCAGCCTTTCCCTCCAGCTGCTCGGCAAATTTCTTTGCCATAGCATAGGAGTTGCCACTACGGCGCTTGCTTGCGTTGATGATAAGTACTTTCTTCATGATAGTTACCTCCTTGTGATTCCCTGTACGGGTTTTCTCTTTTGCTGGTTCTATCGTATCAGCAATTTTCTGCCCTGTGAAGTACGCACAAAATTGTGGTATAGTTACCGGCAGGAAACCGTCCTCTGGCCGTTTTTCTTCGCTTCGGGAGACGATCGGATCAGAATCATCTTGCATTTCCATCCTGTTGACCATATAATAAATCTGTACAGATATTTTGTAAAGTAAGCATAATTTTACACTGTAGTCACTAAAAAGAAACTATAAGGAGGAACTTACCATGGAAACAGCGAAAGACATACAGGCAAAACCGGCGAAAGAACTGCCCACCTGTCCGGTGGAGACAACCTTAACTCTGATCAGCGATAAGTGGAAGGTGCTGATTCTCCGCGACTTGATGCCGGGGACGAAGCGCTTCGGGGAACTGAAGAAATCCATCGGCCATGTTTCCCAGAAGGTGCTGACGGCGCAGCTGCGGCAGATGGAGGAGAGCGGCCTTGTGATCCGCACCGTATTTCCAGAAGTGCCGCCTCATGTGGAATACACGCTGACGGATCTGGGCTACAGCCTGAAACCGATTCTCGACGCCATGTGGGACTGGGGAGAGCATTATAAGGCGCAGAATGGGCAGTAAACAAATAAAACAGTAGAAACTGGATGTTCTCTACCGCCTTACGCTACAGCTCCTTTATTTTACACAGCACCTGTGCGATATCGTCATCAATGCAGATGGACTGCTTCCTGATTTCCTGTGGGCACATGGATTCTCCCTTGTTGATGCAGGCATAAGTCGCTTTTGGATTTTTCGCTGTCATCTGCCAGAAGGGATATTTGATAATTCCCGGCGTGTTATAGCCGACTCCGAGTTCCAGAAACAGCGTCTGCATTCCTTCATGGCGCCGAAGGAACAGCGAGTAGCGTTCCGCTGCCCTGTGCCAGCCCTCATCCTCCACAAAAGTATCGTCGCTGCGCAGATTCATCGTCATAGGTTTGCCGCAGACCGGACAATGAGGAACCAGTTCTGAAGGAATTGTCATTTTGAGAGTCACATTATCCGGCAGTTCCAGTTCACAGTCTTCCTTGATTGTATATCCCTGTGCTTCCATCATCTGGCATACTATTTCCTCATTATCATACGTTTTATAATGGCACGGAGTGCTGCACTGAAACAGCCCATAATCGCCCTGCGTATAAAAGAGTCGTTTCCTATCAAACCCGGCTTTCTGAAAACAGTGATCCACATTTGTGGTCAAAACGAAATAATCCTTATCCTTTACAAGTGAGAGAAGCTCCTGATAAACCGGCTTTGGCGCATCCACATATCGATTGACATAGATATATCGGCTCCAGTATGCCCAATGCTCCTCCAGCGTATCATAGGGATAGAACCCGCCAGAGTACATATCGTGGAAGCCATACTTTGCTTCAAAGTCAGAAAAATACTTCCTGAACCGCTCTCCATTATACACAAATCCTGCCGATGTGGAAAGCCCTGCACCGGCTCCGATCACAATGCTGTCTGCCTGCTCGATCGCCTCTTTTAATTGATTGACCGCAGATACTAAAGCCGTCTCTTTCCGTTTCAGGTTAATCATTGCTACGCTCCTCATATTCGTTGTACCATACTGTATCTGTCACCGCCTTTATACTGTAACGACAAGCCTGACCTTACGATAGAACGACAGGTATGTGGTTGAGAGATTAGAAAGAGAAAACTGTGAGGAACTGCTTATTTCATAAACCATTTACTCCCGGCACATGAACTTCTTCCAAAATTTCTCCAACAATCATAATCGAGAAGATTCTATTTTAGTCATTGACTTTGAGTCAACGACTTAATATAATGTCGGTAAAAGGAGGTCGTGATTGTGGGCAAACGGCAAATAGCAGCGATGCAGACAAGGTTAAAGATTATTACAGCGGCAGAGAAGCTGATTAAGGAACGAGGATTTGAAAACGTGACGATTGACGAGATCGCCGCTGAAGCCGGAGTGGCCAAGGGAAGCTTTTATACTTACTTCAAACGGAAGGAAGATGTGGTAGGCGAGATTGCAAAAGCCACATTTATCGAAATGCAGAAAAAGTCCATGGAGGTTCCGGGGGATGTGTGCGACCGACTGGCTTCCTTCCTGCGTGATTCTATGAAGTATATTGTAGAAAGCAGCGTGAAAATCTCTCAGCAGTGGATCAAAAATGTGGTTGAGCCGGAAAACGAGGATGGGAAAAACAAACTGCTCTATGACCAGAGTGTTGTGAAAGGAATTCTGGAACAGGCAGTGGGTCAGGGGGAACTTGCAAAAGAAACGCCTGTAGTCAATCTTACAGAGTGCATTGCAGCGCAATATTATGGAATCGTATTTTGTTGGAGCCTTTTGGATGGAGCTTTTGACCCGATCAGCAGGATGGAGGAATACTGCTACGGGCAGTTGAAGGATTCTCTGATACCGTACAGGAATCAGGATAAGGACGATGCCTATGTATAATCCACAGCTTGAAACCTTTATTCGTGTGGCGGACGCGGGGAGCTTTCATAAAGCAGCGGAAGAATCCTATATTACCCCCACGGCAGTCATCAAACAGATTAACCTCCTGGAAAGCTCGCTGGATGTCAGGCTTTTTGAGCGGACGCACCGGGGACTTGTCCTTACCAAAGCCGGAAAATCTTTATATCAGGACAGCAAATATATTATCCAGTATTGCAAGGATTCCGTTACCCGCGCGAAGAATGCCATGCAGGAAGATGGGAACGTCATCCGGCTGGGCTCCTCCCCCACAACCCCGGTGCATATTCTGATGCAGCTCTGGCCGGAAATTCAAAAGCGCTGCCCAGGCATCAAATTTCAGGTGGTTCCGTTTGAAAACACACCGGAAAACGCCAAAGAGATTCTGGCCAATCTTGGAAAGAATATTGATGTTGTAGCGGGTATTTTCGATGACACGATGCTGAACCTGAGGGAATGTGCTGGCACAGAGCTATTTCGGGAGCCGTTCTGCTGTGCGGTGTCCATCCACCATCCCCTCGTTGCAAAGGACAAGCTGCGCATAGAGGATTTGTATGGAGAAAATCTGATGCTGATGCATCGGGGATGGAGCCAATATGTAGATCAGCTGAGGGATGAAATCTGGAAAAATCACCCTCAGATTAAGATCATAGATTTTGATTTTTACAGTGTGGATGCCTTTAACCAATGCGAAAACAGCAACTATGTACTGCTTTCGATCAAGGGGTGGGAAAATGTACATCCATTGGTCAAGATGATTCCTGTAGAATGGGAACATGATATTCCTTATGGAATTCTGCACTCCCCTGCCCCATCAAAGACGGTAGAACGATTTCTGACCGCCGCAAAGCAGGCTGTGGCAGATCTGGGATGAGCTATAACCTTTGGGTACATACTGATGAACAAAGCGAGACTTCTCCGGAAGCCTCGCTTTTGTTATGCTCTTATCAGAAACGGAGGAATCAACTATGAACAACTTTATCTATGAAAACAAAACCAGGGTCTATTTCGGCAAGGGCTGCGCAAAGGAATATCTGGTCAGCCTGCTGAAAGGTTACGGAAACAACGTCCTGCTGGCTTACGGCGGTGGTTCTGTGAAGAAAAACGGCGTTTATGATGAAATGATGAGGTATCTGTCCGATGCGGGGAAAACAGTCACGGAGTTTTCCGGTATCATGTCAAACCCCACTTATACAAAGGTGCAGGAGGGCACGGCACTGGCCAGAGAAAATCACATTGATCTGATCCTGGCAGTCGGCGGCGGCTCTGTCATTGACTGCTGCAAGATCATATCCGCACAGGCAAAAACGGAGCGTGACCTCTGGAGCATGGAGTTTGACTGCCACACCTACCCTACTGAGTTTATTCCCATGATCGCCATCGTCACAGCTTCCGGCACCGGGGCGGAAATGAACAACGGCGCAGTGATTACTAACGAGGAAAAGATGCTCAAGGCCGGAATGCTCGGTGCGCAGGCCAAGGTCGCCATGATCGACCCGTCCTATGCCCTGTCTTTGCCGATGAAGCAGGTGCTGTCCGGTGCGTTCGATACACTGAGCCACTGCATGGAAACGTATTTCGGAAAGCCAGGCTCCGGCAATCCCTCTGATGAGATCAATGAATCCATCATGCGCCTGGTCATCCGAAATATTCGGGTTCTTTTGAAAGACGCTCAGAACATGGAGGCGCGCAGCGACCTTGCCTGGGCATCTTCCATGGCGGAAAACGGCATCCTGAAAATCGGCAAGGTCACGGATTTTGAGTGCCATCAGATGGAGCATCAGCTTGGCGCTTATACCAACTGCAATCACGGTGCCGGATTGGCGGTGCTGCACCCGGTCTACTACCGCCATATTTATCAGAGCGGTTTGGAGAAATTTGACCGTTTTGCCGAAGAAGTCTGGGGTATTTCGCCGGAAGGAAAAACGGATGAAGAACTTGCTCTTGCAGGTATTGAAGCGCTTGCAGATTTCATCCGGGAAATTGGCCTGCCGACCACGCTGCGGGAGCTTGGCGTGGATGAGCAGACAGACCTAAAAGCCATCGCAGATTCCTGTAACTGTGTACCCGGTGCCTATAAGAAAATGACCCATGAAGAAATTTTGGAGATTTTCCAGGAATGCTACTAAGGAGGAACAAATCATCATGAAGAAATTTACAGCATTACTGATGAGCTTTTTACTCGTCTTCAGCCTTGCGGTCTGCGGAAATACACAGCAGGCAGTGGTTACCTTTAACTTATAACTGAAAAACCAAAGGGAACTTCTTATTTACGAAAAAACAGGCTATGATAAGAGCATCAAAAGAAATGGAGGCATTCACAATAGAATATGTAACTTTGAATAATGGTGTAAAGATGCCGATGGCTGGTATCGGAACTTTTCTTCTGGAACCGGATGATGCGGAGGCTTCGGTTCTCTCGGCCCTGAAAGACGGCTATCGTTTAATTGATACCGCCAATGCCTATCTGAATGAAAAGGCTGTCGGACGCGGGATGAAGAAATCGGGGCTTGTCAGGGAAGAAATCTTCCTTGAAACGAAGATCTGGCCATCCTTTTATGAACAGTCCGACGTGGTAGACAGGACACTGGAGCGTCTGGGCACGGATTACATCGATATGCTGTTGATTCATCAGCCTGCCGGAAATTATATTGCCGGTTATCGCCTGATGGAGAAAGCTTACAAAGAGGGTAAAGTACGCGCCATTGGTCTTTCTAATTTTACGATTGCCCAGGTTCAGGAAGTCCTGAATATCTGTGAGGTAAAGCCTTCCCTCTTGCAGACGGAGGTACATCCCTACTTCCAGGAGACAGAGCTGAAATCATTCCTGGCAAAAGAAGACATGGTGATTCAGGCGTGGTATCCGCTGGGACACGGCGATAAGACGCTGCTTGAGGAGCCGCTGTTCACCACGCTGGCCGACAAATACGGGAAAAGCAACGCCCAGATCATTTTGCGCTGGCATATCCAGGCTGGCAACATCGTGATTCCGGGTTCCAAAAATCCGAACCACATCAAAGCAAACTTTGACCTCTTTGATTTTGCGTTGACTGATGAGGAAATGGAGCAGATCGCAACGCTGAATAAGAATGTAAGGTACTATACCAGCACACCGGAAATGCTGGAAGCGTATGTGAAGATGGCGCCTCCGGTGGATTCTCAAAAATAACATCTGGAAAGGCGGTAGATGGATATGCAGGGAAAAAATTCAGGGGCTAAAATAAAAAAAGAGGGGAAAGTATGGGCAGTGATGATTGTTCTCCTGCTGGCATTGACCGGATGCGCAGCGGGGAATGCTACCAGACCTGCTTTAGAGGCTGGTGCTTCAGATAATGCAGAAGTTTCGGAATTAACGGATACAGAAACAGCAGATAGTGTAGCTATGGAGGATGAGATCACATCGGAAGACGGCGTCAGCACAATCATCGTGAGCTTTGAAAATGAGGACTCCGGACTGAATCTGGCAGGTATCCTGTTCCTGCCGGATGGATTTGATGAAACCAGTCAATATTCTGCTGTTGTTGTGACCGGCCCCATGCTTTCCGTTAAGGAGCAGGCGCAGAGTATTTACGCCGAGAGATTGGCAGAGAACGGCTTTGTTACGCTGGTGTTTGATTATTCTTATTTCGGAGAAAGCGAAGGAGAATTAAGACAGTTGGAGGAACCGGACATCAAAGCCAGTGACATCAGCAGCGCTGTGACCTGGCTGCAATCTCTGAATTACGTGGACAATGAAAATATTGGCGGCCTTGGGATTTGTGGTTCCGGCAGCTATATGCCCTATGCAGCCATTCAGGACGAACGCATCCAAGCGGTCACATCTGTTGTTCCCGCCACAACGATGTCTTCCATGATTATGATGTCTACGGAGCAGGCCGAAGCGGATCGTGAGGCATACGAGGCTGGTGAAGCAGACCCGACCTATATCGATCTGATGCCGAGGGCATATGCAGAAGGTGCGGCTTACTATTATAATGAGGAACGTGGCTACCGGGATAACTGGGACAATCACGCAGTCTCCTGGAGCGAGCTTTCCTGGGTAGACTTCCATCCGGAAGAATTCATCTCAGAACTGGAAGCACCTTATCTGATCATCACCGGAGAAAATGCCTGGTCCCGTTCCGGCGCAGAGCAGCTCTATGAAAATACCACATCCGAAAAAGAATTTTATGTGATCGAGGACGCAGGGCATTTTGATATGTATGACCTGGAGCCGTATGTCACACAGGCGCTGGATTATATTGTCCCCTTCTTTGAGACTTATCTGAATGCGGCTGCATGACGCTTGATGCAGGAGGTCGAATTTTGAAATGAAAGAGCAATTATTAAATACTTCAAAAGCGTTCTGGGGCGCGATGGAACGTGCGGATGAAGCTGGTATAAGGCACTGGCAACACCTTGGCAACATCTGATTACAAATTTTGTACTCAAAATGCACTCAAACGGCATATAAAAATGTTCGGATTCCTTATAGAAATAAGGCATTCCGGTTCGTCCGCATAGTTTTTGTAGCCAAAATGTAGCCACTCATTTTTAATTCATCTCAAATATCGTGTCAGGCAGGCCACCGGTTTTGAAACTCATTTGGAGTCATCGCCGGTGGCTTACAATTTAAATTATGAGGCATATGTGACTCATCTTCTTCCCAATGCCATCAGAGGTTAAGAATTCCCGCTTTACAGATAATCTTCTCTGATCGGGGTAAATACATCAATTACCTCCCCGCCCTCGATTACTTCAAAAGAGTGCGGCGTATTTCCGGGAACAGCATAACTATCCCCTGAATTTAATATATATTCCTGCCCATTTTCTGTCATGCGATATTTACCGGAAATCACATAGCCGCTCTGTTCGTGAGGATGGGTATGTTCCGTAGCAAAATTCCCGACAACATAATTCATCTTACATACGATAGATTTTTCTCCTACCGCGAGGGAATCCAGTGAAACGCCCTTGAACACCCTCTTTTTTGCTTCTTCTTTTCTGGTAATCATTATCATTTCTCCGATTTGATCTTTTTTGCAATCTCTCTGATTTTTGACAGCAACTTTGTTAATTCCTCTGTCCCTGTAAGGGGATTCATAAGTGTAATCCGAAGATAAAAATTCCCGCGTATCGTTGTACTGACCGTATAAAAAGCCCCGTCCTGCAAAAGTTCATCGGCAATCGCCTTGTTTACCTCATTTATATTTCCGGTATCTGGTTTGAAACGGAAACACACTATATTACTGCTTGGGTCAAGAGTAAGTTCCATGTCGTTCTGTTCTTTGATCATTCCGGCAAATTCTTTTCCCAGATCATAAAGTGTGTCTACATTCTGGCGGTATATTTCATCTCCATACAGCCGCATAATCGCGTATGTATGAATGACCGTCAAAGGCTTTGTACATTCTAATGTGTGCTTTGCAGAGTTCCACCATTCTTCCGAGAGCTGATCCTGCCATAAATAGGCTGCCTTCGGAGAAAATTCATTGATTTTACGATTCCCGGCGTTATATATGACAGCCGTGGATAAGGGTGGTGTCGTCATCATTTTATGAAAATCTACAATCAGAGAATCGGAACGCTCTATTCCCTTGAGCAGATATTTGTACTTTTCGGAGAAAATTGCCGCGCCGCCGTGCGCTCCGTCCACATGAAACCATATATGATGTTTTTCCGCGAAATCGGCAAGCGCATCCAGATTATCATGCGCCCCCACAGAGGTTGTACAGGCGCAGCCTACAACACAAAATACGATTTTTCCCTCTGAGACAGCCTGATGATAGAACTGTTCCATTAAATCAGTTCGTATTGCAAAGTCTTTTCCGGTCGGCACCTTGATAATGCAATCGCTTTGTATTCCCATAATTTTCGCGGCGCGTTCCACGCTGTAATGGGCTTCTTCGGAAACCATGACCGCCAGTTTAGGGTAATCCTTTTCCTGAATGCCAGACGAAGTACAGGCGGTGACAAGCGCAGTCAGATTTCCCATAGAGCCGCCGGAAGTGATAAATCCGGTAGCGCGTTTATCATAGCCATACTTTTCAGCCAGATGTGAAATGACAACCTTTTCCATCGCATTTCCTGTCATTCCTAATTCATAAACCGTCGTGCAATTATTCATATAGCCGATCAACGCACTGGTCAGAGCGGTAACGGGCAGAGTAACGGCTACCTGATGTCCCATATAACCTTTCGAGTGAAAATGAATAGAGCGCTCCATGATTTTTTCCGAAAGGTCTTTCAGACTACATGGACTTTTTGATTGAAATTCCTCGCTCCAAAATGAAAGTTGTTCTTCCGGCGGCCTTCGTTCAACCGTTTTGAAGTTGTCCTCTGCCTGCAAACATTCAAGTTCATTGTTGATCAATTCTATGATTTCCGGAGCGCCTTTTCTGAAAGCCTCCGCCGAATAAGCGTTGATAAGCAGTGAGTTATCATTTGTGTTCATCTGTAAAATCCTCCTCCGAAAAATCATCTACATATAATTCTGCACTGGAATACAGAACCGCAGTTCCTGCCATTCTGATTCTGTTCCCGTCACGTCTGCAATAAAGTGTACCGCCGCGTTTTGACGCCTGACGCGCAATCAGTTTATCCTTGTTTAATTTATTTGCCCAAAGCGGTATCATATGGCAATGTCCGGAACCGCAAACAGCGTCCTCAACGACACCCATTTTAGGGGCAAAAGTGCGGCTGACACAGTCATATTTTTCTCCTCTGGTTGTAATGTGGAGCAAAAGGCCGTCAAGATTTCTAACCTTTTCCTGATCGGGACAGGCGGCGTAAACCTGTTCCTCATTTTCAAGGACACAGACCAAATCCCGCCCCATCCACGCTTCAAGAGGCCGTGTCCCGATAGCGGTTGTCATTTCATCTGTAACGGGAATTTGCGAAAGGACGTATGCGGGAAAATCCATTTCCAACAAATCATCCGTGCGGGTAACCACTAATTGCCCGCCTTTTGTATGGAATGTGATTTTTTCCGCTTCCTGCTCATAAAAACGGAACAGGATGTATGCAGTTCCCAAAGTGGCGTGACCGCAGAGATCAATCTCTCCGCCCGGAGTAAACCAGCGCAGATGGTAGCCATCCGTCTCTTTCACCGTAAACGCGGTTTCCGAAAGGTTATTCTCTGTCGCAATATCCTGCATGAGATGATCTGGCACCCATTGATCAAGCACACAAACCCCTGCCGGATTTCCCTCAAATATCTTTTCCGCAAAAGCGTCTACCATGTAATACTTCATCGTTCATCCCTCTCTTTCCCCCTGAATATTTTAAATCATCTGATTTTGAGGACTTGACTGTATTGTATATCATGACTTAAAATAAGTAAAACGAATGTTTCTAATATAAACATTAGGAAAGGCGATTTGTCAATGAACCGATATATAGCGCTACAGAAAATTGTCGAATTAGGGAGTTTTACAAAAGCGGCGGAAGCGCTTGGCTATACGCAATCCTCCATCAGTCAGATGATCGCGTCATTGGAAGATGAACTGGCTATCCGGCTGCTTACCCGTTCCCGGACTGGCGTCCGGCTGACAATAGAGGGGGCTGAATTATACCCGTTTATTGAACGAAGTATTTTTCAGTATAAAGCCATGCAGGAAAAGGCAAATGAGATTAAAGGCTTGGAAACAGGGATTATTCGTGTAGGGACTATTTCAAGTATTACCTGTCACTGGATGCCGGGACTGATTAAAGGTTTTCAGAAGATCTATCCCCATGTACAGTTTTTGTTTCATCAGGGAGATTATACGCTGATTCCGGAATGGATTAACACAGGCGCGATAGATTTTGGGTTTGTAAATCCCCATTCTGTTACGAATTTGGAAACAATTCACATCAAAGACGGAGAAATGCTTGCCGTTTTGCCGAAAAACCATCCATGTGCCACCAAAAGCAGCATACCGATAGAGGAACTGATGAAAGACCCGTTTATATTATTGGAAGAGGGACATTATTATGAGCCGATCAATGCCTTTCATGCTGCCGGACTGGAACCGAATGTAAAATACACCATTCATGACGATTATGCGATTATGACAATGGTGGAAGCAGGGTTAGGCGTCAGTATACTGGCGGAACTCATGTTAAGGCGTACAAATTTTGATATTGTCTGTTTGCCAGTAGACCCGCCGATTTACCGCTCCCTTGCTGTCGGATATAAAGATAAAAACAGCCTGCCCATTGCAAGCAAGTATTTTATTGAATATTTGCAGGAACATAAAAACGAATTGCCGTGAAGATCATATACGGATGGTTTAGCCAGACGGGGATAATGGATTTTATGGAAAAAAGCCCTCAGAATAGCCTCATTAAAAGAGGCTGGGTGTAGAACATCAGACAGAAAAAATCCTTTATTTACGAAGGTTGCAGAGTAGCAAAAAGGGATTGTTGATATTTTATGCTAATACCTTAAAAATCCACTTCTAACTGTCTACAAATTTTTCTGGATCGTCTGATCGCTGTCGAAAAGTTAAGCGACAGAAAGTCCCTCTGCCGACTATGTTGAGGAAGTCAGCAGAGGGATATCTCTTTTACGCGAATATAATTTCTTTGTTCACAATTTCCCTGGCAGTATCACAAATATCGTTCATTTTCTGAAGCCAGATAAATTGATTTTCAGATTTAAGCAGTTCGGGGATTCTCTGTGCCTTATCACTGTTAAATCAAAGTTAAATGGCTATCGTTTTATCAAGCTTCATCAAGTTGTAATTTTGCTGATTTTTCAAGGGTTTTCAGGGGCTTTCTTGTTATCAGTCTTTATGTTGTTTTGTCTCATTTTGGCTAAGATTTGGCTAAAGACGTTAAGAAAATGGAGCGGCGATTTACCGCTCTTTTGTTATACCTGAAATGATTTTTCCTCTTTATAGTTGCGTTTCCAGTCTCCAATGATTTCTTGTATTTTTACCATTGCTGCTGGTTCCAATAAATTTGCATCGACTCCCTTAATATTATATCCAGTATTTCCTTTGTTGTCTGTTGTTAAATAACCATATGCAAGACCTCTTTCATCTTCGTCGATATTACTGTTATGAACGGTATAACTTGCATCAAGATAAATTCCATTTTTATCAAAATACAATGGAATTGTGTATTTGTTATCTAAATAGATCGTCAAATAATCAAGAAAATCCAAAAATCTTTTTTCATCTTCCAAAACGAAATTTAAAACAGGAAGTGAAGCTGTTAAAAAGTTATATTTTTTTACAGATCGTAAGGTTTCTATGCTATTTTCAGACAATCCAAGTTCGGAAGAGATGTCCGTGTTTGATCTTATTTTACAATCATATTCACATAATAGATAACCTAGGTCACACTTATAGGTTTCGCAAAGTGTGAGCAAAATTTCCAAAGGAGGAAGTTCTTCTCCGCGCTCCCATTTTCCAATTCTTTGTCTTGTAAATAATTCTTGCTTCTTTTCATAACACAAATATTCAGCAAGGGCTTCGTGACTTTTAAAACCTGCTTTTTTTCGTTCATCCTTTAACCGTTTTCCTATTTCTTTAAAATTGTATTTCATATATAACAAATAATTTCCTTTCTTGAATTTCTTGTTATAAATTTGTTACTTACAAAAACATTTTATGGTGCTAAACTTGTTTTGTCAAGAAGATTGACATAATCAGACAAAATTAAAGGAGGTGGATTTGTGAGGGCGAGAAATCGCGGTGATGCATTCACAAACAAAAATCTTGAATTGAACGCACTTTTAATTGATACACAGACGCTCCAGAATGTAACGGCCAGTGGAAGAAAAACAGCACTTGAAATCGGAGAAGCTGCTGGGGCGCGTGTGAAAATTGGGCGAAGGGTTTTATGGAATGTCAGCAAGATACGAATTTATTTGGATTCTGTTTCAGAGAATTAGTTTTATTCTATCTAATACTAAGGAAAAATCGCGCGATCGCGCTTGAGATATCCACGAAAAATGGAGATAAAAACAGAAAATTGTCGGAGGTAAAATATTGGACAGTGATTTTGATCTGAAATCATGTGCCCTCACATATGCTCAGAAATTTCATTTTGCTGTTTTTCCTTTGCTTGAAAGAGGGAAAGAGCCAGCAACTACTAACGGATTTTATGACGCGACTACTGATCTACAACAAATAAAAAAGTGGTGGTATAAGAATCCCAATTTTAATATTGGCATTGCCACCGGACAGATGAGTGGTGGGTTGATTGTAATAGACATGGACAGAGATGAGCGCAAGGGCAAAGATGGTTATGCGATTGTGAAAAAATGGCAACAGAAGCATGGTAATTTGCCAGATACATGGATGAGTTTAACAGGGCGTGGTGGATATCATTGGTTTTATTATGACCCTAATACTACTATGGGCAGTCCACGCGATCTATTTGAGGGTGTTGATATACGCGCAAATGGCGCTTATATTGTAGCTCCACCGTCTATACATCCAAATGGTAACAGATATCAGTGGGAAGCTGGTTTTGGGGATGAAACTCCTCTGGCGGCTGTCAATGATACGGTGAGGGAATTTCTCAAGGGAGAGCCGAAACCAGAGAAGACCAAAGGATTTCAAGCACCGGAGACGATACCGCAAGGGGAGCGGACAGAGAAGCTATTCAAGATGGTGAGCAGTCTGCAGTCTAAAGGGCTGTCAGATGAAGCAATCCGGGCAGCAGTCCGCGCCGAGAATGAAGCCAAATGTATACCGCCATTGACTGACAAGGAGCTGGAGCAGACGATCTTTTCCGCGCTGCCGCGATATGAGAAGGGAACCGCTCCATATTACAATCAGACAGGCGGCTCACCAAATGTATTTGAGAAGCTGGCCTATTCGATCAGCTATGACAGAGAGGGGAACGAAAAGAGCAAGAAGGTCATTCAGTCTATACGGAATGTGGAGATCGTGCTAGACAATGACCCGCGCCTTGTTGGAAAGATCGCTTATGATGAATTTGTCTGTCAAGTTTACCTCATGGGTGATACACCTTGGGGATATGTACCAAATTCCCGCGCATGGAGCAGCAAGGATGATTCAGCACTATTTTCCATCCTGCAATCAGATTACGGATTGAAAAGTCGGAATGATTACTTCGATGCTGTAAAGAATGTTGCTATGCGAAATAAATTTCATCCAGTACGGGAAACATTGGACTCCCTGAAATGGGACGGGCGCGAGCATATCCGACGGTTGTTACCGGAATGCCTTGGCGCGGAAGATACCGAGTATAACTTTGAGGTTATGAAGCTATGGATGTTGGGCGCGGTATCTAGAGTGTATTCACCGGGATGTAAATTTGATTATATAATAATTTTGGTGGGCAAGCAAGGACTTGGGAAAAGCACGTTTTTAAATCTTTTGGCTTTGAACGATAATTGGTTCAATGATTCACTAGACAGTCTGGATTCTGACAAGGCGGCTCAGTCTCTTATGGGTTCGTGGATAATAGAGCTTGCTGAGCTAAAATCACTGGCGCGGACTGCCGGGGGTGTGGACAGTGTGAAACGCTTCTTATCGGCCAAACAAGACAAATACCGCATACCTTACGAGCGCCGCGCTGATAACTTTCTTCGGCAGTGTGTGTTCGCTGGAACAACTAACAGATCAGATTTCCTTCAGGATGAGACTGGAAATCGAAGATTTCTCGTAGTCAGAACTGGAATCCATGAACCAACGAGGGACATATTCAAGCCGGAAATCATGAATGATATATGAGCAGCATGGGCGCAAGCAGTAACCATATATAAAACGGAGAAGCCGTCTCTTATACTACCGGAATCATGCCGTAAACAAGCTGAGCTATTACAAGCGGAAAGTCTGTCAGATGATGGGAAGATAGGACTAATTCAGAAGTATCTTGAGGGAAAAGATCGGACTTGTGCCATTGAGATTTGGCAGAAAGCACTAGGGGAGACGGGCAGACCTGCAAAATGGGCAGCTGGGGAGATCAATAATATTGTATCAGGAATACCGGGATGGGTACGAATGTCAACGCCGGGAAAATTTGGAGAGTATGGCAGTCAACGCGGATTTAAACGGATAGATTGTAGACAGATTGTAGACTCCAATTTCTACAATACAGAAGGAAATTCGGAGCAAGATTTTATTTCAATGGACGATTTGGAGGCAATGGAACTTCCATTTGATTAGTTTGTAGAGGCAAATGTAGTCTGAATGTAGACAATGAAAACCTTTAATTTTCAATGCTTTCTACATTTTCTACATTCTCTACAAGAAAATAAAAGAGTTTAAAATAATAATATATATCGGGCAGTGATAAGAAGAAATAAGATAGTTGGAAAAGATTGTAGAATTTGTAGACATTGTAATTTTAGCTGATAAATTTACCTGGAAGGATGTGATTTAAAATATGAATTATGATTTACCTAATTGGAATCGGTTCGTTATGAAGATGGTAGGGGAAGCATCAATTTGTGAGGAAAGTAACGTTATAAAAAGGGCAGATGATTCTACTCGAAGGGGGGGGTGAAAACTAATGTCAAAAGTAAACAATTTTCCAACGGGACAGGTGGAGAATCTGGAGCCGCATTTTGTATCGAAAACCATTGAGAATCTACGACAGCTATATGATCTGGGGCAGCCACAAACGGACGATGAGACGGAGCAGAGAATCAATCAATACTTTGCATTTTGTCAGAGAACAGAATCAAGACCGGGCATCGAGGGCTTGTGCATGAGCCTTGCTGTATCAAGGACAACGATTTTCAGGTGGGCAAACGGCGAGAATTGCAGCACTCGCAAGAAGAATATAATTTGTCGAGCAAAATCTTTTATCAATGCTTTTTTAGAACAATCCGCATTGCA
The DNA here is from genome assembly GCA_021203465.1 of Lachnospiraceae bacterium. Taxonomy (GTDB): domain Bacteria; phylum Bacillota; class Clostridia; order Lachnospirales; family Lachnospiraceae; genus Hominiventricola. The sequence goes on along the minus strand of JAJQBC010000056.1, from coordinate 3,234 downwards.
GGGCAAACTGTCACCACCTACGGCGATCTTTCTGATGAAAAACTGGATGTCATATTCTGATACAACAAGCATAGAGCTTTTGAACACAAGAAATGAAATGATACAGACACCTGAGCAAACCGCTCTTGATATTGCCGCACGGCATCGTCCAGATGAATGTATGGAACTGCCCGAAAAACCGGATTTTTCAGATGATTTTGGCTAAAAAATTGGCTTTCTAAAAATGAAAAGCGGAAAATCGTTAAGAAATCAAGCTTTTTTTATAACATTAACCATAATAAAGAGTTAATGAAGCAGGAAAACAGGGCTGAAAGTGACCGGGCAGGGGCCAGGGCGTAAAGAGAGTTGATGGCCGGGGGAGTCGCTTTCTCAAATTTTTTATAAAAAGGCTTCTCGGTCGGCGCGGCGCAAAAATAAAAAATCGCAAAAAGGCGAACAGAAAGGAAGTGTATAGATATATGGAGCATGAAGAATTTCACGACAGACGGGCAAAATATTTTTCTAAATCAGTTATCAGCGAGGTAACGCAAACTGTATGTTGTGGGTGTTATGAAATCAGGCGTGGAGGCATGGCAGATACAGCGAGTGCCGAAGATTGCCTGTTATTTCTCAGAAATCTGAAGGAGGCCATAAATGGCGTTATTGATGCAAAAATCAAGGAAATGAAGGAGGCAAGTCTAAAATGAGCTTTATTAAAAACGGAATCATGAACAAGCCGTTAAAACCGTCTGAAAATACAACACTGGAAAATACACCTGTAGGGATTGTTAAGGTAAGAAAAGGTAATGAACGGCCAGACAGGAGCGAGTCTGTAAAAATATCGGAACGTCTTAATGCAAACAAGAAAATTTTAGATCATGAAGCGCTGAAAGAATGGAGGTAGGAAACGTGAATGTTTTTTCGAAAATGATTTTACAGCTTGATTTATACAAGGATACTATCAATGAGATTGTGAGAAAATATCAGGATGAGGATGCAGCTATTAAAGCTCGACTTCTTCCGGCAGTCTATCAGACAGAGCATCAAGTATTGGTTGAGAAGTACAGGGCGCAGATTTCTGATGCACGGGACAAGAAGACCACAACTTTAAACGATCTTCTGAACGATGTGCAGCGAAATTTGAAAGTATGGACAAGTCAACCTGTCGGGAACGAGCGGTTGCTCGAATCAATTAAGTCTGCTCGTGAAGTGGGTGTGAAATTTACGGCGGAGGAAATCGAGACTTTTGCAGATTCGTTGAATAATTCGCACATGGGACGGCGCATTTTGCAGGAACTGGCAAAAGAAAGCGGAGTGAAACTTCCTGAAAAAGTTGTTTCTACGGATGTATATATAGACGCGCTAAAAGGAGCGAAATTAGAAGCTGAAATTTTCCTCAAATATTTTTGTGGCGAAAAGATGCTAGGGGCAGAGCTTCTTCCTGAGAGTGATCGAAAATCTCCGCTTCTCGGAATTGCCTTGACGGGAAAACCGTTTAGGTCAGATAGCCGTATTTTGCAGGCGGCTGCGATTTTTGGAGATGGTAAAGTCCCTACGGGGAGCAGGGGACGATTTACAGTTAGCGATAAAGAAATATTGGATAAGATGCTTTCTGGATGCGCCACGCGCGACGAGAAAAAACATCGAGTCCAAGAGCTTATCAGTCAGAATGAAGATTTAAAAAGCTTCTTTATACTTTCAGATGAGACGAAAGTATTTGTGAAAGAACTGGAAAAGGATTGATTATGCGTTTTTCTTAACGTCCTGTGGTGGATTCTGAGGATTTTTACGCACGGGGCAATAACTCTACCTTTTGCCCCTTTGCAATCCTCAGATTTAAGAATACAGGCTTATGAACGGCAAATTATGAGTAGCTTCACAATGTCAAAATGTCAATATGGCAGATCGTGGCGGCATGGTATTTCAGACTGCGGACAATTTGGCCGAAGTTTCTTCCATTTTTGGAAAGAGCTCTTGATACATGCCGAAAAAAGATATCCCCAATTTTGGGGAAATCAATATACTCATTTTTGAGTAAATCAGAATATATGCGGCGATGGCGTGGGCTTGCAATAATCAGCTTGGGCGGCGAAACCTTACATCGGAGCAGCAGACGTACTTGATCGGGAAACGGCTGGAAAATGAGAAGATGGCGTATGGTGCATCTGATGGTTTTCGAGGAAATCAGTATCGAATGGTAAATGACCAAATTGAGCCTTTAGCAAAACCAAAGGCTCAAAATGAGCCAGTTGTTTTGAAAGAGAAGAAACTAGATACCGCTCAGAGATTGGCAGATGAATACGGTGTTGGGCGCGAAAGCGTAAAGCGTGCTGAAAAATATGCAAAAGGCGTTGATATCGCGGACGAAATCGAGCCGGGCGCGAAAGAAGCAATACTCTCCGGGGCGGATTGCATATTGAAAATAAAATAGCCGTCATTACTGTAAATAACGACGGCCATAATCGGAGGCACAAATCATGAGTTTTCTGTCAACTACTCAAAATCGAGGTGATTTCTAACACAGATATATTTTACCATGTAACCTGAGAAAGCGCAAGGAGAAGCTTAAAAAGAACAAAAACAGTAACTCGTGTATTGTCTGTAACGGGGATATTTGATATACTAACGGCAAGGGAACAATCGTGTTGCAAGGTGGAAAGCCTCCCAAACTGGAGACAGAGGGGAGGTGGTGCAGATGGATACCTATGAAGCTTTAAGCCTGTTATTTCTGGGCGGGTCTTTCTTGATTGCACTGCTTGCCTACATAGATAGGGTAAACAAGCGAAAATAAATAAGCCTACCTTGTTACTTGGCCGGTACAGGTAGGCTTACAGCTATATCCGGAGGTCAACCACTTTGTGGGCGGTTGTTTCCTTCTCTGTCTTTAATATAGCATATCTCAAATCGGAAAGCAAGGATTTATATTTCTTCTCCGGTATCTCTCATTACAAATATTCCTTTGAAATCACAATTAAGGATATCCGCGATTTGCGTCAGTTCTTTTTCGCTGAAATTGTCACGTTTCAGTTTATTTGACAGATTACTTTGTGATGTTTCGAGCATATGAGCTAATTCCGTAATTGACATTTTTCGTTTTAATAATGCAATTCGTATTTTTTCAGACATGGACATGTTAGCACCTTCTTTCTGTACTTGTATAAATCCATGTTATCACTAAAAAGAGATAAAATCAACTAAAAATCAATGAATAACACCATATAGTGTTGACATTTTGGCGGATAAACCGTATAATAA
>JAJQBC010000105.1 GCA_021203465.1 Lachnospiraceae bacterium | reverse complement strand
GTTCCTTTTTTGAATTTTCACCCGAGAGTAAAAATATCCTGTCCGCATATCCCTGCAGTCGGTCATATAGTTTTCTGGAATGGTCAACATATCTTGACAGAACAACCGGTGTTCTGCCTTCATCCACGCATTGTCTTACATCACGAATTATGATTTCATCGCGATCGTCATTATTTCTCAGGATTTCATATGCCTCATTCGGATGCATCTTTTCACTTCCGAATCGCGTTGCGACCGCTCTGGTGAAGTGCGGAATTACCAGATGCGCAATCCCCTGCTCCTTCGCACGGTCTTTGGCTGTAAATTTATAACGAGCCGGACCAAGAAGCATATAATTGATCTTTTCCAGCCCATCACCACGGACAGGAGTCGCAGTTACACCATAAACATATTTCGCGCATACTTCCTGCAAAATATCCACGATCGTATCCGAGGCGGCATGATGACATTCATCCAGAATCACCATCCCGTATTGCTTCAGCCTGTCATGATATTTCCCCTTTTTACACAGAGAACCTGCCATGGCAATATCTACAATTCCAGTTGTGGTATCCTGCGCCCCCTGCAGCCTGCCAATCACACTTTTCCGAACCTTAACTCTTCCGGTCGGCGTCCGGTATTCCGGCGGTTTCTCATGAATGTTCAGGAACGTTCCTAATGCCTTTTCCCACTGCTCCATCAGAGCGGAAGACTGCAGCAGAATCAAAGTATTTACCCCTTTTCTTGCAATCATATTACATGCTACCACAGTCTTACCAAATGCAGTGGCAGCATGTAATATACCCATATCATACTTTTCCAACGCCTGAACGGCCCTCGTCTGAGATTCCTTCAATTCTCCGCAAAACTGAACTTCTATCCGTCGTCCCTCGCAGCGTTTATCCTTGATTTCATACGAAATACCTGCGCTTTTGCATCGATCTGTGAGCTCGTCAAACAATCCCCTCGGAATCCGGATATATCCATCGACGTCTCTTCCCAGATAGATATAACGCGAATTTTTAAAATTGGACAGACCAATTGCCTGATTCTTAAAAAATACCGGATTGCCGAAAGCTGCCAGCTCCAGAATCTGATTTCGGATTCTTGCAGTAAGGTTTGATCCATCCACATATAAAGCGTCAGCCATCGTAATCCGCAGAACGCCTGTCACATCCTCAGCACGGAACTCCTTCGACTTATTCCACGGTTGTTCCTCTGTCTTTTCCGAAATTTCATCTAATGTAACCGGCGACGCCAGACCATGAAGATTCCACTCTTTTACCTTCTGTTTGATAAACTCCCCTGTGAGCTTGTTCTTTGATAATAAAACCGACCATTGATCCGGATAAGCGTTCCAATATTCGTCCACAAACGCACTGTTCCCATTCTTAAGAGCCTGTCCCTGCAGAGGCAATGCAATCAGGTTTCCGAAGCCGCCCTTCGGCATGTGTTCCTGCATGGGCAGCATCCGATCATAATATCGAAATGATTTTAAATCGACAGACTCCGCACCCTTCTTAAGAAGCGCATTCCCAAATTTTCTGGCAAGCGCCGCATCAATCTTTCCCTGAAAAAAGATCCATAGGTGGGCACCTTTTCCAGATCTTGACCTTTCCACCAATGCGTCAATTCCGTTGATAGTGCAAATCTCCCGAAGTGCATTTACTTCCTCTTTCCATGTATCATCCGCATTGGCATAATCGTGCTTATCCGCTCCCTCTTCGTGGTTATCAAAATCAAACACGATAAATCGGCAGGTATCATCAGGGAGAAGCGGATATACTCCGATCACATCTTCCGCTTCTTTTGACAGGCCCTTTAAATGTGCTATGATCTGCCTCACTCCCAGAGGGATATATGCCGGTGATGTACACGCACTGCATTGTTTGCGTTTGTCTGTCCTTTTCGGACAACCCAATTTCCAGAATTTATAACACTGAGGATAATAATTTGCCGTCCCCTTCGACTTCACAACGGTACGCTTGCTGTATACGTCTGTTCTTCCCCAGAACATCTTAAAGAATTGATTGGCATCCTCTTCCGTAAAATCAGTTTTTGGAATGATACGGCTCCCCTGATCCGGATCATATGCATTGGCTTTATCAACAATCGTTTCAGGTTCAAAACTGATACCCGCCTTTATAAGCAGACTTTTTAGATAGTCATTTTCTTTTTCCAGCTGTTCAATTCTATTTTTCAGGCTTTCTACATCGTCCATTTTCTTTACATGTACACTTTATTCAGGCTTTATAACAAACTGATATTTGCCTTTTCCTCGTCCGTCTACAGGTTCAATCAGACCGGCCTCGCGCATCTTTTTGATCAGCTCTCCGGCTGAATAAGACGATACCGAGATAATATTCATAATCTCTGCTCTGCCAAATGGTTGAAAATAGCCCACCTTTTCGTAAACTTTCATCATTTTGTCTTTCGTAGGTTGTTTTACATGCAAATCCGAAATGCAAGCTTGAAAAATAGCTTTTTGTGTTTCAAACGTAGCTTTTCCTTCTCCAAACGTAGCTTTTCCTTCTCCAAACGTAGCTTTTCCTGATTGCTCAATCGGTACGTGATAATTCAAATTATACAGTGTTACCCAAAATGACGAACTATCAGAATAAAACTTCGGTTCCAGTTCCGGAAGATAATTAACTGCCGCACGATAATCACTTTTGATTTTCTTGAAACCGCTGCCACGGCGCTCCATATAATTCATCCGGCTAAAAACATCAGCAATAATTGGATTTCGACGTTTGGACGGGACCCGGTCTGTGTCCAGATTCTGCACAAAAGTTCCAGCATACATACCGCCTGGAGAATAAATCTCCATTCGGTCATCGTAAATATCTATATGAACTTCACTGCCCGTTTCAAGATAATCACGGTGAATCAACCCATTTACAAGACACTCGAGTGCTGCCCTTTCTGGTATATCAGGCATCTCAACTCTGCCATCAGGTGTTTTTTTCCAACGCTTCTTGGTATTATTTTTTA
>JAJQBC010000020.1 GCA_021203465.1 Lachnospiraceae bacterium | reverse complement strand
ATTCGGGTTGTGGTAGCGCCTGCGCCTCTCCGGAACATTGGGATGCCGGATCGCCCTGTTCGGACACCACATGATGCAGGCCATGCACTGCTGGCAGTCATGTCCCCAGACTACGCCGTCTTCGGTCAGACGAATATTGCCGTTTTTGCAGAGCTTCTCGCAGACGCCGCATTTCGTGCAGGCGTCCGTTGTGTAGAAACCGCCCTCCACGGAATCGCGGTCCACTCCCAGCAGCAGGTTAAAGTTTCTGGACACCCACGCCAGCGCCGGGCGGTTGATGCCCTTTCGATCCTTCGTGGGTCTGCCGGACCGGATCTGGCGGGCGATTCTGCGGCTGGCTTTCGTCTCATGGCGCAGATAAAGCCTCACGGCCCAGTCGGGCAGCGGGGAGAAGCCGACGATATGATTGGGAGGCATGGGCAGCATAAAGGTCTGGACGGGGAAATCCGTTTTCGGCTGCAGGATTGCTTTCAGGTCGATGCAGACGTAGCCGTCGTAGCCGCCACAGGTCGCGATAATAAAGACTTTCTGTTTCCTTGAGAAGCTGAGCTTTTCACAGACCTCCTTCACGATTCTCGGCGGACGCACAAACCAGGTGGCAGTTACGATACCGATCCTCGCATATTCTGCAGGAACTTCCGCATGATTCCGCAACGTGTAAATGGATCGAATGTCCGTGTACCCAAGCCGCTTTCCAACGTGTTTTGCAACGGAAAGGCTGTTACCGGAACCGGAATAGTAGTAGATGATAGTTTTGTTTGCCATCAGACACCTCCTTCGGATGACACGGCGACATATGTAGCATGATACTATTGTATTATGGGATATGGAAGTGGTCAAGCAGCAATGAAGGGAAAGTGTCGCATGACCACGGGATTATAAACCGTAAACCGTCTTTGCAACATCGATAAACTGCAGCACTTTTTTCTGCTGTTCCTCCATATTCACGACCAGCCCAACTTCCGGTTTCAGGTCGGATTCATATGGAATCCTACGTAATACAGAAGATTCGGGACAGACAAAATCCGGCATTACCGCAATGCCCAGTCCGGCTTCGGCCATAAGGACGGTGTATAGCGAAGAGGAGCTCAGGTAAAATCTTGACTTCTGGCAATTCCGCCGTTGTTCCGTCTGAAGCTCGCTCATCTGTGGGGGACAATGAGCGCTATCCAGCATAATCAGAACCTCTCCCTCGAAATCCTTCATGGATACGGAGCTGCGATCAGCCAATCGGTGCCCGGGAGGCACAATGCAGCAAAATTCCCCTTCAAAAAGAGGAATATAACGAACATTTTTCTGCTCGTCCGCGCAGTCTTTGGTCAGAAAGGCGACATTTAACGGTTCGGAAAGGATATCTCTGCGCCGGATATCCGGCAATTCCGTAGTGCTGATATATATGTCGGGGCAGCGTTTATTGTACGCTTCATAGACAGCCGGAAGAAGCCGGAGCTGGATGGTACTCTGGCAGCCGATATGGAGCGTGTCCCTAAAAGCGACAGAGCCGCAGACATGATCCACAGCAAGAGAAAGCCTGTTCAGCACATCCGCAATATCGTTATAAAAAGACAGCCCGCAGGGCGTAAGGCGGGCGGGACGCTGGGTCCGGTCAATAAGACGGACTCCCAGCTCTGCTTCCAGGGCCTGTATTTGATGTGTGATAGCCGGCTGCGTGATGAAAAGCTGGCTGGCAGCCTGTGCGAAGCTTTGTGATTCTGCGACCGCAGCGAAACAGCGAAGCATCTGAAGTGTCATGGTATGGGAAGCCCTCCTTTATATTAGTTTTATTTATCAATAATAAAATAATTTCATTATGATTTCAAGAAAGAAACTGATAAAATAATAACAACAAAGAACTGTTTCTTGTAACGACAGGAGGGAATGAGAAGATGAGCGAGCAAAAAACAAATCCGGAAGAGCAGCCGCGGGATCCCAATTACATCATACCGCCTTTTCTCGTGTATCAGTTTGAAAAGGATATCACGGATGAAGAGAATATGAAGTTGTTCTATGAACACAAAATCCCCCACTGGGTGCCGAATTATTATGCGGATTTCAACTGGCGTATGCCGCTGATGACATATGACCGTCCGGGTGGAGGCATTGGAACCGGGGGTTACGACTGGTTTGGAATGGAATGGATCTGGTCCGACGAGGCGGGGGCTCCCATGGTCAATTCACAGCAGAAGATGCTGAAAGAGATCGACGACTGGAAGGACGTTGTGAAGTTTCCGGATCTTGACAGTCTGGACTGGGAATCCGACGCGGCAAAATATAAAGCCTTTGGCGATAAGGGGCGTATGAACGCAAGTATCTGCGTGGAAGGACCGTTTGAAAGATTCCATGATTTTATGGGCTTTGAAGAAGCGCTGATCGCGTTGATGGAGGAGCCGGAGGAGGTATATGATTTTATCGGCGCCCTGGCCGACTATCGAATTGCGTACTTCAAAAAGCTTCATGATTATTATGATGTAAAAGTAATCTGCGCGCATGATGACCTGGCGTCCGCGACAAACGGGTTTTTCTCGCTGGATACGTTCCGGGAGATTTTCAAACCGCATTATCAGAGGATGGTCAATGCGGTACATGAAATGGATATGTATTATCAGTTCCATTCCTGTGGGAAAACGGAAATGTTTATTCCGGAATTTGTGGAAATGGGCGTCGACTGCTGGGAATCTGCGCAGGTCATGAATGACCTCGTGCGGATAAAAAAGGAGTATGGGGACAGGCTCCTGATTGCCGGAGGAATTGACTCCCAGGGTGTGGTTGACAGGATCGGAGTAACAGAAGAAGAGATCCGGGAACACACGCGCAGACAGATCGATCTTCTCGCGCCCGGAGGCGGCTTTATGCCCACCGGTTTCTTTACAACAGACGGAATGCTGCCGATGGTGGATGAAATTGCCCGTTATGGCAGTACGTTCTACAAAAACAAATTATAATAATGGTCGATTGTAAAATGAAGTTGAACACCTAAAAAATCCATAGCGATTG
>JAJQBC010000063.1 GCA_021203465.1 Lachnospiraceae bacterium | reverse complement strand
CTTTATTACTATTCCATCACTCCGAGGCTCGCAGACAAACTCCGCGAGAAAACGGAACGCGGGTTTAACGAGATCGTGCCGGAGGTGTGGTGAATATTCCGCGCGCGAGATACCACCCGTCCGCGGAATGATACCGTCGCTCCGCAATTAGATACCGCCGCATATCGTACCGTTTGTCCGCAGAATGATACCGGCCATCCGCAAAAGCGTACCGCCCGTTTGGCAATCCTATTGTAGAATTAAAAATGGGACAAATCCCAAATTCTACGAAAGGAGGCCAAACATAATGGCCAAAAAAATTAATGTACGGCTCATCTTGCAGCTGAATGACAGCGGCATGTCACAGGATGACATTGCCAGGACACGGCATATGTCAAAGACTTCTGTGAACGCTGTCGTAACCATTGCCAGGCTGAAAGGCATAACCTTCCTTGGTGTAATGGGGATGAGCGATGCCGATCTCTACAAACTTTTCTTCCCAGAAAAAATGACTGCGGAAGATATCTATGAACTCCCGGACTATGAATACGTCCATGAGGAGTTAAAAAAAGTAGGCGTGACCCTCCAGCTTCTGTGGAAGGAGTACCGTGACAGATGCCATGCCAACGGCACCATCCCAGTTGGCAGGACAAAGTTCTGCGATGACTACAGTAAGTTCTGCAAAACCAGGGAGATTACAGCCCATATGGAGCATAAACCCGGTGTTCGCTGTGAAGTAGACTGGAGCGGACCAACGATGAAGATCGTCAACCGCTATTCCGGCGAAGCGACCAAGGTTTACCTCTTTGTGTCCTGTCTGTCCTACAGCAGATACGCTTACGTAGAGCCGACGCTGGATATGAAGATGGATACCTGGCTCCGCTGCCATGTACATATGTACGAAGCGTTTAACGGCGTTCCCACAAGAACCGTTTGCGATAATCTTAAAACCGGCGTCGTTAAACATCCAAAGGAAGGCGACATCATCCTTACGGATGCTTATGAGAGACTTGGCTTCCATTATGTAACAGCAATCATGCCAGCCGGGGTGAGAAAGCCAAAGGCAAAAGCATCTGTGGAAAACACAGTCGGAAACATTGCAACCGCAATAATAGCCCGTCTTCGAAACCAGAGGTTCGAGTCATTCCCGGCATTACAGATCGCAGTGAAAAAAGCCCTTGCTGATTACAACCGTGAGCCGTTCCAGAAGCGTGGCGACGGGAGCCGTCTGGATGTCTGGATGGAGGAACGCAAATACCTCCGCCAGCTCCCGGCAATCCCCTATGAAATCGCTACAGATGTACTAAACCGCAAGGTTTATCCAAGCTGCCATGTGTCGTTACTGAAAAACTGGTACTCTGTTCCTGCAGTGTATCGCGGACAGTATGTGGATATACGCTATACGGAAAAGGTGGCTGAGATTTACTATGACCATCAGCGCATAGCAACACACCCGAAGTTCCCGGATTATGTGGTAAACCAGTATGCAACCACGGAATCACACATGCCAGATCGTTTCAATCGTCCCGAGATGGATAAGGACCGTATGTGTTCATGGGCAGACCACGTCGGGCCGTACACACGGAAAGTCATCGACCGGATCTTTAACAGCGTACAGATCAAGGAACAGGGCTACAATGCAGCTTTGTCAGTGCTGAACCTGAGTAAGCATTACTCGAATGAGCGCTTCGAAGATGCCTGCCAGATCGCGTTGAGTAACTCACCGTCGCCCCGCTATAAGTATCTTAAGGCAATCCTGGACAACAATCAAGACCTCGTACTTCGTGAACGTAAGAATCCCGCCCAGAAAGAAGCAGAGCCAGTCGACAACCAGAAAGACGGTTCCTACGTACGCGGTGCCAGTTACTACGGAGGGGGTGTTTCTAAATGATCAATGATGAAACAAAACGCAAACTCCGTGAAATGGCCATGGATCCCTTCATTAAAGCACTCGAAAACCAGGAAGTCGGCGGCGATACTTATTTCGTCATGAGCTTTGACGAACGGCTGAATCTGGCTGTTGATGAATGTTATACCCAGAAGCATGTAGAACGCGCTAAGCGGCTGATTCAGGGCGCAAAATTCCGTTATCCCAATGCGGATGTTAATACGATGTATTACGAAAATCGCAGCATCAACAGGAACGAAATCCTGACTCTGGCCAACTGCAGTTATATTCTTAAAAACACAAACCTGATCATCAATGGCTATACGGGCTGCGGTAAAACGCATCTGGCCTGTGCCCTTGGCAAAGAGGCATGCCGCCGTTTGTATCGTGTACGCTATTTCAGGATGCCTGAACTGCTCGAGATGCTTAACATCGCTGTTCAGACCGGTTACAATCTGAGCAAGACAGTAAAGAAGCTGGCCAACTACGACCTTCTGATCATTGATGAATGGCTGGCTGACAATCCATCCGACCAGGAAGTAAAATATCTGCTTGAGATCTTTGAGAAGCGGTATGATACACGCCCCACGATCTTCTGCACACAGCGAAAGGTCAGTGACTGGCACATTCGCCTTGGCGGCGGAATCATGGCAGATGCCATCCTTGACCGGATTGTACATAACTCAATCACTATTGATACTGGAGAGACGAACATGCGCGAATTTCTCGCTGCACATCCAGCCCTTGCCTGATGGGGAATCGCCTGGTCAGAAACTGCCATAGCTTTTTATCCTTCATCTGTGAGGTACTTATGGTTGCTATAAAAATGGTTCCCCGTGAACGGGGTGGGACACCTGCTTCCATGAATTAATGGATGAATCTCCACTGGGTTTAAATCGTATGTTCCGATCTCAAACTGGGGAACACCAACAAGCCATGGCCGCATAGCCGGTATCCCGAATCTGCTTTATTGCGTATCGTCCCTTCGGGACGCACAGCAGAAAATCAGTAGGCGGTATCCTGTTGCGGACGACCAGTATCAACGCCGCGGATGCCTGGTACGAAAGTACCGCATTCGCGGTACCATTACTGCGGAATATTCAATCACACCTCCGAAATCCAACTTAAAATTAAAAAAAATTTGTCTTGACAAA
>JAJQBC010000144.1 GCA_021203465.1 Lachnospiraceae bacterium | reverse complement strand
GTAAATTTTTCTTCACAGGATCACCTGCCTTTTCAACTGATCAATCATGTATTCCTTCAGCTCAATAATGTCGGGACGGGCCATAAAGTCACGGGTGCGGGGATAGTCCATCGGTATATGGATGACCTCCAGCTCGTGAATCGGCGTCTGCTGCACAAGGTAGATTTTGCCGGACATAAAGAGGGCTTCTTCCACATCATGGGTAATGAACAGGATGGTCTTGTTTAAATGCTGCCATTGACTTAACAGCCACTCCTGCATGTTCATACGGGTCAGGGCGTCCAGCGCGCTGAACGGTTCGTCAAGCATTAGAAGATCCGCATCCGTCAGGAGGGTCCGGGCGAAGGAAATGCGCTGGCGCATGCCGCCGGACAGATCTTTGGGATACTTTCCCGCATAATCGGAAAGCCCGACTTCTTTCAGGATACTGGCGACTCTTGCCTTCTGTTCGGCCTCGGGGATTCTGGCAATCTCCATGGGCAGACGGAGATTTTTCTCGATCGTGCGCCACGGGAAAAGCAGATCCTTCTGTGGCATATATCCGGCAGGGGTTTTCAGACTGCTGACATCGCTGCCTTCTATCAGTATCTGCCCGGATTTCCTCCTGAGCATGCCGCCGATCAGCTTGAAAATCGTGCTTTTTCCGCAGCCGCTGATACCGATAATGGAGACAAAATCTCCTTTATCCACGGTAAAGGACAGATCGTCAATGATATCGAAATCCTCGCCTTCATATTGAAAGCTGACATTTTTAAATTCAAGCATGAGAGGATGCCCCTTCCTGTTACATCTCCATGTTCCATGCCATATCCCAGAACATGGCCTCATAACGGCTGCAGTTGGCAAAAATATCTTTCAGGCGGGCAATTTCCTCATCGCTGCACCTGTCTCCGTAGCAGTTGACCAGATCGAGGATGGTCTGGTTGCTGGCAACATATTCATCGGAACTATAGCCGCTGATCCATTCGCCGTAAAATGGGTGTTCGGTCGCGCCGGGAATTTTACTCAGCGCTTCGCCGATGACCTGATAACTCCACGAGCAGGCCAGGATAGAGGCCAGAATCTCAGGAATGCTGCCATTGTGGCCAATTTCCAGCATATAATGGGTGTAGGACGTGTTGGCCAGAGACGGGCGGACGGCAGCGGCCTCCGCTTCGCTGATGCCAAGCCTTGCCATGTAACTGCGGTGAATGGCCATTTCGCCGTTCAGCGTATCGTAGACAAGCTGGGAAAAGTGTCGCATCAGCTCCGAATCCTGCGCTTTGACGACGCTGAGGGCAAAAACCTTTGCGTAGTCGAAGAGATAGAGATAGTCCTGAAGCATAAAAAATCGAAACCGTTCGATGTCAAGCGAACCGTCCCCGATGCCCCTGACAAAGGGGTGTTTCAGATAGCCCTCCCATATATCCCTGACATTTTCATAAAGTAAGTCGGTTAATTTCATGTGATACCTCCCGGATCGTATCTGTAAAAATAAAAAAGCTGCAGGAAATTCCCGCAGCAAAAATGGATATCAAAGAAAAAGCAATTCATTATTTGAAATCTTGCTTTCCTGCGTTGGGATTATCCACATCAAGTTCAAAGGGTCGGCCTGTCGGCCTCTCAGCAAAAGCGCCCCCAGCAATTTCGCCTCTATTATATAGTATTTAGAAAGGGAAGTAAAGAAAAAAGTGGAAGTTGTGAGAGTTCCAAATTGGCAAGACAGAACTCATGTTCGATATCCGTAGACAAGTCCTGTAAAATTTGTTATAATATCCGCGTCCGAAAAGGGGTGCGATTATAGATTTCCGAGGTGACTTTTGTGCATACAGAACAAAAACCTTTCATCTTACACAGTGAGTACCAGTCCACCGGCGACCAGCCTCAGGCCATCGCCGACCTGGTCAAAGGCTTTCAGGAAGGCAATCAATTCCAGACTTTGCTGGGCGTCACGGGGTCCGGCAAGACCTTCACGATGGCGAACGTCATTCAGGCGCTGAACCGGCCGACGTTGGTGATTGCGCACAATAAGACCCTTGCTGCACAGCTCTACGGGGAGTTCAAGGAATTTTTCCCGGAGAATGCGGTGGAGTATTTTGTGTCCTAGTAAGAGAAGAATTTTCAATATGGCATATTTAGTTTTATTTGATGACATTTGCCCCATATTTTGTGGATTGAATGGACTTTATGGAGGAGATAACACTGCTAAAATTTTATATCACAGATGACTTTCATTCGTAATGAGTTTCTTGGCAAATTGTTTTTTGCCAGTTATACCCAATGTGGTATGATGGAAAAGGGAGGAACTGTCCTTGAATATTAAAGAACTAATCGGAGAAACAACGGAATATGATAAAAAGGTATCGTTAGAGGAAAAACGCCCTAAGAGCTGGCTGAAAAGTGTCAGTGCTTTTTCCAATGGAATTGGGGGAGCGCTTATTTTCGGAGTTTCTGACGATGAACAGCTGATTGGTCTTGAGAACGCAAAGTTCATTGCTGAAAAGATTAGCGAAATAGTCAAGATGCGATTGGATCCAATCCCTCAGGTGACTTTAGAAATTCATCAGGAAGATGGAAAGGACTTTGTTATTTTACGGATATCTGCCGGTGATGAGACACCGTATTATTATGTGGGTGATGGGACAAGAACAGCCTTTATACGTATAGGCAATGAAAGTATTCCGGCAGTAGCAGCAGACCTTCGCCGTCTGGTTCTGCGAGGGACAGGAAAAACATATGACAGTTTACTGTCCCCTTATCAGTATAAAGATTTTTCGTTTACAAGGCTGCGTTCGGTTTACCGTTTGCGCGCAGGTCAGGATATGGAAGAATCTGATTTCGTGTCTTTCGGTTTGATGGATGAAACAGGGACGCTCACGAATGCGGGAGCATTGCTGGCAGATGATTCTCCTATTCGTCATTCTCGTTTGTTTTGTACCCGGTGGTATGGTCTTGATAAAGCTTCTGGGGTTATGGAAGCTTTGGATGATAAGGAATATAGCGGCAGTCTGGTTTCTCTGCTTCAATATGGAGAAGACTTCATAAAAAATAATAC
>JAJQBC010000050.1 GCA_021203465.1 Lachnospiraceae bacterium | reverse complement strand
AATACTTTTATATAAACGTTTTCATACTAATGCCGGGTGCGTACCCCCCGGCATCCTCCCTTTTTCCCTCCACCTCCCCCAACGGAAAGGGGGATGTTTTTTGCCGTAAAAGCTTTCAAAAAAGCAATCGGCTTTTACGGGTATTTTACTTACTATACTTCGCCTCAATATCGCAAATCTTCTGCACACGCTCCGCGTGTCTGCCGCCCTCAAACTCACTGCCAAAGAACGCGTCCAGAATCATCTTCGCGAGTTCGTTTCCCACCACGCGGGCGCCAAAAGCGATGATCTGAGAATTATTGTGCTTTGCCGTCATCATCGCGGAGTAAGGCTCGCTGCACACCGCCGCGCGGATGCCGGGCACCTTGTTCGCCGCCAGGGAAATGCCGATGCCTGTCCCGCAGATCAGCACACCCTTCTCAACCTCCCCAGCCTTGATGGCCTCTGCCACCTTGAGCCCCTGATCTGGATAATCCACGCGGACAGATGCGTCGTAAGCGCCATAATCCACGCACTCATATCCCTTTTGCGTCATGTACTCCATCATTTCCTTTTTCAATTCGATCGCCGTGTGGTCACAGCCAAAACCTACCTTCATATCTTTTCTGACCTCCAGTCTGTACTTGCGGCAGGACGCCGCTATTTCCTATAGTATAACAAACCTCCGCCAATTTGACTACACAAATTATATGAAGTCTGTTATAATGAAGGGACGAAATTTCCCGGAGGACAAGGATACATGACCGATTATACCACGCTGTTTGAACAGCAGTCCTACAACGACGCACTTGAAAACTACCAGCTGGTGCTGGCCGGAAAGTCAGCTGTCTGGGACTATATTATATTAACAGCTTCAAACGAGGCGCAGGCTCGCGCTTACGAGGAGCAGATCGCCTATCGGAGACAGATTCACCAGCTTCCTGAGACGACACACTTTGCGGTTCTGCCTGACCCGGATGGAAAGAGGGTTGGCAGCGGCGGCGCTACGCTGAACGCCCTGCTCTATGTGTGCCGACGGGAAGCCCTCACCGGAAAACGAATCCTTGTGATCCATTCCGGCGGCGACAGCAAGCGGATTCCACAGTACTCTGCCTGCGGCAAGCTGTTTTCTCCGGTACCGCGGCTGCTGCCGGACGGACGGCGCTCCACACTGTTCGACGAATTCTTGATCGGCATGAGCACAGTCGCGCCGCGGATCAGCGAAGGCATGCTCGTCTGTTCCGGCGATGTATTGCTGCTGTTTAATGCGCTCCAGATCGACTTCTATTCCCGCGGCGCGGCCGCCCTTTCAATTAAAGAGGATGTGAAAACCGGCAAAAACCACGGTGTTTACACACGCGATGAGGACGGCAATGTCGGACATTTTCTGCACAAGCAGAGCGAAGAAAGGCTCCGGGAGCTCGGCGCGGTAGATGCCTCCGGAAAGGTTGATATCGACACTGGTGCAGTCATTCTGGACAGGGAGCTGTTGACAACCCTGTACGAACTCGTAAAGGACTGCCCGGAAAAATATATCAATGAGGAAGCCCGGCTCTCGTTCTATGCGGATTTCCTCTACCCTCTGGCGAGCGGCTCTTCCAGAGAGCAGTTCTTCATAGAAAAACCGGAGGGCGATTTCACCCCGCAGCTGCACGCTTGCCGCGCCGCGCTCTGGGAAGCGCTGCATCCGTTCCGCATACGGCTGATCCGCATGTCGCCCGCATCGTTCATTCACTTCGGAACCACACAGGAATTGCTGCGCATGATGACTGTCGACCTCGCAAAATACCGTTTTCTCGGCTGGTCCGGAAACGTGAATTCCAATGCGGCTAACACATCCTATGCCGTCAGTAACAGCTATATCAGCCGCCGCGCATCCGTCGCGAAAGATAGCTACATCGAGGACTGTTACATTCACCACGGCAGCACGGTTGGGCGAAACTGCATTCTCTCCGGTGTGACTTTAAACGGAGAAACCGTTCCGAACGGGACGGTTCTGCACGGCCTGAAGCTCGAAGATGGGCGTTTCGCCGTTCGCATGTACGGCATCGGAGACAACCCGAAAGAAAACCGTCTGTTCGGGGAAGAGCTGGGGCAGCCGCTCTGGACAGCCCCGGTCTGCCCGGTCTGCGATACTATCGAAGAAGCGGTTACTAAAGCGCTCTCCCGGACTCCCGCCGCTGAAATGACAAGCCTCTGCGACAGCTTCCGGCGTGCAGACGTGACCGCAATCCTTCCCTGGCAGGAAAAGCTGCTGGACAAGGTAAGGGCTGAGAGCATCCTGCAGGCCATCGACGACGGCATCTGGGTAGAGAAGGTTCATGTCAAAGTGACACCCCGGATTGAGCGCTATCTCATACATGAGGCGGATCGGATGGATGAAAATATTTCGGAACAGTTCAGCCGGAAAATACGCATTTACTATTATCTGTCGCGCCTTGTCCCGGACAGTGATGCAAGAGAACGCCTCACGGGAAAATGCTTTGGAACAATCTCCACAAGTGTGCTGAACGCAGCAATTGAAGGGACGCGCTATCTGCCGGATCTAAGTTTCAAGAAGGATGAGGTTGTCACACGCCTGCCGGTGCGTGTCAACTGGGGCGGCGGCTGGAGCGACACTCCGCCGTACTGCATGGAACACGGCGGCACGGTCCTAAACGCGGCGCTCTCCTTTGACGGAAGACTTCCAATTGAAGTGACCCTGAAAAAAATTTCGGAGCCCAAAATCATCCTCACCTCTACAGATATCGGTTCTTACCGGGAATTTACGGATGTGAAGGAACTGCAGGACTGCCGGAACCCGCACGATGCGTTTGCCCTCCACAAGGCAGCGCTGATCGTTTGCGGCCTTATTCCTCTTCAGGAGGAGATTCCCGTGGAAGAAATCTGCGGACGCCTCGGAGGCGGCCTGTATTTCAACACGCGGGTTATCGACATTCCGAAAGGTTCCGGCCTTGGCACCAGCTCAATTCTGGCAGGTGCCTGTGTCAAAGGACTCTATGAAATTCTCGGCATGGAAACCTCACAGAACGAGCTCTACAACCGCGTCCTGTGCATGGAGCAGCTCATGTCGACGGGCGGTGGCTGGCAGGATCAAGTAGGCGGCCTCGCACCCGGCGTCAAGATGGTCACGTCCCGCGTCGGTCTGAAACAGGAAATCGAATGTATGCCGCTGAAGATCTCCGATGAGACACTGGAGGAGCTGAACGAGCGCTTCTGTCTGATCTATACCGGGCAGAGAAGGCTCGCGCGGAACCTGCTGCGCGAGGTGACCGGACGCTATATCGGCAACAACCCGGACAGCCTCAGCTCGCTCTATGACATTCAGCGCTCGGCGGTACTGATGCGTTTTGAACTGGAAAAGGGAAATGTAGACGGCTTTGCACGCCTGCTCAGTGAACACTGGGAGTTCTCGAAAAAACTGGATGCCGGATGCACCAATCTCTGCATCGACCAGATCCTTTTGTCCATCGACGACCTGATCGCCGGAAAGATGATCTGCGGCGCGGGCGGCGGCGGTTTCCTGCAGGTGCTTCTTCGGAAGGGAGTATCAAAAGATACGCTCAGGGAGCGGCTGCGCAATGTCTTTCAGGACAGCGGCGTCTCTGTCTGGGACAGCCGGATAGAAAAAGGAGCTATAACCGCATAGCTCCGTCACCTGTCTCTACCACATAGAACTCTGCCCGGCGGCCCGTCCGCCGGGTATAATTTGTCCCGACTTTTTCGATAAATTCACTGACGGAGTCCTCGTCGACAATACTGATCGTACAGCCTCCGTATCCTGCGCCCATCATCCGTGAACCGATGACGCCCTCGAGTTCCCAGGCCTCCTCCACAAGAACGTCCAGCTCCTCGCAGGACACCTCATGATCCTCCTTCAGCGACAGATGCGAGGCATTCATGAGCTGCCCGAATTCCCGGATGTCGCCTCTCTTCATCGCCTCCACCGCCTGACGGGTACGCTGGTTTTCCGTCACAACATGGCGCGCCCTGCGCACACGCACCGGGCTTTTGATCATCTCCTGCACCTGCTCAAAGACCTCTGCGGTCAGTTCACAGAGATTGTTGATCGCGATTACCCGCTGCAGCTCCCGTAGCGCCTGATCACACTCGCGCCTGCGCTCGAGTGTGCGTTCTACCAGACCCTCCCTGGCCTTTCCACTGTTCGTGATAATCACCTTCTCGTGCGGCAAGTCGAGCGGCGCATAGCTGTAGGAGAAATCACTCGTATCGAGCAAGATCGCATGATCCTTCTTTCCCATGGCGACGGTGAAGGGATCGAGAATCCCGCCGCCGTTCTTCATGTACTCGCCCTCCGCCAGCGCACTGAACAGAGCGATATCAACCTTCGTCACATTTTCGAGCCCCATCAGGTCGCGCAGGATCAGGCCGGTCGCCACGTTGATCGAAGCGGAGGAGCCGATGCCGAGCCCCTTCGGAATCTCCCCGTAATACAGCAGGTCAAGTCCCCCATCTATCGGGTAACCCTTCGCGATAAAGGTGCGGATGACACCCTTCGGGTAATTTCCCCAGTCATCTTCTTCACGATAATCAAGCTCGTCGCCGGCACGGTCGAGGACGCCGCTTTCCGGGTAGTTCAGCGAGCAGAAGCGGAAACGATTATCCGGACGCCTTCTTGCAGCCGCATAGGTTCCCACCGTAAGCGTACAGGCAAAGATATGACCACCATTGTAGTCCGTATGCTCCCCGATCAGGTTCGCCCGTCCCGGCGCGAAGTAAACGCTGACCTCGCCGCCCTTTCCGTAGATCTCCTCAAATTTCTCGATCATCCGCTGCTTCATAACACTTTCCCCCGCTTAGAGTCCGCCTAATCGACATATTTTTATTATCATAGCATAAATCCGTTTTTTTGTTAAGTTGACTTTTGGGCGGCTGCTCGCTACAATGGGTATGTATTTTCTGGCAAAGGAGATTTTACAGATGTTGGAATTTTTAAAGGTCATTATTCTGGGGATTGTGGAGGGTATCACCGAGTGGCTTCCCATTTCCAGTACCGGACATATGATTCTTGTAGAGGAATTTATTCAGCTCAATGTATCGGAAGAGTTTATGGAAATGTTCCGTGTCGTCATCCAGCTCGGAGCAATTCTGGCCGTCGTCGTCCTGTATTTCCAGAAGCTGTGGCCCTTCTGTTCCCCGCAAAACGGCTGGATTAAGAAGGATACCTGGATCCTCTGGTTTAAGGTGCTGGTAGCCGCACTGCCCGCTGCGGTGATTGGGCTTCTGTTTGACGACGCGATCGACACGGCTTTCTACAATTATGTGACGGTGGCAATCATGCTGATCGTCTATGGCGTCCTGTTCATCGTCGTCGAAAACCACCGGTCGAAGCCGCGCTTCAAATCGCTCGACAGTCTTCCCTGGTCCATCGCCTTCGGCATTGGCGTTTTTCAGGTGCTGGCTCTGATCCCCGGCACCTCGCGTTCCGGAGCCACGATTCTCGGCGGCATCCTGCTCGGGGCGACACGCGGCGTGGCGGCAGAATTTAGCTTCTTTCTCGCCATTCCGGTCATGTTTGGAGCCAGCCTTCTGAAGATTCTGAAGTTTGGCCTCGTGTTTACCGGCTATGAGATCGCGGTCCTGCTCGTCGGCATGATTACCGCCTTTCTCGTCTCGATCTTCGCGATCCGCTTCCTGATGGGCTATATTCGAAAACACAATTTTATTCCCTTCGGCATCTACCGTATTATCCTCGGCGTCCTCGTCCTGCTGTATTTTCTGATATTTGGATAATACCGACATCTTTTAATTAGGAGAAAAAAACATGTACAGAGAAACCGCAAAATTAATTTTATACCGCGACCTCGGGGAGGACAGCATCCTGTTAAAGCTGGCCGGCATCTTTGAAGATTTTGAACTGAAACGGGCGAGCAGCGCCGAGCTGACGACGCGTATCTACGAGCAGATGAAAGCGCTTCTCGACTTGTCGACGCAGTACGGCTTCGACAAAAATCTGTGGCACAACTATCTGACCTTCATCCTGCTGACAAACGAAAACTCCTTCAGCATGACGAGCGAGAAGATCGGCGCAAATGACGGCACGGTCAATCACTTTGCAAAGGGAGATTTCGCTGTCTTCAAGCGACTCTTCGACTTTGATTTCTCCCCGATCGAGGAGGCGCTCGGTATCGACTGTTTCACGACGGTCTGCCATTACCGCGCGATCCCGAAGAAGGAGCGCATGTACAACCGCAATGTCAGCGAAAAGGTGCAAGCGGTCAGTGAGAAAATTGAACAGGCGAAAGATGAAAATGAGATTTTCGATATTATCACGGATTTCTATGCAGCCTACGGCGTCGGCATGTTCGGCCTGAACCGAGCCTTCCGCATCCGTCACCTCGAGGACGGCGTAGAATTTCTCCCGATCAACAATACGGATCGCGTGGTCTTAAATGATCTGATCGGCTACGAGATTCAGAAAAAGAAATTGATCGACAATACAGAAGCCTTTATCAAGGGGCTGCCCTGCAACAACGTACTGCTCTGCGGTGACGCCGGGACGGGCAAATCGACGAGCATCAAGGCTCTGCTGAACGAATACTACGATCAGGGGCTGCGGATGATCGAGATCTACAAGCATCAGTTTCAGGATCTGTCGAACATCATCGCGCAGGTCAAAAACCGAAACTATCGCTTCATCATCTATATGGACGACCTTTCTTTTGAAGACTTTGAAATTGAGTACAAATATCTGAAAGCGATCATCGAGGGCGGCATGGAGACGAAGCCGGACAATGTCCTGATTTACGCCACCTCAAACCGCCGTCACCTGATCAAGGAGAGCTGGAACGACCGCAACGATATGGAAAATGAGAACGGCATGCACCGCTCCGACACGATGCAGGAGAAACTGTCGCTGGTCGCACGCTTCGGCGTGACGATCTACTACGGCAAGCCCACCCCGAAGGAGTATTTCACGATCGTGAAGGAGCTGCGCAAGCGCTATCCGTCGATCACCTGCTCCGACGAGGAGCTGTGCGCCGAGGCCAACAAATGGGAGCTCAGCCACGGCGGCATCTCCGGGCGGACGGCACAGCAGTTCATCAATTACATGGCGGGGATGGCGTGACTGTTTCTCCATCTTTTGGTAATCACCTTGTTTATCTCTCTGGCGCGCTCCACAGAAGGAACCGCCAGATGGAGAAACAATCTTTTATGAGGAAGTTCATCCATGAGCAGAGCGACCTCCTCTTCATTTAACTCTGCTAAAATAGCCAGACATTTATCCGCCTCTATGACTTTTTTAAACTGCGGAAGCATATCCTTCACACCGGGGCCGGATACATCCTTATTTATCTGGAAACACTTTATCTCATCCACCTTAAGCATATCGTCCAAATGGTGGAAGCTGACAGGATGTAAGTGTACCATCGTATAATCATATCCCTCGCAGATACGCTTCGATGTCGCCCGCAGGAACTGATTATAGTGATTCTTAGACAAAATTGCCGCCAGATCTTCCTGATACCATACCATTTTCCCAGGCGCCCACAAAGAATACAGGCCGCTCGAGTAACCACCATGGAACGGCGGAATCAGTTTATATTGTTCCTCAGTCAGCTTATGTAGTGCCTCCGCCACCTGATTGAATCTTTTCTGCATCAGCTCCGGCTCATCCATCACTGCATAGGGAAAGTTTCCCTGACCCATTTTAGTCCCCACCACATCGCTCACGCCGCGTAACAGAGACTGAGACACCGGAAAACGCCCCTGCGAAAGTTCCACTAAACGCTTTGTAAACTCCATATATTTCAGATACCATGGATTTTTCGGGTCTAAAACAAGGTCTTCCAGTTCCTCCGGATCCTCGCAAGTCGGAAGCGCCATAAACGCACTCTCCTCACCCTTGATCGGGCAGCCCATCATGGCCTCCATCCACGGAAATGCAATACACGGTTCCGCCGTCCAAAACGCTGTCTGTTCTGCCTCCTCGCACTCCTGAAACATTCTTTCGTAGTCATCTATAAAATCGTCTACACAAACCATATCCGCTGTTACTACAGTGTCCTTGACACGTAGTTTAGCAAGCCCATTATAATACTTTGTATAGAAAAAGTCTCCTATCCGATAGGAAACAATCGGCTCCTGCATTGGTGCCCCACTCCAGTATGCCCGATGCAATGCCAAACGCTCTTCCACTGATAACCTTGCCATAATTTCCTCCTGCACAAATCGCCTGATTAATTTTACTTTCCCAGCAGTTTCTCCACGCTCACCAGCTTCACACACAGGACAAACAGCTCTGCAGTAATCTTCAGCTCCTCCAGATTCGGGTAGGAAGGGGCAATGCGGATATTGTTGTCGTGCGGGTCTTTTCCGTATGGATAGGTCGCGCCCGCGCCGGTCAGAGTGACCCCAGCTTCCTTACACTTCGCGACGATCGCCTTCGCGCAGCCGTCCATCGACTTGAAGGAAATGAAGTATCCGCCGAGCGGCTTTGTCCAGGTTCCGATGCCGAGACCGCCGAGCTCGCGCTCCAGCGTCTCCAGCACCAGCTCGAATTTCGGACGCAGGATGTCGGCGTGCTTTCTCATATGTACTTTGATTCCATCCAGATCCTTGAAGTACAGCACATGGCGCAGCTGGTTGATCTTGTCATGACTGATAATCTGATAGGTCATCGAATCCTTCACCCATTTGAGGTTCCCCAGAGAAGCGGCAATACAACTGATCCCGGCGCCCGCAAAGCTGATCTTCGAAGTGGACGTGAATTCCAGCACCATATCCTCTTTCCCCGCCTCGCGACAGAGCGAGAGCATCTCCGGGAGCGTGTCCTGCCTGTCCTCATAGAGATGATGGACACAGTAGGCGTTATCCCAATAGATTCGGAAATCCTCCGCGGCGGGATCGAGATTTGCCATTCTCCGACAGACTTCCTCGGAGTAAGTGATGCCGAGCGGATTCGTATACATCGGCACGCACCAGATGCCCTTCACCGCCGGATCTTTCACGTACTTTTCCACCAGATCCATGTCCGGACCGTCTTCGTGCATCGGTATTGTGATCATTTCGATGCCGAAATGCTCCGTAATTGCAAAATGGCGATCATAGCCGGGAGCAGGACACAGGAATTTTACCTTGTCAAGCCTACACCACGGAGTGCTGCCCATGACGCCGTGCGTCACAGAACGAGAAACCGTATCGTACATCACATTCAGACTGGCAGTACCAAACACAATCACATGCTGCGGATCCACGCCGAGCATCTCGCCGAGCAGACGCCGCGTGCCCACGATGCCCTCAAGACATCCGTAATTTCGCACATCCACGCCTGTCTCATCCGTCATGTCAAAGCTGCTGTTGAAAATATCCATCATCGGCATCGTCATGTCCAACTGTGCCGGCGCGGGTTTTCCTCTCGACATATCAAGCTTCAGGCCTTTTCCCCTGGCCTCCTCATATTGCTGTGACAACTCCTTCTCAAGCGCCAACAGCTCTTCCCTGTTCATCTCTCGATACGCTTTCATCCTGGGTCTCCTCCTTCTGTTTTATTACGCGCGCCTGCAGCCACTCATCACACAGGCGTGCACAATGTCATATACAAAGCGAAAGACTGTATGTATCATACAGCCTCCTCGCTAAACTCACTCTTCAAATACCGTCTTCACCAGTCGGTCGTATTCTTTCCAGGCAGGATATTCCTCGAGATCCCTCAGAGCCTCCGCGGTCTGCCGATACAGCCAGGCGTGTTTCGTCTTGTCCTTCTGGTTGAAGCGTTCCCAAATACGATCGCCAATCTTCTGTATGTCCCGCTCGATGGAGCGAAGATTCGAGAGTTTATCGGCCAGCGCCAGCATCTTCGCGCCGCGATCGGCGCGCTCCCGCAGATAGGTAATCGTCTCCTGCTTGCGGAGCTCCCACGTACTCTCCGGCGGAAGATCTCGACGCTTGTTCTCTGTCTCACAGCCAACATAGTACGCGATCTGCTCCCCGAAATACTGCCTGATCAGCGGGAGCGTAACATCCGTGTCTTCCACCACGTCGTGCAGTACCGCTGCCGCGATCAGTTCTTCATCGTCAGTCAACTCAGCAACGATCGCCGCCGCCTCAACCGGATGTGTCAGATAAGGAATCCTGCTCCCCTTCCGAGTCATCCTCTAATGCGCCGCAGCTGCAAAGACGACCGCTCTCTCATAAAGTGGCAGCCTGCTGCCGGAAAGCATGCGGTCGATTTCCTCTGTCATCTCGATTTTCATTTTTGCAAGCACCCGTCACCCTTATTGAAACCCGCCAGTAAATCGAGTATAGCACAGGCGCCGCAAAATGGCAATTAATTCTTTCAGTCTCTGGAAACACGACCGTAGAATGAAATCAAGTACAACCCACAGATTCCAACCAGCGCGTAGATAATTCTGGACAGCCAGCTCATATTTCCAAAAAGCCATGATACAAGATCCAGCCTGAAGAAACCAATCAACCCCCAGTTAATGGCTCCGATGATGGCGATGGTCAGTGCAAAACAATCCAAACCTTTATTCATCAAAGTCTACCTCCTTTTACATCTAGTACGTTGCACTAGTATAACCGAATGAAAAGGAAGCTATACATCACCTGCCACAGACGTGCCGCATTTGACCTCTTTCAATACAAAATAAGTCTTCGTGGCCGAAACTCCCTGAACATTTTTGACGGCATGATGAATCTGTTCCAGCGTCTCCGATGACTTCGTCTGTATGCGCAGCATAAAATCATAATCGCCGGTCAGATAATCGCAGGCAACAATGCTCGGATTCGCGTTCACAACCTCCGTGAAGCCGTCATAATATCTGGGATGCTCAAGCGAGACCTCCATCAGCACTGTCACATCATTTCCGATTTTATGTTGATCCAGCACCACCGTATACTGGCGGATGATTCCGTTACGCTCCATCTTGCGTATCCGCTCAATCACCGCGGCCACCGACAGATGCACCGTCTGACTGATCTCCGTCGCGGAGCGTCTGGAATTCTCGCTAAGACATTTCAAAATATTGCGATCCATACTGTCCATAGCATTCCCTCCTTAAAAATAAAGGGCATGGAACGTGTTCATCCTTCCATGCCCTTTCATGTACATTTTTCAGTTCGGAACTACTATACAATAATTTTTTTAGTTTCGCAAGCCCTATTTTTTATGAAATATTGAAAAACCTTTCTTTTCATACGGCGCCAACTTCACGGAGAGCACCCTATAGCCGGTCGCCTCGATGGCTTCCCTGAGCTTTGCCTCGTCGATCTCCACCTCGGAGAGAATCTCCGTCGTTCCCTTGCTGTGGGAAGATGTCACCTTTTTTACGTCCGCGACCTTTCGAACTGCCTCGTTCACATGCGCCTCGCACATTCCGCAAGCCATCCCGTCTATGTCCAATGTGATCTTATACATCCCGCCGCCTCCTTCTGAAAGTTATCTATAGCTAATATATCACACTCTTTCTGTTAATACCAGAGAAAATTTCATACCCCTATAGGAAGACAAGCGACAGAAGCAGAGGACGCCTTACTCCACCGCCTTGAAAGCCTCCTCCAGATCCTGAATAATATCGTCGATATTCTCGGTACCGATGGAGAGACGGATCGTGTTCGGCTTAATGCTCTGATCGAGCAGTTCCTCCTCGGTGCACTGGCTATGCGTTGTGCTCGCCGGATGGATGACGAGGGATTTCACGTCCGCAACATTCGCCAGCAACGAGAACAGCTCCAGATTGTCGATAAAGTCCTTCGCCTTCTGTGCATCGCCTTTGATCTTAAAGGTGAAAATCGAACCGCCGCCGTTCGGGAAGTATTTCTGATAGAGAGCCTGCTGGCTCGCGTCATCCGTCACGGACGGATGATGTACCTTTTCGACCTGCGGGTGCTTCTCGAGATACTGTACGACCTTCAGCGCGTTCTCCACATGGCGCTCCACGCGCAGGGACAGCGTCTCCAGACCCTGCAGGAAAAACCAGGCGTGGAAGGGCGAGAGCGTCGCACCGGTGTCACGCAGCAGAATCGCACGGATCTTGGTCACGAAAGCCGCTGGGCCGACTGCTTTCGTAAAGCTGATGCCATGATAACTCGGATTCGGCTCCGTCAGAGACGGAAACTTGCCGGATGCCTCCCAGTCAAATTTTCCGCTGTCGACGATCACACCGCCGATCGTCGTCCCGTGGCCGCCGATGAATTTCGTGGCGGAGTGCACGACAATGTCCGCGCCGTACTCGATCGGGCGCACAAGGTAAGGCGTCGCAAAGGTATTGTCGATGACGAGCGGAATCTTATGGGCATGTGCAATCTTCGCAATCGCTTCAATGTCCACCACATCGGAGTTCGGATTGCCGAGCGTCTCAATGAAAATGGCCTTCGTATTCTCCTGAATGGCGGCCTCCACGGCGTCATAGTCAAAGATGTCGACAAAAGTGGTCGTGATGCCGTACTGCGGCAGTGTATGCAGGAGCAGGTTGAAAGAACCGCCGTAAATATTTTTCGCGGAAACAATGTGATCGCCGTTCTGCGCGAGGTTCTCAATCGTGTAGGTGATCGCCGCCGCGCCGGAGGCCACGGCCAGAGCCGCCACGCCGCCCTCCAGTGCCGCGATGCGCTGCTCAAAGACATCCTCGGTCGGATTCGTCAGACGGCCGTAAATATTTCCGGCGTCCGCAAGGCCAAAGCGCGCCGCCGCGTGGTCGCTGTTGCGGAATACATAGGAGGAGGTCTGATAGATCGGCACCGCCCTCGCGTCCGTCACCGGATCAGGCTTCTCCTGGCCTACATGAAGCTGTAAAGTCTCAAACTTGAACTTTCTGTTCTCACGTGTAATTTTTTCTGCCATGATGATTCTGTCCTTTCTTCTTATTCCGTGAATAACGGTGTAGAATAATAGCGGTCGCCGCTGTCGGGAAGGAGCACTACAATCGTCTTTCCCTTATTCTCCGGCCTTTTCGCCAGCCGAATGCCGGCTGAGAGCGCCGCTCCGGAGGAGATGCCTGTCAGCACACCCTCGTATTTGGTCAGCAGCTTCGATTTTTCAAAGCAATCGTCATTATCAATCGCGATAACCTCATCGTAAATCTTTGTATTCAGCACCTCCGGCACAAAGCCCGCGCCGATACCCTGAATCTTGTGCGAGCCGCTCCTGCCCTCGGACAGCACCGGGGAAGTCACCGGCTCAACCGCCACGATCTTTACCTTCGGCTTCTGCTCCTTCAGGTACTCGCCGACGCCGGTCAGCGTACCGCCGGTGCCAACGCCCGCCACGAAAATATCCATGTCTCCGTCCGTGTCATTCCAGATCTCCGGACCGGTCGTTGCTTTATGAACCGCAGGGTTCGCCGGGTTCACAAACTGTCCGGGAATGAAGCTGTTCGGAATCTCCTTTGCGAGCTCATCCGCCTTCGCGATCGCGCCCTTCATGCCCTTCGCGCCATCGGTCAGCACAATATCTGCACCATAAGCCTTCAGAATGTTCTGGCGCTCCACACTCATCGTCTCCGGCATCGTCAGAATAATGCGATAGCCCTTCGCCGCCGCAATAGCCGCGAGGCCAATCCCGGTGTTGCCGGAGGTCGGCTCAATGATGACGGAGCCCTCCTTCAACACGCCCTTCTCCTCCGCGTCCTCGATCATCGCCTTCGCGATGCGATCCTTGACACTGCCCGCCGGGTTAAAATATTCGAGCTTCAACAGAAGACGCGCCTCCAAACCCAGCCCTTTCTCAAGATTTACAGGCTCCATCAGCGGAGTGTTGCCGATCAACCCCAGAGTTCCCGTATAAATGTTCGCCATGATATTTCCTCCTATTTTCCTACTGGAATAATATGTTTTAAAGGGATTATATAACAGGCGTTTGTGTTTGTCAACTATTAAAGAAAAAAGTTGCCTGCTCTCCCGTTACTACACATAAATATTTCATGCGAAGCTTAACAATTTTGAAGCCCCATAATTCCAAATCGAATTCAAACTTCCACTCACGCACCTCTAATAGGGCACGACTAATAGATGATGATGTCAGTAAGATATATGATTCATTTCTACTCACATGCCCCTCACGGAGCACGACATTGTTCCCTTCAAAGATGGCGCGACTCGGTAATTTCTACTCACACGCCCCTCGCGGGGCGCGACACGAAGCTGAAACACGATATCATACATATCGTCATTTCTACTCACACGCCCCTCGCGGGGCGCGACAACAAGGCTGTAAAACTCAGAAACAAGGTACAATTTCTACTCACACGCCCCTCGCGGGGCGCGACATGAAGGTGAAATTTTATTTGATAATCGGAATTTTAATTTCTACTCACACGCCCCTCGCGGGGCGCGACGAGTTTTACCGTGCAAAATGTGGGGAGAGGTAAATTTCTACTCACACGCCCCTCGCGGGGCGCGACATATTTTACAATTCCTATTTCATTCTCAATTTTAATTTCTACTCACACGCCCCTCGCGGGGCGCGACAGCCGTCGTTCTTCTTATACTCGCGCTCATTGAAATTTCTACTCACACGCCCCTCGCGGGGCGCGACTGGTCTTGCTGATGGCGAGCCGCGCAATCGCATCATTTCTACTCACACGCCCCTCGCGGGGCGCGACGAGATCATTTGCGACACACGGGAACAGGACACAATTTCTACTCACACGCCCCTCGCGGGGCGCGACGGCATTGCAGTATACCAATTTTCGCCCAGAAAAATTTCTACTCACACGCCCCTCGCGGGGCGCGACGCCTAACTACGCTTTTCTCTGCTATCGCTCTTCTATTTCTACTCACACGCCCCTCGCGGGGCGCGACATCTTCTGGGACTACCAGATCAAGGGATTTTTCATTTCTACTCACACGCCCCTCGCGGGGCGCGACGAGTTAAGGCAACAGGTATACGAGCTTTCAGAGATTTCTACTCACACGCCCCTCGCGGGGCGCGACTGCGTGAAATTTGAAAGTGAGGAATGCCCATGCGATTTCTACTCACACGCCCCTCGCGGGGCGCGACAGAAGTCTGCTGTAGTTCCCTCATTACCAGCCTGATTTCTACTCACACGCCCCTCGCGGGGCGCGACGGAGCTGAACGTGAACCGCGAGGGGCTTTTCCACATTTCTACTCACACGCCCCTCGCGGGGCGCGACGCCCCTGACCGTCGAGGTCAAGCAGTACCGGGAAATTTCTACTCACACGCCCCTCGCGGGGCGCGACCAAGCTGTCGGAGCTGTACGTGAACGACCTGATCATTTCTACTCACACGCCCCTCGCGGGGCGCGACCATCTCGATGCCAATGCTGTTTGTGTTCCGGCATATTTCTACTCACACGCCCCTCGCGGGGCGCGACACCTGCCGCTGCTGATCTCGCCTGTGCTTCCGCATTTCTACTCACACGCCCCTCGCGGGGCGCGACACCGCATCCAGCAGCTCTTCTTCGCTTATCACGATTTCTACTCACACGCCCCTCGCGGGGCGCGACTGTACACCAAATCAGTGAGTCTATTCCCTTTAAAATTTCTACTCACACGCCCCTCGCGGGGCGCGACAGCTATATTTAGTGTCTTTTAGCAATCACGCTTACCACATACTGGGGCGGACTATATTTTTGTTTTCTAAAACAGACCCATTTACCTAAATTTTGACGCTTATTTTCAGCGAACCTACCCGCTTATTCGCAATCATTGGCACTTCGCCTGCCATTTTCATTTCATATTATAATCACCCCTTCCGGATTATAGGTCTCTTTTGCTCCAAAATGTTCTACCCGTTTTTCCCAGTTATTCCCCAGATAATAAAATCTCAAACTGTCTGTTTTGAGGTCAATGATTTTCAACAAGCGATCCTTTAGCCTTAAAAATGCAGAATAGTCTAGATCTGCCTCAAAAACAGAATTCTGAACCCGCTGTGCATGATTCTGACATTCCTTTGCCACTTTGCGCAATCTCGTCTTCCCATCCGCATCTATCGTACTCACATCATAACTGATCAATACCATCATACTTCATCACCTACTTTAAAAGAAACGATGGATATGTGTCTATGTCGCCACGCACATATTTTGCCAGTAAATTACTCTGCACATAGGGGAGCAAGCCCATCGGAATCTTTTGTTTCAAATAGGGATGCATCATATCCGATCTCTTTTTCTCCTGCCATCGTGCAAGAACCTTTTTCCGACCATCTGCGTTCAGCCATACTGCTCCTGAAATCTGTGTCTCGAAATCATTTTCTCCCAGAATCTGTAAATTGAACAATGTAAGCACGAAGCGCTCTACAATACAGCGTGCTTCCTCAACCATATCGCAGGCAAGAGACGCTCTTCCGCTCCGCAGTGCATGGCAGTATCCAATATAACTGTCCAGACCCACCGTTTCCAGCGAAGCCGCGAACTCACTGGTAGCCAATGTGTAGACAAAAGACAGTACCGCATTGATCGGGTCCAGCGGCGGTCTTTTCGACCGAAATTCAAATGTGAATGGCACCTTCCTGTTTGTGATCAGCTTGTTGAAAATAGAAAAATAGGACTGCGCACAGTATCCCTCAATGCCTATGACTTCCTCTATGCTTTCGGCATTATATACGTTATCAATTCCTTCCCCAAGTGCTTTTATCACAGCCTTTATTTCTTCATCCTCACGCAAAGCCAGGGTGTCATGAATCGTCCGGCGGATCACCTGCCTGGTATTGCTGAATTTCGCTGCCATCGTACCCTTTGCCAGAGACAGACCGCATTCCCTGAACTTATCGATCTGTGCCACACGCAGAAACACATTCCCCTTTGTCTCGCCACACACCTTTGCAAGGAATCTGCCCTGAGGAGAAATGAAATTAATGGGAATCGTTTTTTCAACGCATTTTCCCATAAGCGCCGGGGAACAGCCAACATAATTGAAACATACGATATTCTCAACATTTTCGAAAGGGATTCTCAGGCGTTCTTTGCCCTCCAGCTTGCAGACCAGATTTTCCCCGTCCAGAGTAAGGTACATCTCTTCATTCGTCACGTAAATCGTGTTCAGCAATTTTCTCATAGCGCATCCCTCTCAATTTTTGCTATCTCTTCTCGAAGGCTCTTCATGCGTTTCAAGGATGGCATACACAAATCTTTCATAGAGCACCCACTGCATTTTTGTCCTTTCCGGATTGGCGGAATTTTTCCAAGCCTCAGATTGCTTCTCATCTCACACAAAAGACTTTGCAGCTTTTCATCATATTCTGTAAAGCGTTCCCGTAAAGGCAGCGGCACTCTCTTTTTTACATTTGCATAATAGATCACGGCGTCACAATTTCCGCCAAACACATAATCGACGCATAGCTTCTGTGCAAAAACCTGCATCAAATCTTCTTCCCGATAATCCTGCCCCTGGGGTTTTGTCGGTTTATACTCCACAATACAAATCCTGTATGTATCCTCACTGCCGTTTACGTGAACTCCCTTTCGATCCGGTATCAGCTCCAGACAGTCTGTCACGCCGTACAGATTATATTGCTCCAGATCATTATAGACAGGGACGGAAGTATATACCTTCCTTCCCCTTGCCGTATAATGATTCTCCGGATCATGAACCCGTTCGTGGAGTAGATTCGCTTTCGTCACAAAAACATTTTCCGCCCAGGCTTTATCAATCTCCATAAGACCCCATCGATGCGGGCAGTACATGAAATGCTGAATTGTACGAATCGCTATCTCGTCTGTTTTCATAGCTTTTCAATCAATTCCACGCCTTCCGGCATGGCATGGTCGACCGTAATCTCATAATCACCAAATGCGCGGGGAAGTACATTTTCCTTCTCCTGAACGCTTATTTTGTCAAAAAGGATATGAGACGGGCAATTTCCAAGCACATTGTCATGCTTGAAGACATACAGCTTTCTCATGCACATCTTTCCCCGCGCTGCGCTGTGATCATTTTCAAACATATTGATAATGGCTGTCCACAGCAATTCTACGTCTTCCTCTGACAAACCGGTGGACTTATTGGCCAGCGCAGCGGAAACATAGCCCTCCGCCCGATAGAGTCCATAGGGGATCATACTCTTTCTCCCCATCTCCGTCTCTCCGGTTTCTGTCCTTTCTTCCGTTGTACGAGCCTGTCGGGTGATCGTCACATCCTGAAGGTTTACCGGCGAAATGCTTCGCGCAAAATTGATCTGCACAGGGCCCCTGACAATACCACAGGGATCATCACCGGTCGACATAACCGCGCCAAAGGTTCTGACGTCAAAGTAATTTCTGCACATATACTCTCTGGCCTTTTTCACATCATCCACGTTTTTCCCTTTATTCTTCGTCTTAAGCCCTTCCGCCTCATATGCCGCCGTAAACTTGCTATTGAGCGACCTGTCCGGCTTAATCAGGATATTGTAGCCTGTCTCGCCCTCCTTAACGAGCTCCACATAGTTCCGAATCTTACGCTTCAGGCATACATCCGTCACATACCCATATCCGGATTCCGCATCCACCCTCGGCGCATTCCCCGCATCCGGATCTCCATTGGGATTCCCATTCTCCACATCAAAAAGCATGACAAAATCATATCTGTTCGCAAGTGCCATCTTATTCTACCTCCATCTCTTTTTTATTTTCCGCTTTTTCAAAAAAGCTTTGATACTGCTGGTAATAACCGACGATAAATTCCCCCTGCTCTTTCAGCCGGAAGGTATCCGGAAAGCCCCCATCCAGAGACTCTATAATCTCGCCGATCAGTTTGTTGAAAAAGACGGGACGCTTCACCTTCCGCAAATGATTCTGTGCCAGATTTATTAACTTGGGAAATACCAGAACCGGTTTCGCGGATGCAGATGAAAAATAGGCATCCTTGATTGTCCGGTTCAGATTTCCTCCGGATGCCTCCTGCTGCAGGCGCTCTAATACCGCGAACAGTCTTCCGCACAAATATGCCTGATTTTTATTTCCCCTGTCCAGTGCCATTTTCAATTCCCCCTTTGTATAGTTTCTATTGATACAGGCTTTTATCACGCCCACACGGACCGCATTCACTTTATCGGTATCCGTCTTTACCCGCCGGATCATCGTTTCCAGCAAAGCTGCCGGATAGGGGCTGCCATAGATGACCGATTCAAAAAGACCTGTGAGTAAAGCCGGATTCACTTTATCATTTTTACTTTTGGGAGAGACCATTTCCATCTTGATTCTCTGCAGTAAGATCGGCCTTGTTTCTCTGGAAACCTGCAACTCATTCTGGAATCTGGCGATATTCCACAAAACATCCGCGTATTTCTTCCGTATAATAAATTTCACGGACAGACGAGAGGAGTTCGGCTTCAGGCCCAGCATATAAAAATCCACATCGGGATCGATCTGTTCCAGGGAATCCAGCCTCCCCTCTGTAATCCTGCCGGTACGGGCGTCCCTCCACATGCTCTCCAGCATCTCCTCCGTCCTGGCCGCATTCATCTGATCAGACTGGCCAAAAAACATCTTCATAAACAAATCTTCACAGGTTTCGTTGGGATTCATCGCCCAGAATACAACCGTCATATCATCCAGCAATATCCGGTGCCTGCTACTGCCCAGAAGATAATTCAGAGCCTCCGTGTATTTTTTCATCACCCGTTCAGACACGTTGCTGTTATAGGACTGCTCCTTCCCATAGGAATTTTCTGAAGAATTGTTAAAACCAATTAGTACACTGCCGGTTGGCAGACCGCCATAAACGCCCTTGATTTTGTTATGGATTCTGGCTATGGAAGCCGTCTCCCCGCTGACCGCGCACTGCGCTGTCTGCACATCATCCCCATCTGTAAGTTGATTCCCATATACCTGCTCCCATTTTTGCTTTAGCGGAACTTCCTCGTGCAATAGCCTGTCCGGATTTCCTGAGAGGCAAAACGCAAAGCCGGTCTTTGCATAATCCTTTCCAAGTTCCAGCAAAAACGGATTCTCCGTCTCCGCTTCCGGCCTCCAGTTGAGAACAAAACTGCGAAACGCGTTGATCAGCGGTGAGTCCAGTCCATCCAGAAATTCCAGACTGATATTTACAAATGCTTCATGTGATTTTTTCGCTTTCCCGGTGCGATCTTCCGGCGTCAGCCCGCCCTCTGTCAGATTCAGGCCAAACAGATACAAGGGTCTGTGCTCCGCTATATTCGCATCGATTCCCGGCTTCTCAGTTCTCTGCGGCATCATGAAATCCCGCGGGACTTTTTTCTGTTTTGTTTTCCCTTTTCCCACCGGAACTTCCTGAATTTCCTGGATATCCAGAATACCGTCCATCACACCCTCTTCCGTCAACGATACCAAATAGTGGATCTTTACCGAAGAATATCCGGCAGGGAGAACCTTTCCGGCAGATGCCAGAACATCATAATAATCGCTCAAACCTTTTATCAGCATCTCAGTTCCTCCCTGTACTCTCCGACATCGATCACTCCTCTTTTCAGATGTGGACGATAATACACCGTAGAGGCCCTGTCTGAGAATCTGGGCTGGTCCCAGTCTCCGTTTAACGGCTTCCCACCGTCATCAAACATGACCTTGTAGTTCATATATCCCAGATCCATGTCTTCCATCTCACGTATTTCCGCATCAATCTGTGAATAGTCGAACTCTTCTGTCAGTTCTAGTTTCTTTACCGGAAATTCACTACATCCCAGACACGGTGTGCGGAAGCACTGTCCCTTCTCCAGTCGCCGTTTTATGATATTATAGTGCTTTTTTTCGCTTTCCTCTTCCTGCTCATTCTTCAGTCCGGTCAGCTCAAAGTGAAAACCAACGCCGTATTTCACATTCTTTAAGACCATGGCCGCTCGCTGGCTTCTACTCTCCGACGCGTAAATACAGGGATCGCCGCCCTTCCCGCCCATCTGGCTTTTAACTGCGCTGTAAAGTACCTTGTCCTTCACCTCATTTCGACGAATGTTCGCGAAGTCGATCCTGTGAAACACAACAATTTCATCAATCACATATCGGATGGCCGGTTTCCAGTATACGCTTTTCAGCATCCCCTCCAGCGCCCCGGGCGTAGGTACATCATAACTCACACGCTCCACCTTCAGTTCCGGTCTCGTGAAGCAGGCATAATCCCCTTCCACTATAATTTTAAATCCGTAGCTCATCTTTTCCTCCTTTCACCGGTTTTACAGGTAATAATCCTGCGCTTCAAACAAAACTCCCAGCTCTTCATCATAGTAATCAGGATTTGTCAGACAGAAAATTCCCGTACCATAGTCGTCCGCAGCATGCTGTCTGATCAGATCGTCCAATTCTCTCTGATACAAGGTGCAGGAGTAATTCTGAAGCGGTCTTGCGTTCCTCATTTTTCCAAACTTCAGTCCCTCCAACAGTGTTCTACTTTTTTCGTCCCTCGCAACAATCAGGGAAACCGTTTTTGTGTCAATGATTTCAAACTCTTCCGCGTATGTCTTAAAGGGAATCGAGCGTATGTCACTGCATTGATTGTGTATCGCCCCCTGATTAATCTTGTCCCTGTTCATAAAAAACAGTCGATCATAGTATTCTCTGATACAGTCCGGGGCGGAAATATCCGGATATTTATCCAATAATCCCTTCGTCAGGCTTCTCTTTACATCCGATATTATCCTTCTGTTCTGGTCAGAAAGTTCAAATATAAAAACATCCGCTGTCGCTCGCTTCCCTTCCCTGTTGCACCGGCCGCCGGCCTGCAGAATGTTGTCAAGTCCGGCAGTTTCCCGAAAAACAGTATAGACATCAAGATCCACGCCCGCCTCAATGAGAGAGGTTGAGATGATCGTAATCCTCCTGTCTTCCGGCACTTCCTGTAAATCTGGATAGTCCTCTTCCAGCTTTTTAAGTTCCTGCCGGATTTCCTTCAGCACCCTTTTCCTGTCAAAAGCGGTCATATAAGTAGACAGATGATATTTTTTCCCGCCGCACTCCTGAAACAGCTTCCGTGCTGTCGCCCTTTTATTTACAACAATCAGGCTGGATAGTGATTCCGAACTCTTCTTAAGAATATCAAAGCTTTCTAGTTCGCCCAGATAACTGTATCTGCATTTCTGAAATACGGGAAACTCGGAAATATCTGTAATCAAATCAACAATTCTGCTGTCCGGAAAAGCATATTCTCTCACCAGCCTCCGAAAATCCGGCATCGTTGCGGTCAGAAAAATCGCTTTACTGTGCAGATATCTCGTTATGTAAGCAATACTCTGCAGACAAGGCTGTAAATAGTCCTGCGGCATCAGATGCGCCTCATCAAAAATCAGAATGCTGTCAGCCATATTGTGCAGCTTGCGAAGCTTGCCTCTTTTATTGGAATATATGGATTCAAAAAACTGAACGGTGGTCGTGATAATAAATGGTGCGTCCCAGTTCTCTGTCGCGCACTTTGCCGCTTCCCGATAATCTTCGCTGAGATTCTCAGCGTCCTCATAAGAAAAGGTAGACTGGTGACGGAGGATTTCCAGATCCTCCCCAAACAGATTTTCAAATACCTCCGCCGTCTGATCTATGATACTGTTGTATGGTATTATGTAAATAATCCGTTTCTTTTCGCCGGAAATCACCATCTCCAGCGCAAGCCTGACGCTCGCAAGCGTCTTGCCACTTCCCGTAGGCATATTCAGAAGGTAAATATCCGCAGGCTGTCCCGCATTCTGAAATGCCTGGTTCTGAAGCTGCGCCCTCGCCTTCTGAAGCTCCGTCTGGGTCGGAAACGATGCCAGCTGATGATTCACTTTCTCCAGACATGCCTGAAAGTCCGCGTGCAGCTGCACCGGCAGATCCTTCTCCCCACAGAACCAGGCGGTATCCTTTGTATCCGCATCCACCAGACAGGAAAACACATATCTGGTCAAAAATGTAAACTTGTCGATCAGACGATCAACATCATTTCCGCAATCGCAGGTGATAAATTTCGTCCACTCTGCAAAATCAATCTCCGGCGGCGATAACTCTTCATCGTATATACTGAAATCATCAAACTTCCGATGCATTCTGCCGCTTAAGGTTGACATATCTTCTGTGTCATTGTCAAAACCCCCGTTCGGCAGCCCTGAGTGGTGACCTGCGATACAGTATTCCATCATCAGACACATCGGAAAGGGATATCTCTCCTTCGCGGCGAGCGCCCCGCAGGCAGAATGTTCGACCCGAATATTTTCTCCCAGGATTCTCCTCTGAAAATTCGATCCATATTTGCCGACATCATGATAAAGGCCAGTCGCGAACAGAAAACTCTTCAACTCCGGAATGGCATATTCTCTGCAGAGCTCTGCCGTATTTTCACTGTGCTCCCTGACGGTCTGCTTCTGACCTGTTCTCGTATTGATATGTGCAATAAACTTACTTTCCATATAGGTTCTCCAAAACTCAATTATCCGAAATCAAAACTCCAGATACCAGCGTGCCAGATGGTCAGGGTCTTGTCAAAGATGAAACTTACTGAAACTTAAAATCAGGTATTTTAACCGTCAAATCCAGCAAAAAACCCCTGTTTTGAAAGAAGTGTATAGTCTTTTTCAGCAAATAATGAAACTTACTGAAACTTAAATCACGCCCATGCAGGAATATATTTCATGTATCTTGGCGCGGTTTTGGGATCCAGCGGTTTTATCAGTCCTGCAGACAGGGTATCCTTTATAATTCTGGAAGCCTTTACCTTATCTTTATCCTCCAGATCAAACAATTCTCTTATATCAGAGTTGTTAATGGCATCAAACTCCACATACGCTAAGCATGCCTGCATATAACATGTACGAATTCGATCCTCTTTTGTA
>JAJQBC010000079.1 GCA_021203465.1 Lachnospiraceae bacterium | reverse complement strand
ATATTGCTCTAAAGGACAGCTATGAGCCGCCGCCCCAAAATTTTGCGGAGTGCGACGCCGGCTTTGGCGGCGTGCCGTTTTTTATGGCGGCGGATATGGACCTGAAAAGGATAGACGCGGCGTCAGAGCGTTCGCCTATAGCGCTGGCCGCCCTGCCGAAACAGGCCGAGAGCGTCCTATATGCCCGCTATCGTGACACGGGCAAGGCTCGCGTTTTTGCACTGACAGAATCATCTCTGAAAGAGCTTTTGGGAGAACGCGCCGCGCTGTATTCGCCGCCGAACAAGCAGTTTCTCACCAAGGAAGGAGGCACAGTTGATGCCCCGCTTATCCGCGTACATAGAAAAGCTGGAAAACCGTCTGCATAAAAAGTTCGGACGTTGGTATGAACGGAACAGGGGCAAGCTGCCGCTGTATGTACCTCTTGCGCTGACGGCGTGGTACTTCTACGGAATGTTCGTCAACTCTCTGCGGCTGGGAAAGGAATCCGTGTTCAATACTTCGGGAGAGGTCATCGAAAGCATTTGGGTGCTGAACCCCATAAAGAACCTTTTCGCACCGTTCACTCCCTTCGGTTTGGGCGCAACGGCGGTCATTGCTCTGCTAATCTGTCTCATCACGAAGAAGGGCTATACAAAGCTCTCCGGCTATAAGTTCACAAGGGACAAGCGCGGCTTTGACATCCTGCCTGACGGCACGCACGGCACCGGCGGGTTTATGTCCAAAAAGGAAATGGAACAGATAGTGGAGACGGGTTCACTGGAAAAGCTGGACGGCACAATTTTGGGCAAGCTCAAGGACGCGCCCGAAGATGACGACAAATTTTCCGAGTACGTGACGCTGAAAAAGGACAGCGGGCTGACGGAGCATACCATGATTTACGGCGCGACAGGCTCCGGCAAGAGCCGAGGCTTCGTTAAGCCGTTTATCCTACAGTGCGTGAGGAGAAAAGAGAGCCTGATTATTGTTGACCCCAAGGGCGAGTTCTACGAGACTATGTCAGGCTTCCTGCGTGATGAGGGCTGCGAGGTGAAGCTCTTTGATTTGCTGGATATGGAATACTCCGACGCATGGAACTGCCTCGCGGAAGCGGGCAGCGACCCGAATCTGGTGCAGTCCATTGCGGAGGTTATCATCAACAATACCTCCAACAGCGAGGACAGGCAGGACTTTTGGAGCAAGGCGGAGCTTAACCTGCTTGTGGCGCTCATTCACTATGTAATCCGGCTTACCGGACCTGACGGCAGACTGCTGCCCATTGAGCAGCGCAGTCTCGGCACGGTTTACCGTCTGCTCTCCGGCGAGAGCTTTCAGAGCTTGGAGCAAATAATGAACGGGCTGCCGAAGGAGCATCCGGCAAAAGCACCCTACGGCATCTTTAAGCTGGCTAACCGCCAGATATGGGGCAA
Source organism: Lachnospiraceae bacterium (assembly GCA_021203465.1). Lineage (GTDB taxonomy): Bacteria > Bacillota > Clostridia > Lachnospirales > Lachnospiraceae > Hominiventricola. Next base: position 22,594 of record JAJQBC010000079.1, on the reverse strand, counting down.
CATTGCCATAGGCCTCGGCAACCGCCTCGCGGTGTTCCAGAATCCTCTGGTGGACAAGATAACCTCATATAACGAGATAGATTTGACGCTGCCGGGGCAAAAACCGTGCGTGTATTTCTGTGCTATATCCGACCAAGACAGCAGCTTGGAGTTTCTAAGCTCGCTGTTTTTTTCTCAGCTGTTTTCGCGGCTTATGAGCTACGCGCGCAGAAACGGAATAAACGGGAGGCTGCCCGTGACGGTCAACGTGTGCCTTGAGGAGTTTTGCAACATAGGCAAGTTAGTGGACTTCAAAAAGGTACTCTCCGTGTGCCGCAGCAGAGGCATTAACTGCCAGATTATTGTGCAGTCCGTCTCACAGCTCTCGGACAGATACCAGCGCAGGGAGTGGGAGGAGCTTATAGGCAACTGCGACGTTCAGATATGTTTGGGCTGCAACGACCAGATGACGGCGGAGTACATTTCGGATAAATGCGGCTCCGTGACAATCCGCGTAAACAATAACCAGTTCCCGCTTATGCCGTTGTTCTCGCCGGTGTACGGCACGACCCGTCCGTATTCGCAGACGCGCAGCAACACACAGCGCGCGCTGATGCAGCCCGACGAGGTGCTGCGGCTGGATAACCGCAGGTGCCTCGTTCTCCTGCGCGGTCAAAGGCCGCTGCTGCTGTACAAGATAATCCCCGATGAATTTCCAGCATTTAAGAGGCTGCGTCCAACGCCGGTGAGCGGGCATATACCCGAATGGCGCAAAGCGCGGGAAACAAGGGAGAGAACTGCTCCACCGTCGGAAAAACCCATGCCGCGGCAGGAGACCGAGAATAAACCCAAGTACGTCCGCGAGCTTACACCCGACAACAGCACTCTCGGCATGGTCGAGGTTACGGCGGAGGATATACTGGGAAAGCGCGGAGACTGTGAATAGTGCTCAGCTTTCAGTTTCCAAAAGCCAATCGACCGCGTTAATTACTTCGATGCCATCGTAATTTCCAAGCGTCATTTTATCCAGAGTCAGAATTGTTTTCGGGTAATTATCCCTGATGCTTTTCAACGGGGTTATTTCACGCTTGAATGTATTGGGGTCGAGCATGGAAGCGGTGACCTGAAAGTAGCTGTATTTATCCGCTTTTTTTGCCACAAAATCTACCTCGGCTTTGCCGACTTTGCCTATATTCACCTTATACCCTCTGCGCAAAAGCTCAAGATAAACTACATTCTCCAACGAAAATCCGAGGTCATAATCTCGCCGCGCAAGCAAATGGCGGCGGATTCCAAGGTCAACAATATATATTTTCCGATTCATTTTCATCAGCTGCTTGCCAATAACATCGAAACGTTCAACGGGATAAAAAACATACGCTTCCTGCAAAACGTCAATGTAATCGGCCACCGTGTTCTGGGATACCTTACGGCCGGTTGACGTTATGAAGTCTGCAATGCTTTTGACACTTATAGGGCTGCCGACAGACCCTGCGAGGAAGTTCGCTATGCTTCTGAGCAGCGCAATATCCGTGACCTTACGCTTGCCTGAATCTTCCGTCCGTCTGCGCTGACGCTCCTCTATATCCTTCACAATAATGGTGTTATAGATGCCCTCCAAATACATATCTACTTTTTCTTGCGAACGGTTCATTCCCGCTATATAGGGGAAGCCCCCGTCCCGCAGAAAATCCGAGAACAGTGTTTCCGCACTTCCCTGAGCCTGAAGCCGACAGTATTCACGGAACGACAGCGGGAGAATGGATATTTCAACATATCTGCCGGAGAGCTGTGTGGCCAGCTCGCCCGAAAGCATATAGGCGTTAGAGCCGGTGATGTAAAGGTCGATATTTTCCTTTACATACAGGCTGTCTACAGCCTTTTCAAATGATGGAACTCTTTGAATTTCGTCCAAAAAGATGTATGTCGTTTTTCCCGCGCACAGCCGAGAGAGCAGGTAACGGTAGAGCTCTTTGTAGTCCAACAGAGTTTCGTTTTCCAATTCTTCAAAATTCAGGCTGAGTATTTGCTGCTGTGAAACTCCCGTGCTTTGCAGGTAATTCTGAAACTGTTTCAGCAGAGTGGACTTGCCGCTGCGCCTTATGCCGGTAACGACCTTTATTACCTGCTCGTCCCGCCACAGCTTCAGCATATTCAAATATTCGGTGCGTTCGACCACAGTTACCACCTCGTATAAAAAACTGACATCATGATAACACACTTTATAAAATTTATCAACAACTTTTCCGATTTCGGAAAAGTAATAACCATAATTCGACGAATTTTCTGAAATAAACAACACATTAAATCTTGAGTAACGGGGGCGTATCAGATGAAAGCGGCAAGAATGACCGAGAGACCGAGGTTTTCGCTGATGAAGCAGACGGATGTGCAGAGCATTTATTATATGCAGATGCCGCGCTGGTTATTTTTTGACCCGCGCTACGCGGACATGAGCCTTGACGCAAAGGTCGCCTATGTATTCCTGCTGAATCGTTTTCAGCTCTCACGCAGGAAGGGCTGGACGAACGAGCACGGTGAGGTATTCGTCATTTTCCCGCGGCGGGAGCTGGCAAGGGAGCTGCGTATCTGCGAAAAGCGCGTTACCTCCGCTGTGCGGCTGCTCATTCAGCGTGAGCTTATATGGGAAAAGCGCTGCGGACGCGGCGACGCCAATCAGATATATCTTGCCAAAGTAGGGCCTGTGGACGACGCGGCCTACCAGTGCGCGCCATTTATATCTGAGGACGACTGCGGTTCAAGAACGGCGGATATTGCGGTTCTTGATGAGGCGGAAGCAAGCCGATATATACCTGATGCGCATAATCCGCCGTTCCGGAACCGCCAAAAAGGAGACCCAAGAACGGCGGATTCGGATGTTTTTGAACCGCCAAATACGCGGCTAAGTAAGAAAGATATAAATAATACTTACCTTAGTGAGAAAGAAATCAGTCAATCTGTTACACGCGCGTGTGCGCGGATGGACGGGCCGACTGACGATGAGAGACAGCTGCAAAAAATTCTGGACGCCTGCGAGCTGGAGAGCTTTGCGCCGGAGACGGCGCGTGTTTTTGAAAACGCGGTAGAGCGCCTTTTTTATTCTGAAAGCGTGCGGGTCGGCAACGCCTTGCTGCCGCAAAACCGCGTCAGGTCAAAGCTGCAGCTTTTAGACGGCATGGTGCTGCGGGAAACGGAGAGCAAGCTGGCGGAGAATACGCAGCAGCGCGTCAAGAACTCTACCGCCTACATAATGAGCGCAATACTCAACTGCATTTCCGAGTGCGAGAGTGACCTTATGGTTGACCCGTATCTCAACAGACTGCGAGCGCCGCCGGAGGTGAGAAAATGATTCTATCCAGACAACAGCAGTATATTTTGGAGATTCTAAATCGGCTGGGCTGTGCTCAAAAGAGGCAACTGGACATTTTGCTCGCGGCGCGCTTTTTCCCTGAGGGCAAAGCGCCGCCGGACGGCTTCACGGATATACTCCTGCGCCAGCTCGCGTTCTGCAACGTGGAGGTGCGGGCAGACGGAGACGTGCTGTTCCTGCGGGATGCGGCGCGGAACGTAAATATGCCGGAGGCAATCGACGTGATGATAGAACTGTCGCGGGGAAAACCGCGGGACTTTTGCCGCGGAGACGACGAGTCAGTGCTATTGCGTTTTGCCGCGGAGGGCGGGGCAAGGTTCGTTGTCTTGAACTGCGGCGGAGCCGCGCACACAAGCGTGCGCGGACCTCCTCGGTTTTTGCCCGATGAGATAGCCGTGGTTCTTATCTCGGACGAAAGCGGTGCGCTGCCAATACGGTGCACCGAAACACAATACTACGCTCTGCGGCGGCAGGACGGCACTCACCGTTTCTTCCGCGCAGAATAAAAGGAGGAAAAATTATGCCAAGAAAAAAGGCTGCTGCCGAAGATATGCCGGAAACGGTCATTGATGAAAACGCGGAGGTTCCGCAGGAAGTCGTCAATGAGGAAGCGCCGGACAGCGCCGAAAGCGTTGCTGAGACGGAAATGCCGGTCGAGGAACACACTTCTGAAAACGCCGAGTTTCGGATTTCGGATGACATGGGCGTGATACCGACAGCAGAAAGTGCAATTTCGGAAGAGTTGGCTGCTTTACCGCCGGATATACCCGAAGCCGATGCTCCGGCAGAGGTTCAGAACTCTCATGAGGAGCAAAACACCGAAGCGCACAGCTTCTACGATTTGGACCTCAATGCTCTTGACCGTGACCTCAGCCCCGAGGAGAGACGGGAGTGGAACTCCATTTACGCCTCATATCGCGGCAGAAGTGCGCTGACAGGCACGATAGTCGGCGTTGACCGCCACACTGTCAGCGCAAGAGACAGGGAGACGGGCGAGGCTGTGCGGCAGGATATATACTGTGCCGTTATAATTCCGTTTCGAGTGCGGATTCTTATACCGGCCTCGGAAATGTGGTTTGCCGGCGAGGAGAGACCGGCCTTTGTGCTGCGGAACACAGTGGGCGCGTCCATAGACTTCATAATAACCCATATTGACCGCGAGGGCAGCTTCGCCATAGGCTCCCGCCGCCTCGCCATGCGCACACGGCGCTATTACTTCTCAACCCAACCCTCTATGCACCGTCAGGGTGCGCGGGTGAAATGCAGAACGCTGAGCGTGGGACCGCGGCGCTGCCTTGTGGAGTGCTACGGACACGACATTGACCTTACGCAGCGCGAAATGCGCTATACGGCTATACCGGATATGCGCAGCGAATATCGCCCGGGGCAGGAGCTGGACTGCATTGTAAAGGAGTATGACAGCGAAAAAGGAACGCTGCGCATTTCCGTTAAGGAATCCGGCCCAAATCCCTTTGACGGCGCGGAGCTGCGGCACCCCGAGGGGACGCGCAGGCAGGCCGTCATTGCCGGAAAATACGCCGGAGGTGTGTTCTGCAACCTGCCGGACGGGGCTGTGGTGATGTGCTCGTATTCCTTCCACTATGACGATGCGGCGTTTTCCGTGGGAGATAGGGTCATCGTTGCCATTCAGCGTTACGATTTCAGCAAGAAGCAGATTTACGGCAAAATAGTTGCCAGATGGTAAAAACCTCACAGTAAACAAGGCTGCCAAGCAAGGCGGCCGTTTTTTATGCCAAAAATACGAATCAAGGAGGAAACATATGTTTAATTTTCCAATAAACAAGAAGCTGCAAAGGATTCTGTGTACGGCGCTAGCGGCTGCGATGTGTATCGGGGCACTGCCGTCGGTGTTTGCCGCACAGGTCAACAGTTACCACGACCCCGCCGAAAGCTGGCTGAGCGTCAGCAGCAGCCGCACGAACGAGCTGGACGCCAACGCGGTTGTGACGCAGGAAACTTTCTACTGCGATGAGTGCGGCGACTATCGTTCTTTCACCGTCTGGCGGACGCCGGAATACACCAAGGACGGCGCAACCGCTCTGAGCCGCAACGTGCGCTATTCTGACGGCACGTTCGTGGACGGCTCCGGCACGGGCAGCATATTGGACGGCACGCCCGGCGTAGATGCCTACTACACGGGCTACCACTGGACAAAGGCCGTCTGCGATACCTGCGGTACAATCAACGCCAATCTCGGAAGCTATGACTACGGCTTCGGCGTCAACGTATACTGGCTCTACGACTGCGATGCCAACTTCATACAGGAGCTGGAGGAAGAAACAACTTACGAGTATGTCAGCAGCGACTACCACAAGGTCACGACCACGGGCGGAAGCTACTGCGGATTCTGCTACGGCACATGTTACACCGAGGAGAGCGAGCTGGAGCGCCACAATATGGACTACACTGTTACCGCCGAGCAGGGCAACCTGCGTTTCGTCCGCACGGGCGTCTGCGCTGATTGCGGCTATACCACCACCGAGTACGCCACGGCCAAAGCGGTCATTCAGAGCTACCTCGGCACCGTGGACGGTGACGCACACACCATAGTAGTGTCCGACCTCTCAGATTCGAGCGTGTCGGTGTCCATACGCTACGGACTGACGGCGGATTCCTGCACACTGACAACAGCGCCGACCTACACCGAAGCGGGAACGAACTACGTCTATTACGCCATTACCTACACCTACAAGGATGCGGAGATGACCGAAAACGGCGTTGCATATGTGACGCTGGTGGAGGCGGCCAACACAGGCAGCAGCGCCTGCTCCTGCGGCTGCGGCGACGCTGACTGCGACTGCACCGAAAGCTCGTGTTCGGGAAGCTGCTGCGGTACGTGCAGCGGGTGCAGTCACTCCAACTATTACAGCTATACCATAGACCCGACCTGCACCGCGCTGGGATATACAAAATATATCTGCCTTGACTGCGGCGCGGAGCGGAAAAGCGATTATGTCAGCGCGCTCGGACATCTCTATCAGTATTTCACCACGAGCGAGGCAACCTGTGAGACTGCCGGAAAAACCATAGGAATTTGTCTGCACTGCGGGCTTGTGACAACCGAAACCACGGACAAGACCGACCATAAATACAGCACCTACACTGTAGCGGCCACCTGCACCAGCCCCGGCTACACAGTCCACGAGTGCAGCGTTTGCGGAGACAGGTATATAAGTGACATCACGGCTATCCTCTCTCACAGCTACACAGCAGTCACGACGGCCGCTACCTGTACTACGTCAGGAAAGACGGTGTATACCTGTGCCGACTGCGGCAGCTCTTATGTGGGCAGCTATGTCGCAGCTTACGGCCACAATTATGTTGCCACCGAGATAACCGCCGCGACCTGCGGAGGCGCGGGAGTGACGCAGTACAAGTGCTCACTCTGCGGTGACACTTATCTCGTTGCTGAAAATGCCACGGGACACACACTTTCAACTGTGGCAACCTGCACGGAGGCGCAGTATTGCCTTGAGTGCGGAGCAATCATCACGTTGCCTACAGGACATGACTACACAGCGTATGTAACAGAGCCGACCTGCACAGAGGGCGGTTATACCACTCATACCTGCGATAATTGCGGAGATAGTTATATTGCGGATTACACCGAAGCGCACGGTCACACGTTTGTTGCCGAAAACATTACACTGCCGACCTGTAACGGAGCCGGTGTGACGCAGTACACTTGCACTGGCTGCGGAGAGCATTACCTCGAAGCCGAGAGCGCAACGGGACACAACATCAACGGCGAGGCCACTTGTACAGAGGCGTCCTACTGCCTTGACTGCGGTGCAATTTTAGCTCTGCCCACGGGACACAACTACGAAGCCGTCGTGACTGAGCCAACCTGTACCGAGGACGGCTACACGACCTACACCTGTGTCAACTGCGGGGATAGCTATATTGCCGATGAGACAGAGCATCTCAGACACGATTATGTTGGCGAGAGCGTTATCCTTCCGTCATGCGACCATGCGGGCGTCAGTCTGTTTACCTGTTCCCGCTGCGGGGACTGGTATATGCTGGCCGAGGACGCGGAGGGACACACGGCGGGCGAACCCGCCACCTGCACGACCCCGCAGCTGTGTACGGTATGCGGTGCGGTTTTGGCGCTTCCGACAGGACACGAGTATGAGGCAACTGTCACTGAGCCGACCTGTACGGAACAGGGATATACAACATATATCTGTATTTACTGCGGAGACACATATACGGACAATTACACAGAGGCGACAGGACATACGCCCGGGGACTGGATAGTGGACAAGCAGCCCACGCTTGACTACGAGGGAAGTCGGCACAAGGAGTGCGAGGCCTGCGGAGAGACGACAGATTCCGAAACCTTGGACAAGCTCCCGCGCGAAGCCGTTACGGACAGCAGCGGTGAGGCCGTCGTGGGAAGATATTTGGTTATTGTCACGGATACGAGTAGCAAAAAGCCCATATCCGGCGCCACGGTTAAGCTGAACACAGACGGCACTATTTCCGTTACTCTGCCAAGCAGCCGCCTTCTCTCATCGAGCAACAAAACAACCGTAACCGTCCTGTGGTCGGCGGACAACTCCGCGGTGCGGAATATGAACGTTACAGTGACTGACAGAAAATCCAACAGCAGCAGCGGCAAAACTGACTCATACGGACAGCTCACCGTACCCAATTCCGGCAGCTCTGATTCTTCCGTCGGCGGTTCCGGCAGCAAAACAGCAACGACAGCGGCCGCGGGCGAGCAGCACAGCGCGTACATCGTGGGCTACCCTGACGGTACATTCGGGCCGGAGCTGGGCATGACCCGCGCTGAGGCAGCTGCTATTTTTGCCAGACTGCTGGCGGCGAAAAACGGCGAAAGCATTGCAGCCGGCGCAGCGACGGCGTATACGGACGTGGACAGCGGCGCGTGGTACAGCGGGTACATTGCCTACTTGTCCGCTTACGGCATCATCTACGGCATCGGTGACGGCACGTTTGCGCCGGACAATGCCATAACGCGCGCGGAGTTCACTGCAATGGCGGTCAGGTTCTTCAGCACCTACGGAGGCACAGCCGAGAGCACGAAGCAGTACACAGGTTTCAAGGACGTTTCCTCGGACTGCTGGGCGCTGGACTACATCAAGGAGGCCGTGTGCGACGGCTGGGTGCAGGGCTATGATGACGGCACCTTCCGCGCGGAGGCAAACATCACCCGCGCGGAGGTTGTGACGGTTGTGAATAGGCTCCTAAGCCGTACAGCGGACGAGAGTTATATCTCTAAATACTACTACACTCTTACCACTTTCAGCGACCTGACATCGAAGCACTGGGCATACTACGCCGTGCTTGAGGCTGCAAACGGCCATACGGCCAAAACCTCCGGCGGCAGCGAAAGCTGGAGCTGAAACAAATATCGGACTCGGAGCGCTTGCCTCCGAGTCCGATTTCTCTTGCAATCGAAATTTACTGATGAAACGCTTTTGTACTATTGTATTAGCAATATTGATAACGCTTTTTACCGTTCAGCCGACAGGAATTGCGGCGGAGGCGGAGTTGAGCATGACCGCTGCGGCGAGACTGACCTATGAGGGCTACACGCTCGGCGACCTTGCGGCGGCGCGGCTGGCGGTTTACGGTATATTAGACGAGAAAATGAAAACACCGCGGGAGGAAACGAAACTGCCGCTGTCCAGAGAAGACGCCGCGGCTGTTCTCTACGCGGCCTTTGGAGATGAGGAGGAAAGCTGTACTTCACCGTTTCTGGACATAGAGGACGAATATGCGGAAGCGGTCGCTTGGGCGTATTCCCGAGGAATTACTAACGGGGTTTCCGAAACCGAGTTTGGCCTTGGGAATATAACGCAGGCGGAGTTCGTAACCATGCTCCTGCGATATATGGGTTACTGTTTTGAATGGGAAAACGCCCTTGAATTGGCGGAAAGCGTTGGCTTATCTCCGGTCGGCTTATCTGATGGCTTTTGCTTGGGAGACGCCGCACTGTATATTCAGTGCCTTGTTGACGATGACATCCAACTGAACAAAGAAGAAAGCCTTGAACAGATACCGTTTCCCTACATTATTATATTAACACCGAATTCACTTGAAGAGGCGGAGACGCAGATTCAGCTGGCGTCAACGTATCTGCCGACGTTCATAACTGTGTACGGAGATTGTCTGCCCGACGTATATGCGCGGTACCGCGAATATTGGGAAATGTCTGAATCTCAGAGCTTTGAAACTGAAGTGTGGTGGCTGGGGCTTACAGCGAAGTTCAGCCCCGTTTATGATACGGACAAGGATGAGATTACCTTTTATGTTTGCTGGGATGAGGTCTGGAGGCTGGTCTGCGATGCGGACGATGCGTTTACAGCCTTTGAGGAAGATACCGTTACTCAGCTTGCGGATGCTTTTTATGCGGAATGTATTGCAGCAGCCGCTTCCGATGACGATTACGACATCGTAATGGCGGCAAAACAGTGCATCCTGCGGCGGGCAAGCTATGCCTCTCCAATTTCATATGAGGACGGCACGGCGCTGTACAGCTCAAGCGCCCACTCTGTACTCGGTTTCCTGCAAAACGGCCAAATAGTCTGTGACGGCTATTCCGCCGTTTTTATATATGTAATGCTACGCGCGGGGATACCTGGCGTGGAAGTAATAGGATCCACGGAAAGCGAAAACGGCAAAGTCAACCACACATGGAACAAGGTGAAAATAGACGGCAAATGGTACAACATCGACCTCTGCTGGGCAGACACGGGGCACCCCACACGCTATGATTTGAAAAGTGATGAGGCATATTCGAGACTTTCACACTGGGACTCTGCTTTTGCGTCAGGAGCATACGCCGCGGCGGAAAATTACCGATAATTGTAGGAGGAACCGGTATTTTGAAAGCCAGTAGGCAGAGAATTTGAGAGTTGATTTTAAGGCGGCTTTGTGGTAAGCTATAGACATAGCAAAAATAACTTATGATTTTGCTTGAGAGCCTGATGAGAGGCGGTGGCGAAATTGGTCTGCGATGAACGCCTGCGCGAGCAGGATTTGGAGAGAATCCAAAAACTCCGTATATTTGATGACGATTTTCTGAAAGAAGTATTCGATGGAAATTTTGAGTCCACAGAACTGGTTCTTAACATCATTTTTGACCGCAATGATATTAAAGTCACGAAGGTTATAGGTCAGCGTGAAATTAAAGGTATTGAGGGTCATTCCGTCAGGCTGGACATCATGGCGGAGGACAGCGAAGGGCGCGCGTATGACATCGAAGTGCAGCGCCAAGACAAAGGCTGGCTGCCATTAAGAGCCAGATATAACAGCAGTATGATGGATACTGTTTTACTTTCCGAGGGAGAGGACTATTCCAAGCTAATACCCACTTATGTAATTTTCTTCGTGGAAAGAGACGCTGTCGGCGACGGCCTGCCGCTGCACCATTACACGATGCGGGACGAAAAAACAAATGAACCTCTCGGAGATGAACGTCATATCATTTTTGTAAACGGAGACAATAAAGACGAGAGTACACGTCTCGGAAAACTGGTACATGACTTCAAATGTACATCTCCGAATGAAATGTACTATGATGTTCTGGCAAAGCGAGTACGTCACTTTAAAGAAACAGAAGGAGGTATTGCCCATATGTGTAAACTATTAGAAGACATGAGAAACGAGGCTGCAAGGGATGCTGAAATTCAATCGGCTATTGATACAGCGCGGTTTTATGGAGTTCCTGACGAAACTATTCTTAGCGACTTAATGAAGCGCTTTGGCCTTACCGATGAACAAGCCAAGGAGTATATGTTAAGGAAAAGCGCCTGACAACTGAACACGCATACTAACATTGGCTCACTGTGCCGGTATCCGACGATGTAACCCCCACATTGTCGGGTGTCGGTATGGTGAGCTGCTTTTTATATTATCATTACAATTTCTGCCGCTGCCTTGCAGCAAACGCAAGTTTACAGGGAGAGCAAAGGCGAGTACAATATAAGTGTATTTCAGGGAGGAGCATTGCAGGGCGGAGCATTTTAAGGGCGGATGGAAAGGAGGCTGAGGGAGCAGTCTGCCCCTCGCTTTACCCGCGGGACTGACCGAGAATACAAATACATACAGGACACTCAAAGCCGCGATTGCCTATAGGCAGCCGCGGCCTTTTTTGTCCGTGAGTTAGGAGAATGACAATGAAATGAACAGCAACAGCAGACTGATACCAATCAGCTACTACAATCCTTCGCAGAAAATCCGGCTGTCGGCGTATGCGGACATCATAGTGTATGAGAGAGACGGGCGCGACCTTATTTTGCGGGCGATTCGTTTCGGCGGGTATCCGGAAATGGTGCGCGCTCTTTCGGACGCTTTGTATGCCGGAGGAAGTATAGAAGCGGCTGTACAAAACGGCACGCTGCATTTGCTCGGGCAGCAAAAACGGTACAAACGTCGGCTCACGCATGACGGAGTGTATGCGGAGGTGGCGCTTATGGCTCTGGATGACGAACAAGAAGTCGGAAACGCGGAGGAAGAGGCCGACGCGGAAAATAAACCGCGCAGGTGCTTTATTTTCTGCCCTTCTAATGACCGAGACGACCTGTTTCGTCAGGTGGACAGAAAAACGGCGGTTCCGCTTCTTCCGGAGTTCAAGGACTATGTGCTCGGAGAAATGGAGGCGCGCGGTATGCTGAAGCACCTCACTGTCGTATCACTTCGCGAAAACCCGGAGGCGTGGGTCATGCGCTGCCTCGGAGATGACAGCGACGTTGTATCGGTCGTTGAGGACGGCCTCGCAAGCGGAGCTATCGAGATACCGAACGCGCGAAAGGAGACAAACGGATTCAAGGGCATTGAAACTGTCACGGATTATCTGAACGCCTTCGGCGTGACCGTGGCTAAACGTATCCGCAGCCAGTTTCGCCCCGTGTTCGACCCCTCCTCACAGCCGCTGTCGCCGGATGTGCTTGCTGTCAACAATTATGTTCGAGAGCACGCAGGTTACTCCCTTTACAACGCGCAGCTTGCCGTGGCCGAGGCCGTTAAACGCAGACTCGCAGAACACAAGTCGGCTCTTATAGTCGCGGAGTGCGGCACAGGGAAAACGAAGATAGGCGCAGCGGCAATGTACGCGGCGCAGGCCGGAGAAAAGAGAAAGACATTCAACGTCGTCTTGTGTCCGGCTCATGTCGCCGGCAAGTGGGTGCGCGAGCTGGCGGAAACCCTTCCGCACACTGTGGGCGTCATAGTGAACAACTGTACGGAGCTGGATAACCTATACAGTCTCTATGAACAGGGAGACAGGAGTGTTTACGCGGTCATATCCAAAGAAAGGGCCAGAGACGGATATATGAAACGTCCCGCGGTTCTTTTGCGTGACCGAGATAGCGCTTTTCTCTGCCCTGACTGTCTCCGACCAATCGAGACTGTGCTTTCGGAGAATGGTATAAGTTATACATGCAAGGCCGGTCAACTGTTTTTCCGCAGGGAAAACAGTAAAAACAGACGCTGCGAAAAATGCGGCTCGATGCTCTGGGCGCCGGTTGTTCCGAACAAGAGATACAACTGGGTTAAGCTGGGAGGTTATGGCTGGGTATACAGGTATAAGGCCGCAGAACACCTCAAAAATGTGAACGGCGGGAAGCTATCCGAGCAGCTGGCAAAGATAGCGTCCGAGCCGAACGGGTATTATCCCACCGTGGGCGCTTGCCGCCGTTATCCTCTCAGTTCCTACATAAAGCGTAAGTACAGAGGACGAATCGACGGCGTTATAATCGACGAGCTTCAAGACTACAACAACGACAGCGGACAGGGCGACGCAATGGCCGAGATATACTCCGCCGCCAAGCGCGTGATAGGCATGACGGCTACGCTCATAAACGGTTATGCCTCGGGTATATTTTACCTTCTGTATCGAATAGCACCGCAGCTGATGATGCTGGACGGCAAGCCATACAGTTCTCCCGGCATTTTTAACGCCGAGTACGGTGTGGTGGAAAACAGCTATGAGGAGACATATACGGAGTATGCCGCCAACAGAAGAGCGCACAAAACAAACCGCAGAACACGTCAGCTCCCGGGCGTGTCCCCGCTCGTCTATTCAAGGTTCCTGCTTGAACAGACGGCCTTTTTATCTCTCAGAGATATGGGCTGCGACCTGCCGAGCTATGAGGAGATACCGATACCGCTGAGCATGAACGAGGCGGTCAGAAGCGAGTATGAACGCATTGAGGGCATCTTGAGAAACGTGCTGAAAAAGGACAGAGCGGCCGCGCAGAGGATATTGTCGGCCTACCTCAATCTGCTTACCGTTTTTCCCGACCAACCGTATGACCAGCCGAAGGTGCTGCACCCCATAGACGGCAGCGAGCTTGTGGAGCCGAGAAACATGGGCGGCTTTGACACCGTGGCCGAGAAAGAGCTCGCCGTGCTGGATATAGTGCGGAGAAAAGCGGCGGAGGGCGAGCGAGTGCTGGTATATACGAGCTGGACTCGAACAGATTCTCAGCAAAAGCTCTTAAAGCTGCTCAATGCGGAGGGCTTCAGTACGGAGATAATGTCGGAAAAAGTGCGCCCTATGGAAAGAGAAAGCTGGGTGACAAAGCAGCTGGCCTTGGGAATGCAGGTGATGATTGTAAATCCTGCCCTTATACAAACGGGACTGGATTTGAACGCCTTTACCACGCTCATCTTTTACAGCATGGGGTACAAGCTCTTTACGCTGGAGCAGGCGAGAAAACGCAGCTGGCGCATTAACCAGACAGCGCCCAAAGTGGAGGTTTATCTTCTCTACTACAAAAACACTATGCAGCACAAAGCCCTGAAGCTCATGGCGACAAAGCTGGCCGCGGCGGGAATTATAGAGGGAAACCTCTCTGACGAAGGGCTGGCGGCAATGAGCGATGTGCAGGACATGACCTCGCTTATGGCCAAGGAGCTTATACTCGGCATCAAGGACAGCGTGGAGGACGTAGCGGCCGCTTTTAAGAAAATGGCCGTTATAAACGAGCGAAGCGGTGCGTCGAACACTCCCGCGCAAAGTGCTGCGAAGCAAAACAAAACACCGAAGCCCGCAAAGTCCGGCAAAAAGAAAACAGACGACAACGGCCAGCTCAGCATTTTTGACTTTGCGGCATGATTGGATTGGAGGAGCGTTTTTGAAAGCAACATTTAATTTGCCGGAGCTCATGGCTCTGGTTAAGTCGGTCAACAGCATAGCGCCGACCAGAGATGCGCTCAATGTACTGAGATGTGTACTGCTGGAAACAGAGAGCACAGGAATAGTGCGAATTTGCGCGACAGACCTGAATATTCGGGTTGAATGCCGCGCAGCCGCGGAGGTTGCCGAGAGCGGCCAACTGCTTGTCAACGCGCGGCTGCTCGCGGGTATACTGCAAAAGCTGGATTCGGATACGGTCACAATTTCGGGCACTGACGACAAACGGGCAAGCATTGAGGGCGGCTATGCTTCATACAGTCTGCCGACGCTTCCGCCGGAGACATATCCGAGCGCGGATACGCCAAACTGTGAGGATATAGCAGCGGTTAAGGGTATTCCCTCATTGGTGCGCAGAGTGGTGTTCGCGGCTGCGGCGGAAAGCAAGCTGCCGACTATGCGGTGCGTCAACCTCATTTTCACAGCGGACGGGCTGAAGGCGACTGCCTGCGACGGTTCGCGTCTGGCTGTGGCAAAGGCTGAAAGCAAGAGCAAGACCGAGCAAAGCATACTCGTTCCCGCGGCGTCGCTCCTGAAGCTGTCGGGGCTTGTCGCGGACAGAGATGAGCTTCATATCGGCGTTGCGGGTAAAAATGTTTTCTTTAAAAAGGAAGACTTCGTTTTTTCCGCCCGCCTTGTGGAGGGGCGGAGCATCAATGCGGACAGTATGCTGAAAAGCGTACAGAGCGTTTTCACGATGCTCACCGACGCGCGCGCAATGTACAGAGCGGCGTCCGCCGCTTCGACGGTGGGCGGTGAGCAGAACGTATTCAGTCTTTGCTTCCGCGGCAGCAGCATTTGCGTGAAGTGCGGCAGCGAAAACGGGCGGTCGCAGCAGAGCATAAAAGCCGTTGCCCTTTCGGGGACACCGGCCGGAGAGTATTGGTATGACCAAGCGCAGCTCCTCGGCTGCCTCAGGGCTATGAAAGGCTCATTGATGCTGGACGTGGGACAGCGAGGCGTACTGGTGATGCGCACCGACGACCTCTGCTGTCTGCAAACATCAAGGCGCAGGCCCGCAAACGCGGAAGACAAAGCGGCTTAGGAGGGATGCATTTGAAAATATCCGAGGTATGTCGTTATTGCGGAGGAGTGGTTCGGGCTGTGCCTGCCGAGCGTGTTTACGGCGAGGCGACAAAGCGGCTGGGACTTCAGAATGAAGTTATTTACCAGTGCCAGAACTGCAATGCCCGCGTGGGGTGCCATAAGGGTACGCGCCGACCGCTGGGCAGCGTCGCCAATGAGATATTGCGCCTGAAGCGTATGGAAACTCATCAGGTGTTCGACAGCTTTCGCAAACGGCAGGGAATGACGCGCACAGGCGCGTACAAGTGGCTGGCGGAAAAAATGCAGCTGCCGGTCAAAAGAACACATATAGGCGGCTTTGAAATGGACGAATGTCAGGCCGTGATAGATTTGTGCCGAGAGGAGGAAAATAAGTGAAGAACAACTATTCACAGGAAGAACGAAACCGTATAGTGGAGGAGCACCTCTGGTGCATCGACAAGGTGATACGCAGCAACTACCCGCTTATGCGGGCGGCGCATATGGATTATGAGGATGTCTATCAGCAGCTCGCAGTCCGCATGATTAGGGCGGTCGAAGGCTTTGACCCCGAAAAGGGTCGGTTGGAGCAGCATATTTTCGCCCAGCTTCGGTATGAGCTTTTGAACTGCAGGACTCCGCGCAGACTCTATGGTGTGACGCAAACGCCGCCGGATTTTAGGGGCTGCAAAATTATATCCATAGACGCGCTGAGAGAGATGTACGAACCGTTCGGGAAGGAGGAGGCGGCTTGACGCTGAGAGACAAAATGCTCGCTGTTATGAGGGATGTTAATTCCAACGTGGCAGAGCGCGAGGAGCTGACAGAGCTTATTGCCATAGCCTTGCTCACACGCAAGAACCTCTTTATACTGGGCGAGCCCGGACAGGCAAAGAGCTACGCCGTCAACAGCTTCCGCAGACGCATTACCGGCGCGCGGCAGTTCGAGCGGCTGCTGTCCAAGCATACCGATGAGGAACAGCTTTTCGGGCGGATAGACCTCTCCAGCCTTATCCCCGGCAGTGTGCCGGATTCTGTTCTGGACGGTGACAGCGTATATGAAGACCTGCGTGCGCAGCTGCAAAGCGCTCTGCGTGAGGTAAGGAATACGGATGACGCTTTTGCACGGCTGAGCAGCGCCGCCGAAAAGGTGGAGAGCTACAAGCGCGCAGCGGCGGCGCTTCACCGCAGCGAGCCGACAGTGCTCACCGCGGGCAAAATCCCCGAGGCGGACATATGCTTTCTGGACGAGATTTTCAAGTGCAACGATGGCGTGCTCAATTCACTGCTTACGGCGCTGAACGAGCGGAAGTACACAAACGAGGGGCGCACCTATCCTATCCCCGTTATCTCCTTTTTTGCGGCCTCAAACGAAATTCCCAATTTCAACGACCCGCAGGAGAAAATCCTTATGGCGCTGTACGACAGACTGGAGCTGAAGGTACTCACGGAAAACGTGGCGGAGCGAAGCAGCCGCCTTGCCGTGCTCAAAGGCAAGCAGAGCAGTATAAGCGGACGGATAAACGCGGTTATTACTTTGGAAGAGCTGCTGGAAATGCAGAAAGAAGTCTCTGCCGTTACCGTATCCGAGCGTATTAACGAGTTGGCGGACGATATTCTCTGCGAGCTGAGGAAAAGCGGGATAAGAGTTTCTGACCGCAAATACCTGAACTACTATCCCATAGCTCAGGCCAAGGCGTGGCTTTCCGGCCACGCAAACGTGGAGCCAAAGGACCTGCTGGCGCTTAAGAACTACTTCTGGCAGCAGCCGCCCGAGAGGAGCACGGTGGAAAGTGTGCTTTGCCGCATGTGCATTGACCCCATTCAGGGGAAGATTGACGATATCCGCGCAATGGAAAAGGAAGTGCTGGACGAGCTTAACGCCTCGATAGACTCGGGCGCGAACGCGAGAAAGGCATTCAGAAAATTCCGCGGCGAGCTGCTTCGCGTCTACGGCCTTTATACCGAGCTGAACGACAAAGCGCAGAGCGACAGCGAGCGCGGTATGCTCAGCTCCCTGCTGAATGAGCTGGAACGTGACAGTCGGAGCGCGCACGAGAAGTACGGATATACCTATGCGTCGCTGGCAGAGCTGGCGGCGCTGCAATAAAATTTAACGGAGGAAAAATATGCTGAACAACATCATAATCATGGGAAGACTTACAAAAGACCCCGAGCGGCGTACCGCGGGAGAAACGCCGGTGTGCAGCTTCTGTATTGCCTGCGACCGCGATTACAAAAACAAGGAAGGCGAATACGAAACCGACTTTGTGGACGTTGTCGCTTGGCGGGGTACCGCCGAGCATGTGGCAAAATACTTCACCAAGGGACGTATGGCAATCGTAAAGGGCAGACTGCAAATTCGCAGCAGGGAAGACAAAGAGGGCAATAAGCGGAAAAAGGCCGAGATTGTCGCCGACAGCGTTTATTTCGGAGATTCAAAGCCGAAGGCGAAAGAGGATGATTCCGCTCTGCTGCCAGAGGACTTCGTACCGGAGTTCACTGACGAAGACGATGCCCTGCCGTTCTGAGCGGCATTTGCACGGGAATTTCAAACATTCTATTGCTTTTGCCGAAAAAATATAGTACACTTACATTATAATAAAGGAGACCGAACAACATGATTGTAAAACCGATTATCCCATTTCGGGAAGCACCGCTGACGAACAACTTTATGTTCTGCGAGGTTATGCAGGATCCGGCTGTCAGCAAGACGTTTTTGGAAGAGCTTCTGCAGGTGAAGATTGCCGAAATTGTCGTCCATGAAAAGGAATACGATGTTTCTGACAAAATAGACGCGCACGGCATACGTCTGGATGTGTATCTGGAGGACGAAAAACGTACCAGATACGACATAGAAATGCAGACGGCGACGGAAAGTGCTATAGAGCGTAGAATCCGCTATTACCAAAGCGGTCTGGACAGACGTTTTCTCGATAAAGGTGCATGGTACGAAGACCTGCCAAACTCATATGTAATATTCATATGTGACTACGACCCGTATAGGGGCGGCTTGGCGTGTTATGAGCGAGTGAGTTGGTTCAAGGATGCACAGGACATTGCCTACGACGACGGCACACGGGTTATAATCCTGAACAGCAGGTATAAAACAGCAAACGTCAGCAAGGAAATTGAGATATTCCTCAACTATATAAAAGAAAAAAGCGACAGTGCATTGCCGGACAGCTCCGAGCTTGCACTTCAGCTAAAGAAGAAGCTAAACGCGGTTCGTGAAGATAAGTCTAAGGAGGAGCAGTATATGACTTATGAAATTAAACTGCGGGAAGAGTTCCAGCAGGGCTGGGTCGAAGGTGCCGAAGAAGGGCGTCAAGAAGGGCACCAAGAAGGGCTTCAAGAAGGGCTTCAGAAAGGACGTCAGGAGGGCGGCGAGCTATATTCAAACGCTTTGAACGAGCTGTTTGAGGCCCTCGACGCCGAAGGCAAAAGTGAAGAAATCTTTGAAGCTTTGAAGAGCAGGCAGCGCGCTGCTGAGCTTTTCAAAGAATACGGCATTGTGTGGCAATGATTCGTCCTGCGGCAAACAGCGCAATGAATAGTTAAACAATGACACGGAAAACGAAGCGGCAGTTTTGCCGCTTCGTTTTCTTGATTTTCTTGAATTTTAAGGAGGAAATATTGAGGGAAAAATACAGAAGCCTTGACGAGGCTCTAAAAGCACTGCACACGCTCAGACGTTCAGGCGTGAGCTCCTGTGACCGTGTCCTGAAATCCACCAAACTGGAGGACGGTATCTATGCGGAGCTGCGAAGCGGAGATAATAAGCTCGATGAGTTGGAAGCTGACGCGGGCAAGAAGCTGCGCACGTTTCCTTCTCTGTCAAGAGATATTTTCCAGTCCTTCTACTCACTTGCTCCGAAGCGTATACCCGATGCGGAGGTGTCGCCTATGGCGGGAAAATTCAACGCGCGTATTCTTGACTGCATAACACAGTCCGAGGACTACGTTACGCTGAAATCCGCATGTGAAGGATGTGAGCTGCCGTCATATGAAGCGGCGTCCGAATTTATTGCCCAAACCGCCGCAAATTTGGATTCACTGCTTGCGAATATAGGCGGGAATTCCGGCGCGCTGAATACTCTGGAAAAGCTGGAAAACGCCGAGCGAAAAGCCTCGGATAAGCTGACTGACCTGATGAAGCAAAGAAGCCGGCTGCAAGAGTCAAACGATACTCTTGAGCAGGCCGTGCTGAAGGCCGCCAATGCTGTTTGCAGCAAGCGGCGGCAGGTCGAGGCTGTCAGCGGCATGATAGATTTGAGCGCGGCGCAAAATATGGACGCAATCAGCGCTGCTGTGAGCTGCGCCGTCAATTCTGCTAAGGACAAGGCCGATGAGGTAAGGTGCATCATTTGCGCATGGAGCGATGAACCGGGGAACCTTGAGAAAAGCCCTGAGAACATCGGTATTCTTGAGGCCGTCCGCAGCAGCGCCGTTCTTAAAGATATTTCAAAGTATCTTGGCAGATTCAGAGAGCTGCTCACACAGGGCAGACGCAACGGCTATGCCTACGGACGCGGAGAAAAATACACTCTGGAGCTGGGCAGAGATATTTCAAGAGCGCTCACCTCGGAGCTGGCAATGCTCGCGTCGCCGCAGACGCTGCCGCTGTTTTTGAGGAAGCAGCAGCTCGGGCAGATAAAACAGTACCGGCGTCGGGAGCCTATCTATAAGGGACGGGGCGACATCATATGCTGCCTCGATGAATCCTCATCAACGACAGGCGATAATGCGGCGTGGGGAAAAGCCGTTGCGCTGACTCTTATGGAGATTGCAACGGGAGAAAAACGCAGCTTCGCGCTTATCCACTTTTCGGGACGAGGCTTTTTCCAAACGGATATTTTCCGTAGCGGAGAATATACCGTTGGTGACAAAATGCGGGCGGCCGAAACATTCCTGAACGGAGGCACAAACTTTGAATCTCCGCTGAGAGAAGCTCTGCGGTTGATGGAACAGGAGCACTTTGAAAACGCGGACGTTGTCTTCATTACAGACGGAGAGCGTGTACTGCCAGAAAATTTTGCGGAGCAATTTTCGGAACAAAGAACGGCCAAGCGCTTCACGGTGACCGGCGTACTGCTGGACAGTGATTGCCCGAATATGGAGTTTAGCCTAAAGCCATTTTGCCAGAAAATATACCGCACATCCGAGCTCCTGCATGACGACATTGCAAGCTCGTTAATAACAGACAGAGTGTAAATTATTATTGTAAAAGCTTCGTGCAAATTTTTGCTTCTGCACAGAGCTTAGTCGCAGGCGGCGAGGAACACTCGTCGTCTGCGATAATTTATTTCCAACAAAAATACTGCGTGATAACAAGAAAAAGTAAAAATTGTATTACAAAGCCGCAATCAGGAAGTATACTTCCTTGAAACAGAAGCAAAATTCCTGTATTCTATAAACACCTTAATGACAGAAAGTGAGAGATTAAGATGTTTTTAGACAACCTTTCCGCTGCTGTACTGCGCTTTTGCAGAGCAAAAAACCTTTCCTATGAGGCTGCATCAGAGCTATGCAAACTCAGCGCCAGATACTTTGGCGACATTGCCAGAGGCAAAACCGCGCCTACAATTTTGACAATCGAAAAGCTTTGCAATGGCTTTAAATGTACCCCCAATGAATTACTTATAGCCACTCCGAATTTTACGGAAATCCTATTCCGAGAGCCAATGCTTGTCACGTGCAGAAATTGTTACAGCTGTTATCACGGAGTTACCACTTATCCGATTTGCCCGCGGTGCAATATTTCGTTAGAACGGGAGTTTCAAGCCTACTGCGACCGATGCGGCCAATGCCTCGATTGGAGCAGATTCCATGAAGCGGTTGTCACATTTATGTCCGATGGCACAGAACTGTAAAGTAAAAAGGCAACTGACTTGTCCTATTTCAACAGCAAATTTGTTTGGCACAGGTGAAAAATGCTGATGCACATGGTATGTGCTGTTATTAACAGCTTGACTTGCGCGAGAGCAAATGGTAAACTGAAACCAACAAAATGCAGGGAAAGCGGGTGCTGAAAATGCGGAAGTGCAGACTGCCTATCGGCGTGGACAACTTTAAAAAGCTGCGGGACGAGAATCTTTACTATGTAGATAAAACACTCCTCATAAAAGAGCTCTTAGACAGCTGGAGCGAGGTCACGCTCTTCACCCGCCCGCGGCGCTTTGGCAAGAGCCTGAACATGAGTATGCTCAAGTCGTTTTTTGAGGTCGGCACAAACAAGCACCTTTTTGACGGTCTTGCCATAAGCAAGGAGACAGAGCTTTGCGCGGAGCACATGGGGAAGTATCCCGTTATATCTATCAGTCTGAAAGGCATAGGCGCGAACACGTTTGAAACGAGCCGCAGTTTAATTGCGGGTATTATCAATGAAGAAGCGAGAAAAAAGCGTTATTTGGCAGAAAGCAGTAAGCTGACCCTTGACGAGAAACAGAGCTATTTGAATTTGCTCAGGCCGGATATGGACGACTTGACGCTGTATCGAAGTCTGAAGGTTTTGTCTGAACTGCTTTGGAAGCATTGGGACGCAAAAGCGGTCATTCTCATCGACGAATATGATGTGCCATTGGATAAGGCCTATCATTACGGCTACTATAACGAAATGGTGCAGTTAATCCGCGTTATGTTTGGCGATGCGCTGAAAACGAACGAGTTTTTGCAGCGCGCCGTGCTGACTGGCTGCCTTCGCGTGTCCAAGGAGAGCATATTTACGGGGCTGAACAACCTTGATGTCTATACTATTCTCGAACAGAACTACGATGAATGGTTCGGCTTCACAGACGGTGAAGTGTGCCAAATGCTGGCCTACTACGGGCAGGAAGAACACCACGACGTTACCAAAGAATGGTACGACGGCTATCTGTTCGGCAAAACGAATGTCTATTGCCCGTGGGACGTGATAAAGTGGTGTAAGCAGCTGGCGAACACCACCGACCGTACTCCGCAGAACTTCTGGGCGAACACCAGCGGCAATGACATGGTGCGTCGGTTCGTAG
>JAJQBC010000099.1 GCA_021203465.1 Lachnospiraceae bacterium | reverse complement strand
GTTTCCTTCCCTTTCTTATTTCTGCTCATCATTTTCTCCTCACATCATGTGCATAGAAAAAGCCGGGGATTCCTCACCTCCCCCGGCTGCTTCCGGTGTCTCTGAATATACGAACGGCGGCTGTCTCCCTGGCATCCCCTGCGCCCTCTCTTTCTCCCGTTTCTGCCGCATCCGCTCCTTCTGCGCCTCCGCCTGCGCCGGATCGCGCCACGCGATACATCCCGGCAGGTTCTTCAGAAGATGCAGACGCGCTGTGGCAAACTCGTCCCCGTTCAATCCCAGGCGCAAAAGCCAGGTACGGAAGGTATATTTTTCATTGGTAGTCTGTGTTTTCCTCCTGCTGGCACAGCTCTGGTTCAGCGCCTGCGCTCCGATGGCGAGGCAGAACTGGATATAGGCTTTGATCTTCCCCGCATGGAGTGTCCCGTTGAACAGCCGGAATTCCACCGTCCCTTTCTGGAATACGGAATGGAGATTGACCCCATGATACCGGGAATTATCGTAGTGCCTGTTACTGCGGCTCTCCCCGTTGTACCAGATGTGTTCTACCTCCTGAAGCGTGCGCGGTTTTCTCTCATTTAATTGTTTCAGGAACCTCTGCTCCGTTTTCTGGCAGTAATTCATTTCTCTCGAATAGGGGATCTCCAGCGCTTTATAGATCAGGTCTTCTTTCGATGCCATAATATTTGTGATATTCCGCAGAGTTCTGGCATCAAATGGGGATGCATCGATATGCACATGGATGCCGCAGGTATTATTGGTAAGCGCCCCGTTTTCCCGCAGTTTCCGGATAATCTCCTGTACAGTAACAATGTCCCCATACCGGCAGATCGGGCTGACCATCTCCGTGCTGTACTCAGCATCTGCGGCCACCCTTTGCCTCCCCTCCCTGCGCTCCTCGCGGATGCTGCTGTCACTCATAAATTTCCACTGTCGCCCCTGGCTGTCTATCGCGGCATAGGTGTCGTAGTATGCCCCGATATGCGTGATTTCCGTACCGAAATAATCCGCCGCGACCTCCGCCGCGCGCCTGCGGGTGATGCCCGTCATTTCCACCTCGATGCCGAAGCGCAGGTCATGAAGATCCATCTGCCGTTACCCCCTATCTGCCGCCCGCTTTTCCGAACAGCTTTGCTTTATGCTCCGGCGCATGAACCATCAGGTTGTAACGTTCATTGCCGCATTTATACAGGCAGACGCCCCGCTGCGGATAACGGATCAGGTTGTATTCGCTCTCCTCCAGCTGCAGGGTGTCCGTATAAAACCTGGCGTCGATACTGCCCGCATTAAACAGAAACTGGTGCGTGGGAATGGAAAAGAGTGGCTTGGTATACTCCCGGATGCCGTCCAGATTGAAATCCTCCAGGTTCTGGCTAGCGATGACGACCGCCGAATCTTTCTTGCGCACGCGTTTCATGCAGTTGCGGACATACTCCACTGCGGTCAGATTACTCAGGAACAGGTAGAACTCATCCAGGCTGGCTACCGTGTTTCCCTCGGTCAGCAGCTTGTCGCTCATGAATGAAAGCACGTTGAACAGCAGCGCATTTTTCAGGCTCCGGCTCGCCTGCAGAAGCCCTTTAACTCCAAAGGTGACAAAGCCGGAATCGGTGATATTGGTATGGCCGTTGAAAAACTTGCTCTCCGCACCGACACACATGGAGTTCAGCCCCAGCAGTATCCCGCGCAGCATATCCGCCGTATAGATCTGCCCGCCGCCCTGTTCAAAGTTCTGATATTCTTCTTCCATAAATGCATACAGGTCAGACAGGATCGGGTACTCCTCCGATGTGATCCGGCTAAAATCGCTCTGGTCAGTGATACCCCAACTGCGGTACAGCTTCTGCAGCATGATCTCAATCACGTCGACCTCCCGGTCCGTAAAATCCTTATAACTCCGGAAGAAATCCTTCAGAAAACTGATATGCTGCGAAAGGCGGGAACGGATGCGGAAGGTCTGCGGGGCATCCATATCCTCCTGGCTTCCGGCGTCGTCCCAGGTCTTTGGCTCCAGCGGATTGATGATAAACTCCCCGCCCATCAAATCGATGAAGCACCCGCCCAGGTTTTCTGTTAGTTCCCCATACTCCATCTCCGGGTCCAGCACACACACCTGCATCCCCGCCTCCCGAAGATTTGTCAGGAGGAGCTTTAACAGATAGCTTTTCCCCTGTCCGCTGTTGCCAAGGATCAGGATGTTGGCATTGGTCTTGTCATCTGCGCGGCGATTGAAATCCACCAGCACGTTGCTCCCAAACTTATCCCGTCCAATGTAAAATCCCTGTGGGTCGGTCTTCCCGGAATAATTAAAGGGATACAGGTTCGCCACGCTGCTGGCCGGAAGCACGCGCTCAAACTGGTCGCGGAACAGGTTCCAGCCCGTCGGCATCACACACTGGAAGCCCTGCTGCTGACGGAGCATCAGCCGGTCTACGTTTAACTTGGAGCGGATCAGTTCCGTCAGCACCTCCGTCTGGAGGAGCTTTAGCTGGTCCATTCCATTGGCACACAGCTCCAGATAGACCGCCGTATGGAGAAGCGGTTCCCTGCTGCGGTGCATCTGCGCCACAATGGTCGCCACATCCTGCAGGTTGCTCTCCGCCAGGACTGTCTGCTGCAGGTCGCTGGTATTACTCCTTTCCATGCGGTTCTTATTGGCAGCATTGCTGATGATCTTCCTCTCCTCGGCCGGTGTCACATGACGGGTGTAGATACGCAGAGTCACGCCATCCTTCTCTCCCAGGTGAGATAAAATCGCTTGCTCATCCGTGGCGGTCGGGTACTCCCGCAGCGCCCACACGCAGCGATAAGTGTTCCCACAGATAAAATAATCCGTCTCAAATTTAATAACGGAGGGCGCGACCATATCCAGAAAGCTCTGGATATGAACATCCTCCTCCGATGCCATATATGTGGCATGCTGTCTTCTCAACAGGCACCTCCAATCTGTTTTTTCGCGTAAAAAAAACGCCGGACACATTTCTGCATCCGACGCGCGGTCGTCCTTTTTCTTTTGATAATTACACCTTAGGAAACTGATCCATCTCCTGTTTTGGCTCCGCCATACGAAGGTAGCGGTCAAGCTGCCTGTCCTCCAGCTCTGCCACCATATCTGCAAACGGCACGAGGTTTCCTTCCATAGCATACGCTTCCAGACAGTTGAAATATTCCAGCCGATCCTCCTTTGCGATGGAGACCGCCGGGAAGCCATTTGCCAGAAGCTGGTAATTCATGATCAACCGCGAGGTTCTGCCATTACCGTCCGGGAACGGATGGATGCGTACAAACTCTGCATGGGTCCAGGCAGCAAGCTCGATCAGATTCAGCTCCTTCCCCTTCCATGTCAGGTCTATATAAAAATTTTTCACCTGCCGATACATCTCATTCGGGGAAGGCGGTGTGTGCTGTGCTCCGGAAATATAGACATCCATATCACGGTAAATACCACCGATAAAGATGTGATCCATAAGCATCGCATGAATGTCCTTTACAATCTTTTCATCCAGCGGCAGCTTCTTTTCGATGCACTCCTTCACATAGCGATACGCATTCCGATGGTTTACCGCCTCATACAGCTCCCG
The DNA here is from genome assembly GCA_021203465.1 of Lachnospiraceae bacterium. GTDB lineage: Bacteria > Bacillota > Clostridia > Lachnospirales > Lachnospiraceae > Hominiventricola. Next base: position 20,524 of record JAJQBC010000099.1, on the reverse strand, counting down.
GAGCTTCTTGCCGCCGACCGAAATCCCGTCTTCCAAAAGCACCTTCGTCTCGACAAGCGTCAGGGTATTTCCCTCAATCGCGGTGGAATTATGCGTATACTCGACCTCGAACGCCTGCTCATATGTCTGCAAAGTGTACTCCGGTATTGCTAACAGGCTCTTCTGATATTGATCCCTCTTTTTTAATAATGCCGCATAATCCATATGCTCACCCCTCTCGATCCTGATAAGTCATACTGCATCACTTCTTTATATCATCTTCCCCATTATATCTTCTCCCATGGAAAAAGTCTATTTCTTTCGCCAGCATACCCATCAATCATCCGGGATGATCCACCGCTCTCCGTCGAAGTCCTCAAATTTTTCCGTTGTCACATTCTGCTCGTAGTATACCGCCATCAGGCGTTTGATATCCTCCCCGTCTGCCCGCTTCACAGAGAAACCCTGCTCCTTGAGTGACTTCTCAATCCGGGAAAGATAGGGGAACACCTCGGAGTCTTTCTCATCCTTCAGGCGGATAATAATCAGGAACTCCCTGGCAGTCGCCATCTGCACCTGTATCCGGTCAAGGTGCGTCTGATCCTTCTCCAGCAGTTTCCGGATGGCCGGATTATGCTCCTTCTCCATCCGCATCCGCAGGAAACGCTTATTATCCTCAAAGCTCTCCCTGCTGTTCAGGCACAGCATCTCGATCTCTGCCACTCCTTTCAGCACATTCATAAGCGCATAAATCTGCGCGCCCACACTGGCCTCCGAGAGTACCGAAATATTGGAGGGCTTCACCATAAAGTACACCAGCTCGCCATGCCCATAGGTCTTCAGACTATAATCCGTAATCGCCCTCGCACCGATCAGCTGGCGCGTACAGGCTCTCTGTTTTTCTTCTTTCTGTTTCTTCCGGCTCAACCCATATACCTCCACTCATAAAACTGCTGTCTCAGGAAGAAATATTCACAGGCATAGCGGATAAAATCCAGGATGCTGATATCTTCCACGCGGATCGTCAGAAAAGCATACACTGCAGTTGCTACAGCCGGGAAAAAGAGCCCGGTCTGTGTCAGCGCAAGAACCGAGAGCAACGCACACACACCGATCACGCCGATATCCCGCAGCTGCCAGAGCCAGAGCGTAGCTTTGGATTTCAGATTATCAGGATAGATATACAAAAACATTCACCTCCGTCCAAAGAAAAACCGCCGATGCGCTTTGCCCCGGCAGCTTTCCACAGTTCTGTCATTTCGTTTCCTTTTTACTCTGCTTCTTCGGCTTCCCGAAGTGCTTCCTCGATCAACCCGATCACGAACTCCTTCTGGCTCAGCCCTGTCTTTTTCAAATGCTCTTTGATCTTCACAAAAAGCTCTTCCGGCACCTGAAAGGCCAGCGTCCTTGTCCCGTTTGCCATCGCTTTCCCTCCTGTCTCAAAGTGTTCCCGCAGCACCATCTCCACATACTCGCTCAGTTTCAGGCCCATGTTTTCCTGCTCTGAGCGTACCTGCTGGTGCAGGGTTTCCGGGATCATGGCACACAGGTTTTTCCGGTTTTCCATGCGTGGAACCTCCTTCCTCTTTTTACAAGCCAAGTATATCGACAATGGCAGGGAATAGCTATGGCCATACCCAACAAAGATAGCCCACAAAATAAAGCAGAACCAACAAAATTACGGCGGCTGATTTTCCTGCCGTTCCCGCAGAAAATAAGCGATTCCATGCAGGACAAAATCTACACAGGGAATTGCCACGCTGTTCCCAAGCGCTTTATACCTGGCGCTGTCAGAAACGCCCGGTATATCCGTCCAGCCGTCCGGGAACCCCTGCAGGCGTTCGCATTCCAGCGGTGTCAGCCGCCTGATCAAATTTCTTGCTTCCACAACACATTTGTCCGCATCCACATACTGATTATTGATCCCCTTATGGTCTGCATTCACAAGGGTTCCCACCATATCCTGATAAGGCTGACAGACCAGATCTGTGGCATCCTTATGCTGCCTGGCGCTCTGGGTTGCTGTCACCTCGTTGGCAAGGAACAGATCGCTGCGCTGACGACTATACACAGCATGGCGGTCCATCCCTGTCAGGGTGTAGGAAATATCCGGCTGACAGCCGAGGCCGTTTCCTCCGTTTTTCACTTCTCTGTCAATGATATTCCCTGCTATACAATAACTCTCCGGTTCCTCCGTCACCAGAGGCACGTTGTTCCCGCCCGTCCCATATCTTGCCGACATCGTTGGCGCGACCTCATGCGGCCCGGTGTAACGTGCATCGATCCCATGATTTTCAAACAACACCGGCTGATTGTTCCCGCTCACCCTTGCTTCGTCCCCGCCTGGATCTCCAGCGCCCTCCTCAACTGATTCGGCAGCTCCTTGCCCCGCTCCCTCGATCTTCGCAGGATTCCCCGGCAGGCTTTCCTGCTTAAATAATATCTGGCAGGTGGTGAGTCCTCCAAAATCTGCGACAAGGAAGATACGACGGCGTCTCTGGGCGACTCCCCAGAATTGAGCGTCCAGGACTCGCCAAGCCAGGCTGAATTGATCTCCCAGAATGGCTGCCCCAGCAGATCCCCAGCGCCCGGCGTCAGGTCGAGGCACATGACAGGAACAGTCCTTGATCCGCACGATCTCCTCAATGACCGCCCGGAAGTCCTCCCCTCCTGCGGAGCTGAAGGCTCCGGGAACATTTTCCCAAACGAGGTATCTAGGTCGAACAGCGTGATCTGGTATCCTTCGTCCCCCATCTGTTTTTCTCATCTCCTTCACAATACGCACCTGATCCATGAAAAGGCCGGACCGTTCCCCCGAAAGCCCCTGACGTTTTCCCGCAACAGACAGATCCTGGCAGGGGCTGCCCCCGCAGATTACATCCACCGGCGGCAGCTTTGCCCCGTCCAGCTTTGTAATGTCCCCTACATGGAGCATTTCCGGGAAATGCTTCTTCGTCACCTGCATGGGAAATTCTTCGATCTCGCTCGCCCAGACCGGCACGATCCCATTATGCACAGCTGCCAGCGGAAATCCGCCAATCCCGTCAAATAGGCTCCCCATTGTCATCATGTCCCACGCGCCCCTATCTCGCAACTACCTGGGTGACCGTCTTCGACAGGTTCACGACCCCCTGCGCCGCATAAACCGCACCCATCACATTTGCCCTCGTGCCGGTGTCCAGCCCGAACTGCCCGGCAATCCTTGGGATCTCGCCTGCCGACAGCATCAGCCCCAGTCCCAGAAGCGCATGGTCCTTGACCACCATCAGCCCCGCAACCAGCACTGTCGCCTGCATGAATGCAGTGAAGCACAGACCGACCACCTGTTTACACCATCCGACAAATCCGTCGATATAGCCCCTTGGCACACTGAACATGTAAAGGCTCCCCACACAGATCTGGATGAGCAGGATGCCCCCGCGCTTCAGGTTCGCAAAAAATACCTTAATAACCGCGTAGCCCATCATAATTAAAATGAAGATGATGAGGATTGGGCTGGTGATTGCCCCCAGCCCGCCGAACACCCCGGAGGAAACCGCGCTCTCCCAGTCCCCTGCATTCTGGAGTTCCGCAATGATATTCGCAGCCACCGTCCCAAAGTCATCCCCCAGCCCGGTAATCTCCGCTGTAAAGCTCCCCTGCAGGGACACACAGAACTGATACAGTTCTACCGGAACCGTGGTGAACAGGCTGACGGCCAGGAAACCTTTAACTGCGTTGAGCGCGGTATCCCGGATGCTTCCCCTTCCGTTCTGGTATTCGATCCCGCACTCAAAGACCGCGACCACCAGCCCTGTCACATACAGAGCCCATGCCATCTGGTAGAAGAACTGCACCAGGGACTGCACCCAGGAAAGGGTAAACAGCTCTGCCCCCATGTTCCCCATCTGCATAAAAAAATCGCCGAGGAAACCGACCAGCTGCCCGTAGAACCAGTCCACGATCTGCCCCAGCACAGTCTCGGCGACAAAATCCCATATGAACAATCAACATCCTCCCATCAGCACAGCTTCTGCCCCATCGCCTGTTCCTGCACCGGCTCCTGGAACATGCCCATATAGCTCTCCACCGCATCCGCGAGCTGGCGGTACTCCGCGTTCTCCGGCCGGTAGCCATACCAGCCAACGCTTTGCCCGTCCTTCCAGATATGGGGATTGATCGGCGAAGAAGCGGCATTGATCCGCTTATACCCCCACAGGTCGCTGAATTTCACCACCATGCTGTCGATCATGCCCTCATTCCGGTTGATGAGCGCCACCCTCATCCGGTCATACTGGTTCGCCATTATCCCCGTCTCAAAGCTGATCTTTGCCCGGATCTGGTCCGTAAGCCGCACATAGCAGCAGTTCCCGACATACCGCGCGTCCGCGAACAGCGCTTCCTTTTCAAAAATCCGTTTCAGTTCCTTTTCAAACACGGTCATTCCGCTCTCTCCTTCCTTCATCCTTCCATCTTCATCTGGCACAGCCTTTGCTCACGGACTGGCATGAGTTCCAGCGTTTCTCCCGGTGCTTCCAAAACTCCATCCAGATATCCGATCAGCGAATCCATGTGCGTCTGCCAGCTCTTCCAGTCTTTCTCCTGAAACCATCCTCCCCATTTCCCATCCGGCACAGCTTTTGCCGCTTCTCTTTCTCTGCTGTTTTTCAGAGTCTCCGTCAGATACCCCGCAGCCAGCCAAGCGACTCCCTGGATGCTGTAAAGGAATGAAGCCCGGAGAACTTTTTCTTCTCCCATTCATAATCCAGGCTGCCTGCTTCCCCCTCCTGGATCTTTTTCATAACCTCCGCCAGCATCATCGGGCTTGTGTGTGCCTGCCCCTCTATAGAATCCGGCGGGGCGTTCCACGCATCTTCCTGAAACACATGAAGGATCTGTGCTGCATCCAGCCGCCCCTCCTCCGTGATCTGTTCCCTTATGGCTGCCAGCACATCCAGCCCCGCGTCCGATTCCATCGCCGTAATTCCCCAGCTTCCCATCTTTTTGCTGCCTTCCTCCTCTTTTGCATCATCCGTTTTTATATTCCGAGTATCTGCCACACATATACCGGCGCGGTCAGCATAAACACCAGGCAGGCGAAGAGGATCGCCGGAGCCGCCCATTCAAACTGGCCGTGCTTACGGTAGTCAAAGTATGCCGTCCCCAGCTTTGCAAAGAAGAAGACCGCCAGGATCAGGTCGATCGCCGGAAACACTACATTGTTGACCACGGTCTTGATCTGCGCAGAGGCATTATCCCAGGTATCCTCAATTGCCCCCGCCACATCGCCCTTAGACGAACTGTTGGCGGAGCTGCTCGTCTCGGCATAGGCGGGGCTGCCCGGCATGCAGGACATCAGTACCGTCATGCAGATACACAGTATGATTCTCTTTACTTTCATCTCATTTCTCCTTTTTCTGTCTTAATCCGGATTCTGCGGCGCGATATGCCAGTCGCTCCAGAGATTCCCGCTGATGGTAATGGAATCCGTCAGGTTCATGGATAGCATCCCCGCGGGCGTCCAGCAGTCGATCAGCCAGGTGTAAGGCGTATATGTCCCGTCCGGATACCAGATCGGCGTGAAATGCGTCCTCCGGTTATAGGTGCTGTATCGGTTCTCCTGGAATTCATGCGTCATGTCATAACCGCTGCTCATCCGCTCCAAAAGCCGCCAGTAACTTTGATACTGAAACTCCGGAAAATAAGTCACGGCATTCTGGGCCGGTGTGACCGCAGAACTCTGGGTGGTGCTGACATGGGTTGTGACCACCTCATTGATCCCGTAACCGGATTTCATCGTGCCGCCGCTGGCTGATGGGGATTTCTCATCTGCCGTGATGCTCATGCTTGCGGAAAGGGAAGCGGTATACTGGTTGTAATCAAACTCCCACCAGCCGTGGTCACACCAGTACCCGTCATCCTCCTCGTCACCGCTGTGCCATACCCAGTATGCATGCCACCGTGGCCGCCAGACACCCCAGCTTGTGGAAAGGTTCTCCTCATTCTCCGGGACTTCTGCTTTTGTAAAGCTGTCATTCCGGTCATCGGCATTGGGATCAGGCGGGGGATTCTCATCCAGGTCCACAATCTTCACAAGGAGCGTCCCTTTTTCTGTGGAACCGCCGCCATGGACCGTCACCGTGATCGTCATCGTCTGCGCTTCCTCCGGGGTAGTCCAGCGTATCCACGCGAGCTGCCCGTCCCCGTCGGGATAATAGACATTGCTCACCGTATAACTTGTCCCCTCCACATCAAAGATCACGGAGACCGGATTGTCCGGATCGCTCTGCCCGCCGCTTACATATACGGAGGTAATGACTTCTGTGTTGGTCCGGTATTCATAGTCATACGTGCTGACCTCCGGGCCTTCCGCCTCCGCGTCGTTAAACCGTACCACGCCGACCCCCAGGCTGGATTTAATCTCCGCATTGGTCGCTGCCGATGTCTGGCTACCGGTCCATGCCGGATACCCCAGATCTGCCGTCTCCAGGAACATGGCAAGCGGCAGGTTCTGGTGGGTCACGCTTTTCATCACCGAGCGCAATGCCCCGCTCAACTGTTCATCATAAAGTGCCGCCTCGGTCGCCGTAGTCGCAATCAGGTTACCCTGAAATTTGTAGTAGGCAATCGGTTCCAGCAGGAGACGGTAGTCCCCGCTCACCAGCGTGTCAAAGTTCATCCCGGTAAGGTTCGCAATACTCCGGATGACCTGTTCATCGGTAAAATAGCTCTTGATCTCCTCAATGTTCGCCTGCCCGTAGCTTTGGGAGCTGATAATCCGCGGCAGGGACTGTGACGGATTCACATACTCATAGGTTCCGGTGTCAGGCGTCAGCGCCGTCCCTCCTGTATAGGACAACTTGCTGACCTTCCCGAACGAATACACCACATCCGGCCTTTTGTTTGTCAGGTCGATGGGGCGCGTGACCGGCGTCCTGTCAGATGCGCGCACGACCGTCACCCGTACTCCATCGTTTCCTGCAGACCAGTAGCTCTCGCTGCTCCCCGTCCCCGTACTCCCGCCGCCGCTGTCAATGTTTCCCTCCCCGACCGCATAGGCGACAGAGGCGAACAACAGAGAACAGAGTATGCCAAGCGCGCATAGTAACGTGACTTTTCGCTTCACAGATGCCTCCCCTCTGATATCCAGGCGCAGAAAAAGCACCGCGTTTAAAAATACCGCGATGCCCTGAGCCTGCTTTCTTTGTTTTGTTTATCGATTTATTTAATCCATCGATCCGATCTTATTTCCGTTCTCATACATGTCATCTGCTACGGTCCCGCTGCTTCCACCGCCCTCATTCTCTACCCAGCCAAAGCCTGGGATATAGATCTGGCCGTTCTGAGTGGCTCCTGCCTGCGGCTCATCCTCAGAGCTCCCTGTTTCTGCGGTGACCACCACATCGTCATGATCTACCGCTGTCGGTTCCCCATCCACTTCTGTCCCATCCGGCATGACAGACGGGTCCGCTAACGCTTCCTCACTGGGTTCCTCCGGTTTGGTGACATCCTCCTGGATACTCTGTTCACTTAAATCCGTCTGTGCAGGACGGCTGTCCACCGCGACTTCGGCTTCCTCCGCACTGGTTCCAGACTCTGCATCGATGGACAGTTCCCCGTCTTCTTCCGCATCGGTATCATAATCACCGGGATCAACGATGATCTCCGTCACCATCCCTTCTTCCTCCAGGACATCGTCTGCCACAGCATCCCTCCCAAACTGCATGCTGATGGCTGCGATCAGCCCCACGCAGACCAGAACGCCGCCCTCAATCGCCAGATACCGTTTCGCCTTTTCTGTCAGCTTCATACTGCTTTACCTCCTCGTCCGTTTGTTATGACACAACATACCCTGACACCCGGCAGAAGTCCAGGGAATTTTTGGTTCAAGTGCCAAAAGTCTGACTTCACGACATGCTTGCATGTCGGTGGAGAGAAGACTTTATGGCACGCCAGGAAATGAGGAAGTAGCGGGGCAGGGGCCCCGTGAATTCCGAATTTCCTGTAGGATTGTGAGAGCGCAAAGCGCGGAACAATCCGTGAACCAATGATCTTCCCCAAACTTCAGTCTAAAATACCTCCGTATACCCCGCCTGAACCTTCAAGGTGATTGTCATATCTGTCAGCACCCTGCCGCCAAAACGCACCGGGACCACCAGCCACACCACTGCATCCGCCTCGAATTTCTGGCTGCCGGACGGATCACTCGGCGCAAGCGGCGCGTTACGGATGGTAACGGACAGACTGTCAATGGCATACTCCAGCTCCGTTTTGCTGTCATCGGCATATTTTACATGCCTGCCGCTGTCGGGTACCGTTCCCAGCGTTTCATCCAGATATGCATAGATATCCCCGGTGTCCAGCGCTTCTTCCCATCCCTCTGTCCCATAAGGAATATAGTTTCCGGAATAGCCCTCCCGCGCGCCGTGATAGACGCCTGCATAATTATCATTGACTGTAGAAATAATCGCATCTTCCACCGCATTGCAGACGCCGGATGCAATGATCTGCAGGTGGAAATACTCGCTGACCCCGCACAGCAGGATCAAAAGTGCCAGCACAATCCCGACTGCAAGCGGGAAGGAAGAGGCCTGCTGTTCCCCCAGGATTTCTTTTATCCGCTTTGTAAACCCCTGCCCCTTCATTTCCAGTACACCTCCGACTTCCCGGTTGCCTGCGCCCTTAAGGTAATCGGAAAGGAACCAAAGTCCCCAAATAAACCGATGTTGGTATCCAGTGTCAGAACAACCGTTACCTCATGGTTCAGCTGAATCTTCCCGGTATCCGACCAGGTGATCTGCGGGTCCAGCCCCGTCTGCTCCTTTAAGACTGCCGCACGGCGGCTTGTTTCCGTCCCAACACGCCCGCTGATCTCTGCTTCACGTACCAGCTCCGTGGCAAAGGTGTCAAGCTGCTGCTTTGCAATGAATACCGGAAGCACCCGCATGGTAAGCCCTAACACCAGCATGGCGCAGAGGACGAGAACCACTACATCCACATAACCCTCGGCGCGCGTTTCTTTCCATAGATTCCTTACATTTCTCAAGCTCTTTCCCATGACCGCCTCCCCTAAAACATCCCGCCAAGGCTCGTGAGCGCCACATAACAGATAACTACAAGATAAGTGATCAGGAAACACATCAGCATGGCAAAAGAAAAGACCCTGATCTTAGGCGGGATCTTCTGCGCCTCCGCTTTCAGGCGCTGCAGCTCGATCTGCTTGAAATCATGGGACAGCATCTGGAAGTAAACCGCGCTGTCATCGCCTCTGAGGACACCGATCAGCCCCCGCACCACATCCGAGAGCATCGGCGAATTCAGCCTTGCCTCAAACCGGGTGAGCGCCGCCTCATAGTTGGAAGAGCGCATATCCGCCAACAGGACATTCAGCTCCCCTGCCAGCGCCGGCCCAGCGTTTCCCTTAAAGCGCTCCAGCATCCCGATCACATTCCGGCTGGCTTTCAGTTCCTGCTCGATGGTCGCCACCATGCGGGGCAGCTCTCCCTCGATCTCCTCCCGCTTTGCTTTGAGCATTTCATCCGCCTTCTGGATCTCCTTAAAGTAAACCATCAGCGCAAGAATTACACTGATCGTAGACAAAAGCGGCATCAGAAACACACAGGGGATAATGGTTAAGAGGACCGCCCCTGCTTTCACCAGGGCATACGCCTGGTAAACCTCCGGCGTCAGGTTCATACCGCTGGCTTTTAAGACCCCGTCAAGGCGTCCCCGTTTATACTCATCCATCCGGATATACTTTGAAAGGCGTACCGAAATGGCCATCAGATAAGTTTCCACTGTTTTCGCCGCTTTCTTTTCCCGCCTCGTCGTCCCCAGCATGGCTTTTGCAGCATTTAACGTGGGCAGGTGAAAAATCGACAATGCGAGGAAAAACAGCCCAAGAGCCAGAAACGTACCAAACAGGAATAATAATCCCGCCACTTTCATCACCTCCTGTATTCAATCGGGCGGGTCAGTTTCACCACAAAGCCTGCGGAGATAAAAACGACCGCAGCGGTAATTGCAAGGATGATCTGTCCCGGCACCGTATGCATCAGGACATGGTACCAGTCCTGGTTTAAGAGATACATAAGAGGGATGTTCCCAATGACAAAAACGACCATGATGAGAAATTCCTTCCGCGGCTCCGCAATCATATACTCCAGCTCCGCATTCACGTTCCGCATATCGGACAGCTTCGCCACGATCGGTGTCAGCGTGCTTTTAAGGCTCCGGTCCTGCTGGCAGTCACTGACCGCATCACACCACTCCCGGAACACCTCATTGTCGATCCTGCCCCGCATCACCCGGATTGCTTCCCCCACATCCGGGTTTACCAGCTTAAGCTGCATCAGAAAATCCCGGAACACCCTGGAGACGGGCGGATTCAGGTAGGCAAGGTTCTCCTCCACCGCCGTCACAATATCCTCTGTCCGAAGATAGGCCGTGGTAATGACTGAGAGCGCAGTCTCCAGCTCCGTGGACACATCCCGCTTATAATGGCTGGCGGTCAGCTTCACATACCAGAACGGCAGGAACAAAAATCCTGCCGCCATCACTGGCGCAAGGAAGAAGTTCCCGAACAGGATGGCAATCGAACCGCCCACACAGAACAGGGCAAGCGCCGCCGCGCACACAAGGGAAAAGCGGCTGCCCCTGCCGGTCATCTCCAGCACCGACTGCGCCTCCAGGATCTCCCTCTTTAAGATCCCCTGCTTTTTTCTCCCTGTCGATTTCCGGATCTCCTCACGGATGTTTTTCTTTGGCCTTAATAGAAATGCAAACAGATCGTCGGTAAATTCCACAGGCTTTAAGCCCAGTAGCAGAAAGGTCCCCACAATGAACCCGGCAAAGGCCAGCAGCTGAATTGCTGTCATATCGGCTTTTCCTCCCCCTTATCTATTTTTTGCAGCTCCCGGAGCATCTCCTGCGGCATCCCGTTTTCCATGAACCTTCTGGCAAGGCTTTCCGAAATCGCATTGACCTGACGGTGTTCCCCCTCAATCAAAAATTTTCCTTCCTTTACCCGGTTTTCCCGAATCTGGTACTGGAACAGCGGGCGAAAATGGCGGCTCCCGTCTGGCCGGATTTCACACTCCATAATCTCCATCAGGCGTCGCTCCCTGTTTTCCAGCTGCTTGCAAAAAGCTACGATTGGATAGGCCTCTGTCACAAAGCCCATCAGGGTTTCGTCACTCATATCCACCGCCCGCTTGCAAAGAGAGACTATGCGCCGATAAGTAGCGTCACAGCTCATGGAGTGGATCGTCGTCACCACTGCCACGCCGGTACGGGCTGCCTCCTGTGCGGCATTGGCCTCCGGCCCTCGCATTTCCCCTACCACGATGATGTCCGGGTTGAAGCGGAGCGCCATGTCGAGGAGCGCGATCTGATCCACCCGCTGGCGCTCATTCTCACTGTCGCGGGTCAGGGTATGGATGACGGAATTAACAACCCTGCCATTGTCCCTGCGCACCAGCGCCAGCTCCCTGGAACCATTTTCGATACTGTAGATCCGTTTATTGTCCGGAATCGTCGTCAGGAGCCACCCAAGGAGCGTGGTCTTCCCGGAGCTGGTCGCCCCTGCCACACACACGGAAATCCCGTAACGGATACATTCCGCAAGGAAGTCAAGCATCTGGCCGGTCGCCGTGCCTCCACCAATAAAATCCTCTTTCCTCATGCTCTGCGGGTTCACAATTCGGATAGATGCCGCAACACCCACATCCTCGTCCACAATCGGCGTCTTTAAGACCGCGATGCGGATATTTTTTGAAAGATGCCCCAGGACGGTGGGGCTGGCATCGTCCAGCACTACCCCGGAGACATGCAGCATCCGGCGCACCACGTTGATGGCGTGCTCCGGGCTGTCAAAGTGCTCGTCCAGCTTTTTCGTAAGCCCGCCTGCAAACTGCACCTCCACATCATCCCAGGCATTGATGTCGATCTCCTCGATCCCCTCCCCGTAAATGTACCGGGTCAGGAAGCCAAACTCCGCCATCTCCGAATAAATACCGTCGAGCAGCTCCTCCTCCGTCATACCCTCCACGGCGATCCGCTGATCCTGGATATATTTCTTTGCAAAGCGGCGAATCTGGGATTTTACTTCTTCGCTTCCCTCCGCCGTGACAAGACTGCTGTATTCTTTGGAAAGAAATGCCTGGACTTCCCGCAGAGCGGAGGAAAAATCACGGGTTTGCGTCTCCTCCCCGAAGAACAGGCCATGGGTACGCAAGGCCCGCGTCTGCTTACGCTTAAGCACCGGCTCCTCTGTTTCCTCCAGCGTATCGTCCTGCAGTTCCTCTTTTATATTCCGATCCTGCATGATGATTCCTGTATGAACAGGAAGATTGGAAGCATCTCCTTCATTCGTAAATGCTGGACCGTCATCTCCAGAGTCAAAGTCCCCCTTTTTCTCCATTTGTCCTACAACCGTATGAAGAATCGTTTCCTCCGCTTCTTTCTCATCCTCGCTGTGAGGGTTCAGCTCCTCCAGAGTTCTTTCAGGGAGTGATTTTTCTTCCCGAACACTCCCTGAAAAATCCCCGTAAAATGCGCCTTTGCTCCGCTTTTCCCCTAGCGCCCGAACACCTCCCGCACGATCATATCGATGGATTTCCGGAACCCGCGGCTGTCCTTTAAGCCGAGTTCTTTCAGAAGGTTCCCCTCCAGAGACTGCTCTGCCACCTCCTCCGAATGCGGAATCTGGAATGCTACGCTCCCCAGCACCTGTTCAATATGCTCGCTGGCTTCATTCGGCCGCACGTTACTGGCAACCTTGTACTGCTTTTCCGCATCCCACTTGCTCTCCCACAGGAGCGGAAGCTGGCTTGACAGGTAGCTGATAGACTTCAGGTCACAGTTCACCAGCCGCAGCACCGCATCCGCTTCCATCAGTGCGATAGCGGAGAGGATGTCGTTGGCGATATAACTGCCGCAGTCTACAATGACAAAGGGCGCAATCTCCCGGAGGCAGGAAAGCAGCTCCTCTGCCTGCGTTCTCTCATAAGGCGGATAGCTGTACTCATTCTCGCCTTTGCGCATCCCCAAAATCGTCAGGTGCCGGAGCCGTTTATGGGTAATGCAGTGATGTCGCACCAGAGGCTCCGCCACATGGCTGGCCGCCAGGATGCTTCCCAGGGAATGTTCTTCCTCCAGATCGCCGGGCGGACAGATGCATGGGAGCATGGGCGTGTTCATATCGCACAGGAGCAGCGCTACATCCCGGCGCTGCTGCGCCAGGTACGCCGCCAGCTTGACCGCCACCGTTGTTTTCCCGGAGCCGGGGCTTCCCCATACGGCCAGCACCTGGTTTTCACTCCCCTGCTCCCACTGATCCTGAGCTTCTCCTGTCCCATGGGAGAAAATGCTGTTCTTTATAAAATTCAAGGTTTATTCCTCCCCGTTTTCACTGCTTTCCTCCATCCCGGCAGACTCCTGTCCGGATGCTGCTTCTTCCGGACTTTCCGCTGCCTCCTGTACATCCTCGGATTCTTCTCCATCGCTTTCTTCTGTAACTTCTTCTCCATCAGCTTCTTCCTGCTCTGCATACAGTTCCTCCAGCACCGCATCCTGCGCCGCGATAAACTGGGCGGCGTTCTCCTGCTCCCCGCGATATACCAGGGAAAGATGGATTGTCCCGTCCTCCTCCAGCTCCGCCAGAATCTGCAACTGCTCCGGGGTCACGAGGAGCGTCACCGTGTCAGGAAGCTCCCGATCCTCATCTTCCTCCAGATCCCCTGTATTGGCATCGTTCCCGCTGTTCGCCGTAACCGCAATGACCTCCACATATTTCAGCTCCGGTGGGATCACGGTAGTTCCCTGATTCTTATAATCCGGCGCAATCACCGAGACGATGTCGCCGCTCTTTAGCTTTCCGGACAGGCCATTGGCAAACGATTTGACGGTCACGGAAATCGCCTGCTTTTCTCCGTTCAGACTATAAAGATATGCATTCTCAGCGGCAGGCTCCTCCGCAATCTTGGATGTGAGGATATAATCGCCAGGCTCCAGATCCGCGGAAGCATACTTCCCGATAACGGTATCCAGGTTCCGAACCACGTCTTCAGGCAGGTTATAGCTCCCCACCTCCACTGTTTTTACCATGTCCTCTGTGATCTCATCCCCGGTTTTCACCGACCGGATCACGCGGATGATCTCTGTCTTATCGCTGATCGTCTTATTAAACAGCGGCGTGACGATGAAGCAGATGATGAGTGCCAGCACAATGCAGACCACGCCTATGACGGTCCTGTTCTTTAATAATCGCATTTCATTTCCTCCTCAATCCTATTTACCGATGGGCAGCTCCCCTGCCCTATCAGTCCCAACATCTTCTGCGGCAAACCAAAGCTGCCGCCACCGCAACCACAGCACAGATAGCAATCATGATCTTTATTCTCATAAGCTCCCTCCCATCTTCATAAAATAAGCGCAGATACCCCCGGCCGCCAGGAACGGGCCCAATGGGTATGCGCCCGGCCGCTCTTTTCCCCTCTCCTTCTGGGCAAATCCATGGACTGCTGCATAGCAGAGAAACGAAGCAAGCCCGATCACGGACGCCGTCAGGCCGGCAGACATCCCCAGCACCACGCCCATAGAAGCCGCCAGCTTCACATCGCCGCCTCCAATTCCTTCCTTTTCCCGGCAGGCTATCGCCACAGTAAGGAACGGCAGCGCCACAAAAAGACCCAACAGATTCTTCCATGAAAAGTCCAGGGCCAAGAGCGCCGCGATTCCAATCTGCAGACGATCCGGTATCCGCCTGTTTCTGATGTCACAGACAGATACCGCAATCAGCAGAACGACAAACAGCCCCGCCTGCGCCAGCCGCATGGCCGGGTTATCCGGCATAGTTAAACATTTCTTCTACCCGCTCTACCAGAGTCGGAAGCACTGTATCGTTAAACAGGGAATAAAGTCCCGCCAGCAATAGCGCCCCCAGGACAACAGCAATCAGGATCTTAATCGCCGTGTCTACATACCCTTCTCCCGAATCGTCCCGGAGTTTTCCTCTTACCTTCCATACTCCCACCCTGATGGCAGCCTGAAGTCCAGTCATTCTTTTTCTGATATTCTCCATGTAATTCTCCTCCTCATGATATAAAAGTCCCGAATGACGGCTATGTGGGTCTTAAATACCTGCATACAAAGACGCATAGACATCGGACAGACTTTTATTTTTCAAAATAATTCTTTTTCACTCATCCCATTTTCTGGCCTGCCCGCGGCGCGGCTTTCGGTTCCGGAGCCGCCTGCGGCTGCGACTGAACCTGAGAGAGAGACTGCTGGTAAGCGTCGAGCACGGCTCCGTGGAGCTGGTTGCGGAACTCCGCTGTGACCGAGAAGCAAACGTCCTTATACCCGTCCTGCGTTTTCCGGCTCGGCATGGATACAAACAGCCCGTCCTTTCCTCCCTCAACGATCTTGATCCCACGGACGGCAAAGCAGCCGTCGATCGTAGCGGACGCATACGCCCTCGTTCCGCCCGGTGTCCCCGGCGGATAGATGGAATGAATCCTTACTTCCAGTTCTGGCATTCTGATTTTCCTCCTTACCCGTTTTTTATTCAGCATAAAAGCGGCTTCCCCGCTACAGCTGCATCACCTGCGATGCGGACATTTCCTGCCCTGTAAAATCGATCTTTTGAAACCCGATACGATCCACATAATAGAACGCACTCCCGGATTCATCGTAAAGCTCCAGCACATCGCTCATGGAAAGCGCATGGCCTTCGTACTCCTGCGGCGGCTCCAGATTAAATTTCGTATAGAGGGCTTCCAGATCGTTCGTCTCCACCGCGCCGTCATAGACCTTCCTGTAATCTTCCGGATTCGGCGGACCGAACTTTTTACACATATCGTCATATGCGATGAACTTCATATACACGTCCACCTCGGTTTTCAACTGCCAGACCCGGACATTTTTCAGGCTCGCTGTTTCCTCCAGTCCCCCGCCAGCCATCAGCCGCTCAAACATTCCGTCCATCCACTTGACCTCACGGATATTACTCTGCTTTTTCAGGAATGCATCCATCTCCTGCCCCTGGAACATGGGGTCCGCCACCACACGCCCGTCCTTAACCTGCCCGGCACGGTTCCCATAATAGAGGAGGATTCCGTTCTCAATGCGGATAGGTTTCACTCTACATCACCCCCTATGACATACGCATTCCCGCGCCTGGCTCCTGACTGCTCCCGTTATCCTCCATCGTCTGTTCATCCGGGAATATCTGCTTCCCATCGACCACCTCCAGAACCGCAAAATCATCACGATCGCAGATCAGGACGCGGTGCTGGTAATCCTTCTGCATCGCCACATAGTCCGCCGCCTCTTTTGCGCTGCAGAGCCAGACGCCTGCCGCGTAACGTCCATCCTGTAGGAAGCTATATGCAGAATACTGGGCTTCGTTTGTCTCAAGATCCAGCGCCCCGGATGGACGGATCTGCGAAAGCTGGAGCTTCGCCTCCTCCGGAAGAAGCTCCGGCTTTAACGTCCCCACAACATCGCACCTGAAAGCACGGCACTCCTCCCCTGTCGTCAGCGATACCAGGAATGCCGTCCTCCCCATCGGATTCGGGTTTACCCTGTTTTCTCCCGTGCAGAAAAATAACTGACCCTGCTGCCCCGCCAGGATCGCAGATCTGCGAAGCACAACCACCCTGCCTGTCAGTGAAATGCCATATCCCGTCTGTTCACAGTCCTGCTTATCAAATGTGTGCATCATCTATCCCTCCTTTTTCCGGATCAGCGCGCTCAGTTCCCCGATCAGCTCCACACGAACAGAATCCGGCATGGATCTGAAAGCGGCGCGGACATATGCCTCCACGGCCTCCGGCGACTGATCCCCGACCTCCACGATCTCTACCTTCCGCACCGTGATTTTTCCGTCTGCAATTCCAAGACGCACAATATCCCCATACTCCAGCTTTGCAGCTTCCCGCATTCCTTTCGGGATCAGAATGCGCCCCTTATAATCCATCAGTCTGTAAACCGGCTTTCCCATCTGTATCTCCTCCCTTCACGGGTGCGTCCGACACCCCATAAGTCTGGTAATCCTCATCTTCCTCTCCATACAGCCCGAACAGGCTGAGCTGTCTTGGCTGCACACATTCCCTTTCTGCCGGATCATAATTGGTAATCAACACTTCCGGGAACTCACAGCCTCCCTCATACCGCTGTGCCAGGTTGTTGAGACGGGTGACTGAGGTGATAGTGTAACCTTCATAAAGATTGCGGATATACGCGCAGTCATTATAACTGACCATCCATTTCCCCCTGCATCCGGCCAGGGTATCCCGGAGGCGCACATGATCTTCTTTCCGGAAAACCACCGCGTAGTGTCCTTCTGTCTCATAGTAAGGCGGGTCACAATAGAAAAAGGCGCTTTCCCGGTCATACTGCCGGATCAGCGCCTCAAAATCTTTATTCTCTACCACGGTATCCGCAAGCCGCCTGGATGCCTGCCAGACTGTATCGAAACACTTCCGCACGTCAAACGGCTGGCAGCCATAGGAGGTGCAGCCGCTTCCGTAGCTATAACGGATCAGTTTAAAAAAAGCGGCGGCACGCTTCACATCCGTCACCTCCGCATTCTGAAGCAGGATTTCCCTGATCTCCTCATATCCCGGCGGCGGCAGGTACTGCTTTGCCAGCTCCAGTTCTTCTTCCAGAAAGCGAAGATCCGGTTCCTGCTTATCCAGGAAATTCCGGATCACGGTAAATTCATCCCTGCTGTTGATCGGCAGAAAACCAAGCTCCTTTAAGAATGCCCCGGTACGGTTCTTCACACAGTAGAACAGATTTGCCAGGTTGGAATTATAATCGTTATAAACCTCCATGCAGCGGGAGTCCGGCGGTTTTCCGAACAGCACCCACCCGCCTCCTCCGAACACCTCGATATAGCGGTCGAATGCCAGCGGAAACATCGTATAGATCAGTCCCCGCAGTGCCTTCTTTCCGCCAACCCAGGAAATAAAACTGTTGATGCAGGATCACCTCCTTCCTCTGCCTCATCTTATGTTTTTCCGCATATCACCTACATCGCTCCCATCTGCATTCCAGCCTCCCCATCCACTTTCATCTGCAGCTGTTCCTCCGTGCTCTGCTGAAATTCCTCTAAATCCATACTAATCCCATGATAGTCCCGATTTTGGGGAGAATAGCTGTCATGGTTATCCAAAGGAAACGGCTTTTTACTCAAAATGGTTCCCCCATAGTTTACCAGTACCGACTTTCTGATCTGCACCATTGGCGCATCCAGGCGGTCAGAGTCCCATGCTTCATAACAAAACAACCCTTCCGGGATGGTATCCCGATTGAGCCGTCTGTTAGTAAAAAGTACCGGAATCCCATCTATTTCTGCCAGCTCATATTTTTCTTTTGCTGCGTCAAACACGGCCATCCTTTTTATATCCCTCCCATCTGTATTGTCAAATCAGGCGCATTTTGCCCCTTCAGCTCCTGTTCAGTCTGGATCTGGTAGTCTTCTGAATTCCAAAAGCTCACACAAAGATCCCCATCCGATGTGGCAATCTCACGCTGTTCGAAGCCTTCACCCCAGCCATCGCTCGCCTGCCCGCTCCAGAAATCTTTCAGGGCATCCAGCTCTGTTCCCTGAAGTTCCCCGTGGGATTTCACTTCCAGCACACCCCAAAGCTCCCCTCTCCAGACTTCTACATCCGGCGATAGACTGTGTACCTTCCGTTCCAGTCGCTTATTCCCAAGATAAACAGCAAGGCCGCGCTCCCCTTCGGAATCCAGCCTTTCCATCCCGATCTGGCGGCGGATTGCTTCCTCGTAGCGGCATAATTCATCCGGGTAAACATCTTCAGAATCGTAGGAACAATTCCCCCACTCATCCTTTACATACATTTCCGCCCGCAAAGGACTGTACAGCCTGAGCGTTGTCAGCTCCTCCGGAAATTCCGGAAGGGCATGTGTGTGGCATACCACCGCCCCAAGCGAGGTCTGTACGGCGCCGTCTGCGCGCATCTGATCTTTCCCGAAAGCGTCATAATCGAGGTACGGCGCGATCCGTTCATCCAGCGGAATCTTTCCCTTTCTTATCACAAACCGCGCGTAATCCGCCGGGGTTTCTATTCCATCCAGCAATACGCTGTAGTCTTCCAGATGCTCTGCAATCTCCTGCATCTGGCTCATCGTTTCTGGCAGCTCCGCCTCCAGCACCGCCCATAGCTTCCGTCCGGCTTTTTCAAAATCCCCGATCCCCTTCTGTTTCAGGGTGGCGGCGAGATCATTCAGTTCCTCCATGTTCCAGGAGCGGGGCAGATAATCTTCCAGATCCGGTACCGAACGATAACTACATTCAGAAAAATCCTTCACGCCCAGATTCGCTTTCATCAGTTCCAGTTCCTCACACGAAGCAGGCAAGTCAAGCCATTCTACCTGTCTACTACTCAGGTTTACCAGACAAACACGAATCATAAACCGCCCCTCCTTTCACCAGCCAGCACTTCTACCCCATACCTCCGGATCAAAAATGCACCGACCGCCAGCCGGAAAGTACGGTCGCTGACCAGCTCCGGGTCGGTGAGTTCTGACAGGCTGATATGCTTTGTCCCCTGGTACAAGTCCTTTGCTGTGTAAAACAGGATATATCCATCCAGATCCACCCCATGGATGTGAATGTCACAAAACCGGATGGCCTCCGTCCGGATGGCGACCGCGGCCTGCCTCCAGAGAAAACGATCCGCCGCCAAAAGATACAGCGCCGCACACATGGCGGGAGCATCCGTCCTGGGAGCACAGTCAGCCCATCGGTTCTCGAACCGTTCCCGGTGCTCCGGTTCAAAAAAGAAATCATCCTCCTCATCCATCAGATGAGACAGACGGCACGAAAATCCCAATTCATCCACCTCTGCAGTAAATGCTTCCAGCAATTCCTCTGTGGGGACACAGCCTGCAGCGAGCCGTTCCGCGAGGAAAATGCATCCGCCTGCTTTGCCGCAGGTCTTCTTTCTGCTTTTATAAAGACAATACGCACAGTCTAAGTCGCGGGCGCTGTAAGGGTATCGGCTTACTATCATACCGCTCCCCCTGTTCCTGTAACCGGGCGGCCTCTGCATCTCAGCCTCGCTTCTCTCATACGGGGTGTCTTTCATAAATCTTGCTACCATAATCACCTGTCCTCCTTAAAAATCTGCAACAAAAAAGCGCCTGTGCTTTCTCTTACACAGACGCCAATACAACCGATATTTTACAAAACGCCAAGCCATCATCACATGGCTACACAAAAATAAACAGATTATCGCAGTCGCACTCCTTCCTGAACTAAAAAAAGCCTGACAGTAAAGTAATTTACCATCAGGCTCTCATACCGGGACTCTCAGACATCACAATTCCGTCTTATTTTTCGGTTAACAGTTACTTGCCTGATTCTTTTCGGTTAACAGTACAATGCCTGCCAAATCAGACTCATTTTGCCTCTTTTTAAGGTCGTTTTGGGTAATACAAAACCCGCAGAATCGTTGAATCTACGGGCTTTTTTTGCAGCTCCCCGAGCAGGGCTCGAACCTGCAACAACTCGGTTAACAGCCGAGTGCTC
>JAJQBC010000157.1 GCA_021203465.1 Lachnospiraceae bacterium | reverse complement strand
CAATAGTTTTTTTAATTCTGGACTCCACAATTTCAGCAATTTCCGGGGTTTTCATCATCTTGTATTCCTCATAAAAAAGTGGCTCAAGATAATGTATCTGCACGATCACCTTCTCGAGAGAATGCGTGTCCATCACCTTGTAAGAGTCGATGACAGCCACCGGGACGATCGGGCATTTTGCCTTCTGCGCGCTCTTAAAAGATCCCCCTTTAAATTCACCAATATGATTTCCATCACGGGAGCGGGTTCCCTCCGCAAAGATCAGAAAGGCTTTGCCGCCCGCCACGTCTTTGCTTACATTCTGGATCACCTTCATGGACTGGCGCACATCATCCCTGTCAATTGCATAATATCCCATGATTGGAAAAATTTTATTCAGGAAAAATATATTTTCCAACTCTCTCTTGACAACGACAGAGAAGTAACGGGGACAGGTTTTGATGATTGCGAGCACATCAAACATTCCCTGATGGTTCGGGAAGAACATAAATCCTCCCTCCTTCGGAATATTCTCCACGCCGTAAGCCTGAATCTCCACATTTCCACCCCTGCAGGCCATATCATTAATCTTCTCGATGAGAGCCCACTGTTTATCATAGGGAATACTGTCCGTGTGAGCCGCGTACCAGCACAGTTTTAGGTACATATATGGCGCAAGAAGAATATTCTTAAGCACCATCATGACAATTCTTCTCATTCTTCCGTCTCCGTCTCTTCCTCAATTTCTTCCGAATTCTCCTCCGCCTCCGTTTTCCGAACCTTCGCGATGCGCGCGACCTTTACGCCGCTTTCCAGATCGACGTTCATAAGTTTGACGCCCGAGGTGATTCGTTTTAATACGGAAATCCCCTCGCAGCCAGTACGGATGACGATTCCCTCATTGGTGATCATCATGATTTCATTTTCTGCGTTTACCGATTTTGCCCCGACGACATCGCCTGTCTTTTTCACAATATTGTAGCACTTAAGACCTTTGCCGTTCCGATTCTGTACATGGAATTCGGAAAGAGGCGTCCTCTTTCCATAACCTCCTTCTGAGACGATCAGCACATACTCTCCCTGCACATCGAGCTGCATCGCAACCACTTCATCACCTTCTGAGAGTTTGATACCGGTGACGCCGGTCGTAGCACGGCCCATTGGGCGTACATCGCTTTCACGGAAACGAATGCTCATTCCCTTCTTTGTAATCAGGAGAATATCATTTTCCCCATTCGTAATCTTGACTTCAATCAGCTCATCATTTTCACGCAGGCTGATCGCCTGAAGCCCAATTTTGCGGATATTGGAGAAAGCTGCCATCTTTGTCTTCTTCACGATACCGTTTCTCGTCGCCATAAAGAGGTAGCCCTCTTCATTCCAATCCTTGACCGGTATCACCGCGCTGATCTTCTCACCCGGCTGCAGCTGAAGCAGATTAATAATAGCAGTTCCTCTTGCGGTTCTCCCTGCCTCCGGAATCTCATAAGCCTTCATCCGATATACTCTGCCTAGATTTGTAAAGAACATGAGCTGATGATGGGAGGTTGTCATAAAGATCTCTTCAATGAAATCCTCCTCCAGCGTCTGCATACCCTTGATTCCCTTGCCGCCCCGGTTCTGGCTGCGGAAATTGTCGACGCTCATCCTCTTAATGTATCTAAGATGCGTCATCGTGATCACGGAATCGGTGACGGGAATCAGATCTTCCATGCTGATATCATACTCATCGTAACCGATCTTCGTCCTGCGCTCATCCCCGTACTTATCGGCAATCAGAGAAATTTCATCACGGATCACACCAAGCAGCTTCTTCTCATCCGCAAGAATTTCCTGTAAATACTTGATACGCTCCATAAGCTCTTCATACTCTTTTTCAATCTTGCCGCGCTCCAAGCCGGTCAGCGTCCGCAGACGCATATCCACGATCGCCTGCGCCTGTACATCGTCAAGTCCAAACTCTTCCATCAAGGAAGTCTTCGCATTCTGCACCGTATCGGAACCGCGAATAATTTGAATCACACGGTCAATATGGTCGAGGGCAATGAGCAATCCCTTCAAAATATGAGCGCGCTCCTCGGCCCTGTTCAGCTCATACTTCGTCCTTCTGGTGACAACATTCTCCTGATGGGCGAGGTAATACGTCAGCATATCGAGAATATTGAGAACCCGCGGTTCATTGTCCACAAGCGCAATCATGATCACGCCGAAAGTATCCTGCAACTGGGTATGCTTATAGAGCTGATTCAGGATCACATTTGGGTTCACATCCTTGCGCAGCTCAATATTGATGCGCATACCCTCACGGCTGGATTCATCGGCAATATGCGTGATGCCGTCGATCCTCTTTTCCTTTACCAGATCTGCGATCTTCTCGATCAGACGAGCCTTATTCACCATATAGGGAATCTCCGTCACCACGATCCGATTTTTCCCATTGGCCATCGGCTCAATGTTGCTGACAGAACGGACGCGGATCTTTCCCCTGCCGGTACGATAGGCCTGATTAATGCCCGCCGTGCCGAGAATCTCCGCTCCGGTCGGAAAATCCGGCCCTTTAACAATCTGCATGACCTCATCAATGCTGGTATCTCTATCCTCTTCAATACGATTATCTATAATTTTGACGACCGCTTGAATAACCTCCCTCAGATTGTGAGGAGGAATATTTGTGGCCATACCAACCGCGATGCCGGACGCGCCGTTCGCGAGCAAATTCGGAAATCTGGCCGGAAGAACCGTAGGTTCTTTTTCCGTCTCATCAAAGTTGGGAATAAAGTCCACAGTATCTTTATTGATATCCGCGAGCATTTTCATGGAAATCTTGCTGAGGCGCGCCTCCGTGTAACGCATAGCCGCCGCGCCGTCTCCGTCTACAGAGCCAAAATTTCCGTGACCATCTACAAGTGGATAATGCGTCGACCACTCCTGTGCCATATTGACGAGCGCCCCGTAGATCGAGCTGTCGCCGTGGGGATGGTATTTACCCATCGTATCGCCAACGATACGCGCGCATTTCCGATGCGGTTTATCCGGACCGTTGTTCAGCTCTATCATAGAATAGAGCACACGCCGCTGCACCGGTTTGAGGCCGTCTCTCACGTCCGGCAGCGCGCGCGCCGCGATCACACTCATCGCATAATCGATGTAAGAGGTTTCCATCGTCTCCTTCAGGTCTACTTCATGAATCTTGTCAAAAATATTGTCTTCCATCATCCTGTCCTCATCGTAGCTTTGTTAAATGTCAAGATTTCTTACATATTTTGCATTGGCCTCGATAAACTCTCTTCTCGGCTCCACTTTATCTCCCATAAGCGTTGTGAATGTCAGGTCAATTTCGGAAGCTTCTTCTTCATTCATCCTCACCTTCAGAAGAATCCGGCGCTCCGGATCCATCGTCGTCTCCCAGAGCTGATCCGCATCCATCTCCCCCAGACCCTTGTAGCGCTGAATCTTATTATTCTGGTCACGCCCTATTTCCACAAGGATTCCATTCAGTTCCTCGTCACTGTAAGCATACCACACCTTTTTATTTTTCTCGATTTTATAAAGCGGCGGCTGCGCAAGATACACATGTCCCTTTCGGATCAGATCCGGCATAAAGCGGTACAGGAAGGTGAGCAGCAAAGTGCTGATATGCGCACCGTCGACGTCCGCATCCGTCATGATAATGATCTTATCATAACGGAGCTTTGTAATATCAAAATCCTCATGAATTCCCGTACCAAAGGCTGTGATCATCGCCTTGATCTCTTCATTTCCGTAAATTCGGTCAAGGCGTGCCTTCTCCACATTCAAAATCTTTCCTCTGAGAGGAAGGATTGCCTGCGTATTGCGGTTTCTGGCCGTCTTTGCGGAGCCTCCGGCACTGTCTCCCTCGACGATATAGATCTCGCAATTTGCCGGATCCTTATCCGAGCAGTCCGCCAGCTTTCCGGGCAGGGCAAAGCCGTCCAACGCCGATTTTCTTCTGGTAAGCTCCCGCGCCTTCCTCGCTGCTTCCCGCGCGCGCTGCGACAGAATCGACTTATCGAGAATAATCTTCGCAACCTGCGGATTTTGCTCAAGGAAAATCGTAAGCCTGTCAGAGACAATGCTGTCTACCGCTCCTCTGGCCTCCGTATTTCCCAGACTGTGCTTTGTCTGCCCGCCAAACTGCGGCTCGCTGATTTTGATACTGATAATCGCCGTGATACCTTCCCGGATATCCTCGCCGGAAAGATTCTCCTCTGAATCTTTCAAAAGCTTATTTTTCCGTGCGTAATCATTGAAGGTCTTCGTGATCGCGTTTTTGAATCCGGACAGGTGCGTGCCGCCTTCATGGGTATTGATATTATTGACAAAACTGTAACAATTTTCTTTATAGGAATCGTTGTGCTGGAAGGCAACCTCCACCTGCACGCCATCCTTCGTTCCCTCACAATAGATAATCTGATCATAGAGAGGGGTCGTGCTCTTGTTCAGATACTGGACAAATTCTGTAATTCCTCCCTCATAGTGGTAGGATTTTGTGCGAACAGGATCTTCCCTTTCATCTGTCAGAGTAATGCGCAGACCCTTCGTGAGGAAGGCCATCTCCCGCAATCTGGTCTGCAGCGTCTTGAAATCAAATTCCAGCACTTCAAAAATCGTATTGTCCGGAAGGAAAGTAACGGTCGTGCCGGTCTCGCCTTTTTCACATTCACCAACAACTTTAAGAGGATAACAGACGATTCCTTTCTCATATCTTTGTTTGTAGAGCTTTCCATCACTTTTGATCACGACCTCGAGCCACTCTGAGAGTGCGTTGACGACCGAGGCGCCCACACCATGCAGGCCACCGGATACCTTATAACCCCCGCCGCCGAATTTTCCGCCGGCATGAAGAACCGTAAAGACAACCTCTACAGCAGGCTTTCCCGCTTTGTGATTGATACCGGTCGGAATTCCGCGGCCGTCATCCTCTACCGTAATCGAATTATCTTTATGAATTGTGACTTCTATATGACTACAAAAACCTGCGAGAGCTTCATCGATCGAATTATCCACAATTTCATACACAAGATGGTGGATACCTTTAAAAGAAATATCATCGATATACATACCCGGTCTCTTTCTAACCGCTTCCAATCCTTCCAAAATCTGAATCTGATCCGCTCCGTATTCTACACTCATCTCTTTCAAGCCTCCCGTCCGTTTTCTAAAGTTACATTTCCGTTGCTTACTCTGTAAATTCTGTTTACTGTCAGGCACCTGCCTATCATTTCATCCAGTCCGGTGCAGGTGATCAAAGTCTGAACCTGATCAATACTTTCCAGTAAATATTTTTGCCTTTTTTCATCCAGCTCAGACATGACATCATCAAGAAGCAGAACCGGTGTATCATGTACTCTCTGTTTTACCAGCTCTATTTCTGAAAGTTTCAGGGAGAGAGCTGTCGTCCTCTGTTGTCCCTGCGAGCCAAAACGACGGATATCCAATCCATTGACCTGAAAAGAAAGATCGTCTCTATGAGGTCCAACCGTCGTTGTCTTTGTATGAATATCTCTGTCCCTGTTTTTTTTCAGAGACTCCTCAAAATCATCTTCTCTCACACTACATTCGTATGTAAGAAGCATATTCTCTTCTCCGCCGGACAGACGTAAATGAATATCATGAATCATCTCGTTTAATTCCCCGGAAAATGCTCTCCTCCTGCAGATAATCTCTTTTCCATACTTCACAAGCTGCATATCCAGTATTTCAAGAATTTCCCGATAATCCGGCCTGAAATAAAGCTCCTTCAGAAGCTTATTTCTCTGAATCACAGCCTTATTATAGCTGGAAAGATGATACAAATATACCTTGTCGAGTTGGCACAACTCGGTATCCATAAACTTTCTTCTCTCAGCAGGACCATTTTTTATAATACTTAGATCTTCAGGAGAAAATACAACAAAATAGATCAGGCCAAAAAGTTCGCTCGCCTTCCTTATCGGAATCCCGTCGATCGCGATTCCTTTTGTCCTGTTTCTGCGAAGATGAATATCTATTTTATGATCGATTCCTTCTTTTTCCAGAATCGTGCAGATATGAGCCTCCTCTTCTGTGAGAAGGATCATTTCCCTGTCCTTTGACCCTCTGTGAGATCTTGTAGTCCCACTGAGATAAACCGCCTCAAGAATATTTGTCTTTCCCTGCGCGTTATCTCCAAAAAAAATATTGGTATCACTGCCGAGCACGAGGCTCAGATTTTTATAATTGCGAAAATTCTGGAGACTTACAGATTTTATGATCATAATCTTTACTCTGTAATCTCAATGGTTTCATTGTTGTAGAATATACGGTCACCGGCATGCAGTTTCTTGCCCCTCTGATATTCTGTATCTCCGTTTACCTTTACCTGTCCATCCTGTATGACTATCTTTGCCTCCGCACCGGTATCTACAAGACCGGCCGCTTTCAGAGCCTGACCTAATTTTATATAATCATCTTTTAATTTAATTGTCAGCATTTTCGTCTCACTCTCAATAGGCAGATACATTAAAATTAACCGGAAGGATCAGATAAATATATTTCTGTTCCTCATCTCGGATATAGCAGGGAGCCTTTGGATTGATCATATAGATCGTCACCGTCTCATCATCGATCACTCGAAGAGCCTCAATCAGAAAACGGGGATTAAAACCAATCATGATATCCTTTCCCTCTTTACCTATATCGATATCCTCCTTCATTGAACCGAGCTGAGAATTGATATTAATCTCCATATTGCCATCCTTCACATTCAGGATGATGGGTTTCTTGTCGCCTTCCTTGATCAAAAGCATCGCACGGTCGATACAGCTGAGGAACTCTTTTTTATTAATTTCAAATTTAGTCTCATAATCATTGGACAGCATCTGATTGATCTTGAAATACTCCCCTTCAATCAGCCTGGATACTACCGTCGTTTTTTCAAAATCAAAGACAATATGATTGCCGGTGAAGTAAATACGAACTTCTTCTTCCATCTCTCCGGACAGAATGCGGCTGATCTCCTGCAGAGATTTACCCGGAACGATCGCCTTGCGCGCTTCATAGGATTCTTTCAGTTCAACTCTGCGAATGGAAATACGATGCCCGTCCAGAGAAACTACCTTGAAATCTATCCCATTTACTTCGATCAATTCGCCCGTCATTAACTTGTTATTTTCATTGTCCGCGATAGAGAAAATTGTCTGCCTTATCACTTCCTTCAGCGAAAACTGGGAAATCGATACATAATCCGTCTTCTCTATGTAAGGAAGGTAGGAAAAATCCTCTCCCGATTTACCGGAAATATTAAAATTAGCCTTTTCACAGGTGATTCTTATCTGATAGTTATCACCCGTCTCAATCGTAACACTGCTGTCTGGCAGCTTTCTGATTATTTCAGAAAAAACTTTAGCATCAACCGCGATAATACCTCTTTCAATGATGTCTCCTTCCACTGTCGTCTCGATGCCAAGCTCCATATCATTTGCCGTAAATTTAATTTCGCCTGCGGAAGCATCAATCAAGATGCATTCAAGAATCGTCATGGTAGTTCTGGAAGGAACTGCCTTGGATACAATATTAACTCCTTTCAGGAGATCCGCCTTGGAACAGATTAATTTCATGTGTAAAACTCCTTTCGCAGATTGATAGATACATAATATAGTTAATAATTCGTCTTAGTCTTAATAGGGGCTGTGGATTTGTGAAAAAGTCCGGAAAGCCCTGAAAACATGGCTGATTCTGTCTCTGAAAAGTATGTGGAAAGAGAAAGATGAGGATGTTAAAAAGTCAGGGTTTATCAACATATCTTAAATTTTAATTATTTTTCCACATTTCATCAACATGATATTCACGTGAAGAAGTTGATGAACAGAATGAGAATCTTCCTATTATTATGTAGAAGAAATCTTTTTTCTTATCGATTCTATATTATTTTTCAAAGTCTGATCACCGGAGGCCAGCTTTTCTCTGATGCGGTTATCCCCATTGATGATGGTAGAGTGATCGCGGTTTCCGAGAAGGACGCCGATTGCCTTGTAGGAAGTGTCTGTGATTTCCCTGCAAAGATACATGACAATCTGTCTGGGCATGACAATCTCGGAGTTTCTCTTTCCACCCATGATATCGTCTGAGGATATACCATAGTAATCAGCTATGGTATTTAGGATCACCTGCGGCGTGACCTCCTGGCTGGTATTAGGAGAAATAATATCTGCCAGAACCTCTTCCGCCATCGCCAGATCAATCTCTCTCTTTTCAAGATGAGAGAAAGCGACCAGCTTATTGAGGGCTCCCTCCAGTTCCCGGATATTGGATTTGATATTCGTGGCAATATAACGAATAACCTCGTCATCAATATTGTAGCCGTCGATTTCTTCTTTTTTGCGGAGAATTGCCATTCTGGTCTCATAATCAGGAGAAGAAATGTCCGCAATCAGACCCCACTCGAAACGGGAACGAAGTCTGGCTTCTAGCGTTTCCAGATCCTTGGGAGGACGATCGCTGGAGACGATAATCTGTTTGTTTGCACCGTGCAGTGCGTTGAAGGTATGGAAAAATTCTTCCTGCGTGCTCTCTTTTCCAATGATAAACTGGATATCATCGATCAACAGAACATCAATATTGCGATATTTATCCCTAAATTTATTCATGCTGGTGTTGTTTCCATTTCGAATAGAATCAATCAGCTCATTTGTAAAAACCTCTGATGTAACATAGAGAACTTTTTTGGAAGGATCCTCCTGTAAAATATAATGGGCAATCGAGTGCATCAGATGGGTCTTTCCCAGTCCCACACCTCCATAGAGAAAGAGGGGATTGTACTCTTTTCCCGGAGATTCCGCTACCGCAACAGAGGCAGCGTGAGCAAAACGATTATTGCTGCCTATAACAAAGGTCTCAAAGGTATATTTTGGATTAAGATTTGTAAATTGTTCCACAGATGCCTGTGAAACTTTTGGCTTTTCCTTCGTAGAAAAGGATTTTTCCTTTTCTCTGGAGGCTTCATCTTCTGTGATGATACGGATCTCGTATTCTTCCCCGGCAGATTCCGCTACCGCTACGTATAAAAAATCTTTGTATTTCTTTTCTACATAGGTAGCAGCCTGTTCAAAGGGAGCTGTTATGATAAGAGTATGATCCTCCAGACGAAATACTTTGAGTGGCAGGAGCCATGTTCTGAAAGCAACATTTGACAGTTCGTTTTCCTGCCGGACAATGTCCAGAATTTCCTCCCATTTTTCATTTAACAGTTCCAGACGTGTGTCCATTTTTCTTTATCTCCCGGGTTTTTCTAACTTTGAGAAAGTTATTTAACTGGCTATTCTCTCAAACTAAATAATACAACAAATTAAAAGATATAGCAATCACTTTTATTTTATACACAGTCTCATTCACAGAGAAATCCACATTTTATCCACTAATTGTGGAAAACTTTTTGCTTGACTTCTATAGCCTGTCTCGTTATAATCGGGGTAGTGTTTTTTGATATGTGAAAGTATGAAATAGGTAAGGAGGTGCCCTTTATGAAAATGACATTTCAGCCGAAGAAACGTTCCAGAAAGAAGGTTCACGGTTTTAGAGCCAGAATGCATACGGCAGGCGGAAGAAAAGTTCTTGCAGCCAGAAGATTAAAAGGAAGAAAGAAATTATCAGCGTAGGCCGCATATATGTGGCCTTTTCTTCACGCCTTTTATGAGGAAAAATCATGAATTTTTCAGAATCGCTGAAACGCAGTCAGGACTTCCGGAAGGTATACAATAATAAGAAGTCTTATGCAAACAGATTTCTCGTTCTGTACGTTCTGAAAAATGGAAGAGATTGTAACAGGCTGGGGATTTCAGTCAGCAAAAAAGTAGGAAACAGTGTCGTCAGACACAGGATCACCCGGCTGATCCGGGAGAGCTATAGACTAAATGAAGCCCTGTTCAATAGTGGTTTGGACATGGTAGTCATCGCAAGGCAGAGCGCAAAGGATAGGAGCTATCAAGAAATAGAGAGTGCGCTGCTGCATTTGGGAAAGCTTCATAATATATTAAAATGAAGAAAATATTAATTTGGCTTATTAAATTCTACAGAAAATACTTATCACCTTTAAAAAGCACAAAATGTCCATATATACCGAGCTGTTCCCAGTATGGGTTGGAAGCTGTTGAAAAATACGGCGCTCTCAAGGGGGGAATGCTGGCAATGTGGAGAATATTAAGATGTAATCCCTTTTCGAGGGGAGGATATGACCCAGTTCCTTAAGGTGTAAGGAGGTTTATTTTGACAGGTATTTTACTGACCCAGAGTTCGACGTTTATTCTTGGTGATATTTCCAGAATTCTCGGGTGGATCATGAACCTGCTGTTCAATTTCATGAGCGGCGTGTTTGGCATCGAAAATATTGGACTTTGTATTATTTTATTTACGATTGTCATCTATATACTTTTGCTCCCTCTTACCTACAGGCAGCAGAAGTTTTCGAAGTTTTCCGCAAAGATGAATCCGGAGCTTCAGGAAATTCAGAAAAAATATAAGAATAAAAAAGACAATGATTCCATGATGGCCATGAATGAGGAGACGAAGATGGTCTATGCAAAGTATGGCGTGTCTCCTACGGGCAGCTGTCTTCAGCTCCTGATCCAGCTTCCGATTCTGCTCTGCCTTTATCGGGTAATTATGAATGTACCCGCCTATGTGAGCGGTGTTAAGGAAGTATTTGTTGAACTCGCGGACAAGATTCTGGCCACACCTGGCGGCCCGGAGTTTATGGAAGAGCTGAAAACCGCGGGAAATATGAGTTATGTAGGCACGGATTATACCTTGTCAAACACGATTATTGATGTGCTGTATCGTCTTCAGGAGACCGGCAACGCGACATGGCAGATGTTGTTGGATCAGTTTCCTGATTTGACAGAGTTGATCAATACCACGCATGCTTCCATCAACCATATGAACAATTTTGGTATCAATATTGCCAATACGCCGTGGAATATCATCAAATCAGGCTGGTCAACGGGCGCTTATCTGATGGTATTTGGAGCAATTCTGGTGCCCGTCCTCGCGGCTCTTACGCAGTGGTTGAATGTGAAGCTGATGCCGCAGCAGGCTTCCGCGGGCGGCGATGACAATATGAATGCCACGATGAAGTCCATGAATATGATGATGCCGCTTATGTCCGCATGGTTCTGTTTGATGCTTCCGGCAGGTATGGGTCTGTACTGGATTGTCGGTGCTGTTGTCAGAGGTATTCAGCAGTTTGCAATTAATAAATACATAGATCATCAGGATCTTGACGCGATTATACAGAAGAATATGGAAAAGAATAAGGAACTTGCAAAAAAGAAAGGTAATTATTCTCCCAATGCTTCTAATATGGCAAAGACAAATGTGAGATCTGTAGATTCGTCAAAGAAAAAGAATACTATGACAGAGGAAGAAAAGGAAGCTGCTCAGAAGGCTGCCACAGAATATTATAAAAATGCGGACAAGCCGGGCAGTTTGACTTCCAAAGCGGCGATGGTAGCAAAGTATAATGAGAAGAATAAGAAGAATTAGGAGATGAGGTAGAGATGGATTACAGAGAATTTAAAGGAAAGACAGTGGAAGAAGCGATCACGGAAGCCGCGATTCAACTTGAGACCTCTTCTGATAAGATGGAATATGAGATTATAGACAAGGGAAGTACGGGTTTTCTCGGAATAGGAAGTAAACCGGCTGTTATCCGTGCACGCCGTGTGATGAATCTTGCGGAAAAAGCGGAAGAGTTCCTGAAGGAAGTATTCGAAGCAATGCAGATGGAAGTCACCGTCACCGTTGTGGAGGATGAAGAAGAGAAAAGCCTGAGTATCGATCTGGCAGGTGAGAATATGGGTGTCTTGATCGGAAAGAGAGGACAAACGCTCGATTCGCTCCAGTATCTGGTAAGCCTTGTCGTGAACCGGGATGAAAGCGAGTATATTCGTGTTAAGGTTGATACAGAAAATTATCGTCAGAGAAGAAAGGATACGCTTGAAAATCTGGCAAAAAATATCGCACTCAAGGTTCGCAGAACCGGAAGAGCGGTCGTGCTGGAGCCGATGAATCCTTATGAGAGATGCGTGATTCATTCTGCTCTTCAGGCTGACAAGTATGTGGAGACTCACAGTGAAGGAGAGGAACTCTATCGAAAAGTTGTTGTTTCTCTGAAGGAGGGTGTACAGCCCAGAGATAACAATCGTTATCGCCGTTATGGAAACAGGCGCGATGGCGGCAATAACAGAAACAGAAGTAAGAGGGGTGGAGGACGCGAGTAAGCGTCCTCTTTTTTTATAAATCATGTATAAAAGTGATACGATTGCGGCGATTGCAACGCCGATGACAGGTTCCGGTATTGGTGTAATAAGAGTCAGCGGTGAAGATGCTTTTTTGGTAGCTGAGCGTGTGTTTGAACCGTGGAGAAAGGGGAAAATACTGTCTGAACAGGCTGCTTATACGGTACACTATGGAAATATCGTGGATGATGAGGAGATTCTGGATGAGGTGATTGTTTTCGTTATGAAAGCACCTCACAGTTATACTGCAGAAAACACGGTGGAAATCGACTGCCACGGCGGTCCTTTTGTCATGAAAAAAATTCTGGAACTGCTTCTTCAGAAAGGGGCAAGGCTTGCAGAGCCGGGAGAATTTACGAAGAGAGCCTTTTTGAATGGGAGAATTGACCTCTCTCAGGCAGAGGCCGTCATGGACGTTATTCAGGCGAAAAATAATTATGCGTTGGAGAGTTCGATCAGTCAGCTAAAGGGATCTCTTGTCAGTAAAATTAAAAATTTGAGAGAAGAGATTCTCTATGAGATGGCATTTATAGAATCGGCATTGGATGATCCGGAGCATTACAGTCTGGATGGGTATCCTTGTATTTTGAGGGAGAAGTTGGCTCATTTTATAAAGGAAGCGGAGAGTCTTCTTCTTTCTTCAGAAGAAGGAAAGGTTCTCCGGGAAGGAATTCGTACGGCTATCATCGGAAAACCGAATGCCGGCAAATCCTCTCTTATGAATGCTCTACTGGGAAATCAGCGCGCGATTGTGACAGAAACGGCAGGTACGACGAGAGATATTCTGGAGGAACAGATTCAGCTCAGAGGATTGAGTCTTCAGATTCTGGATACTGCCGGAATCCGGGAGACAGACGATCCGGTGGAAAGCATTGGAGTGGAGAGGGCCAGAAAAGCGGCTCAGGAGGCTGATCTAGTTCTTTATGTAGTTGACAGCTCCGATATTCTGGATGAAAATGACAGGGAGATTATATCGTCTCTGGCCGATAAAAATGTTATTATTTTATTGAATAAAAATGACCTTCCTACTGTGACGACAATGGAGATGGTGACGGATCAGTTACAGAAGCCGGCACTCTTTATATCTGCCAAAAACAGCGAGGGTCTGGAAGAGCTTTCTGACTTGATAGAATCTTTGTTTTTGTCTGGAGAGGTCTCTTTCAATGATCAGGTTTATTTGACAAATATCCGGCATCAGACCGCGATGAAAAATGCGAAAAAGAGTCTTGTGATGGTGATGGAAAGTATAGACAGTGGATTGCCGGAGGATTTTTATTCTATTGATTTGATGGATGCCTACGAATCGCTGGGTGAAATTATAGGAGAATCGGTCGGAGAGGATCTGATCGATGAGATTTTCAGCAAATTCTGTATGGGAAAGTAGGGAAATATATGCCATTTTTAGAAGAATGGACAGATGCTGTGGTCGTAGGAGCCGGTCATGCCGGCTGCGAGGCGGCATTGGCCTGTGCCAGGCTTGGACTCGAGACAGTGATTTTTACGGTGAGTGTGGACAGTATTGCTCTGATGCCCTGCAATCCAAGTGTCGGCGGGAGTTCCAAGGGGCATCTGGTGAGAGAAGTGGATGCACTCGGTGGGGAGATGGGAAAGATCATCGATCAGACCTTTATTCAATCCCGTATGTTGAATGAATCCAAAGGACCGGCAGTCCATTCGCTGCGCGCGCAGGCAGACAAGGCGGAATACAGCCGCGCGATGAGAAAGGTCCTTGAGACGACGGATCATCTGCAGATTGTGCAGGCGGAGGTAGCGGAGATCTTAACGGATAACGGACACGTAATCGGGGTAAAGCTTTACTCCGGAGCAGTTTATCATGCAAAAGCTGTGATTCTCTGTACGGGGACTTATCTGAAAGCGCGCTGCATCTATGGGGATGTGAGCATGCATACAGGACCAAATGGGCTGCAGGCGGCGAATTATCTGACAGATTCTCTGAAAAAACTCGGTATTCGGATGTACCGTTTTAAGACGGGGACGCCGGCCAGAATGGATGGGCGTTCTATCGATTATAGAAAGATGAAGGAGCAAAAGGGCGACGAGAGAGTTGTGCCGTTTTCTTTCACGACGGATCCGAAATCGGTGCAGATTCAGCAGGCGTCCTGCTGGCTGACCTATACAAATGAAAAAACACATGAAATTATAAGAAATAATCTTGATCGCTCGCCTCTTTTTTCCGGTGCAATCAATGGGACAGGCCCCCGCTATTGCCCGTCTATTGAGGATAAGGTGGTGCGCTTTGCGGAACGTGACCGACATCAGGTTTTCATTGAACCGGAAGGACTACACACCAATGAAATGTATGTGGGCGGCATGTCAAGTTCTCTCCCGGAGGATGTGCAGCACGCAATGTACCATACCGTTCCGGGACTCGAACACGCGAAGATTGTGAAAAACGCTTATGCAATCGAATATGACTGCATCGATGCGCAGCAGCTCTATCCGACACTGGAATTTAAGAATATAAAAGGACTTTTCAGTGCCGGTCAGTTTAATGGAAGCTCCGGTTATGAGGAAGCCGCAGGGCAGGGTATTGTCGCCGGTATCAATGCGGCGATGGAACTGCTCGGAAGGGAGCAGATTATCATTGATCGATCGCAGGGCTACATCGGTGTGCTGATCGACGACCTTGTGACGAAGGAAAATAAAGAACCCTATCGGATGATGACATCCAGGTCAGAATACAGGCTGCTTCTCCGTCAGGACAACGCGGATCAGCGCCTGACGCCGCTTGGGTATCAGATCGGGCTGATCAATGAAGAGCGATATCAGAGATTTCTGGCGAAAAACGAGCAAATTCGGAGTGAGAGAGAGCGGCTGGAACAGACGATGGTCGGCGCTTCCGCGAAAATCTGTGAGTTTCTGGAAAGGCATGACAGCGCAGCGTTGAAAACGGCTGCTTCTCTGGCAGAGATCTTGAGACGACCGGAAATCAAGTATGAATATCTTAAGGAGATTGACGGTGCTTTTCCCGGACTTCCGGAGGAAGTGACGGAACAGGTGGAAATTGAAATCAAGTATGACGGATATATCAAACGACAGCTGAGGCAGGTAGAACAGTTCCGAAAGCTGGAGGGGAAAAAGATACCGCCTGACCTGAATTATAAGGAAGTAAAAAGTCTTCGCATTGAGGCAATGCAGAAATTAGAGTTATGTAAACCTGTTTCAATCGGACAGGCGTCCAGAATTTCAGGAGTCTCACCGGCGGACATTTCGGTACTTTTGGTATATTTAGAGCACAGGAAGCAGCAAGGCGGATTAAATCTATGAATGATGAAGTGACGTATATCAAACAGAAGATCAGTGAGCTTGAAATAGATGTTGACAAAGGGCAGGCAGAACAGCTCTTTCAATATTATCGACTTCTCATAGAGTGGAATCAATATATGAATCTGACCGCAATCACAGATTTCCAGGAGGTTGTCGAGAAGCACTTTATAGACAGTCTTTCCATCGTATTTGTGCAGGATATGCAGAGTGCAGAGTCTGTGATCGATGTGGGAACAGGTGCAGGCTTTCCGGGTATCCCTTTGAAAATTGCATTTCCGCATCTGAAAATGACACTGCTCGATTCCTTACAGAAAAGAATTACTTTTCTGGATCACGTAATCAGTGAGTTGGGCCTCAAAGAAGTGGAAGCAATTCATGGAAGAGCGGAAGATTTCGCAAAACCAGGATTTGGAAGAGAAAAGTATGATCTGTGCGTTTCTCGTGCAGTCGCTAACCTGTCTACCCTGTCGGAATACTGCCTTCCCTTCGTGAAGATTGGCGGAAGCTTCGTGTCTTATAAATCAAAGGAAGCGGAACAGGAGCTGGATAAAGCAAAAAATGCAATCTTTCTGCTCGGGGGCAGGACAGAGGAGTGCAAAAGTTTCGGCTTACCGGGAACAGATATCAGTCGTACGCTCGTAAAAATCCGCAAAGTGAGTGGCTGTCCTAAAAAGTATCCAAGAAAGTCGGGAACAGCTTCCAGATCGCCGCTATAAAATGTTTCACGTGAAACATCGCCTCAGGTCTCCGTGAAGGACTTCAGTGCAGATCGTCACACGATATGTCTGTCGATTCTCAGAGGACGATTTTAACAGAAACTACGCATACGGCTTCGCAACCTTACGAATGACGGATCCAAAACAGATTAAAAAGAAGTGTTTTGGATCCGTCTTTGGTCGCTTCCAGCCGTATGCAGTTTCTGTAACAAATCGCCCTCAATGATCATCAGCAGACATATCGTGTGACGATCCAGTGAAAGGTTTTGCCACGGAGACCATATTCGGGTTTTGTGGCTATAAATTTTAAAACTGAAAAATGTTTCACGTGAAACATTTTTCAGTTGAAGATTAAGGGAGTATGGTATAGAATAGATTTATCACTATTCAGGGGGCAACAGCATGGATAAGAAAAGAATTGGAATCGCCATTACAGTGTCTCTGACCGCTTTGACGACAGTTGTTCTGGGTATTATCGCGGCTGTCAACAAAGGCATCGAAAAGCTTGCAACTTCGAAGGGGCTGCTAGACTCTAAAAACAAGAAAATATATCACTGGAGATTTGGGGATGTCAGCTATAGTGTAACAGGGGAAGGAAGACCGGTGCTTCTTGTGCATAATCTTGACGCATGCAGTTCCTCTGTCGAGTGGACAGAGATCGTTCCCATTTTGTCACGTACAAATACTGTCTATACGATAGATCTTCCCGGTTGTGGCCTTTCGGAGCGTCCGGCTCTTACATATACCAGTTATATGTATACTCAACTGGTCAATGATTTTATTCAGGACATTATAAAGAGGCCTGCCAGTGTGATTGCAACCGGCAAATCTGCGGCTTTTGTTCTGGAAGCCTGCTGTATCAATCAGGACAGGTTTGGAGAGTTGATACTGATCAACCCGGATAGCATTAAAAATTTCCGAAAATCACCGACCAGTCGGACAAAGACGGCGGTTTTACTTCTGAAATCAAGGGTGATAGGGACTCTTATCTATAATATCATGATGAGGAAAAAGGTCATAGAAAAAAAGTTTGAGGAAAAGTATTTCTATGACAGCGACAATATTTCTGAGGCTTATGTTGATTACTACTTTGAAGCGTCGCATTTAAATGGGCGCTATGCCAGAAATCTGTATATCAGTCAGGTTGGACGCTATACAAGTATTGACATAATTCGATCGTTAAAAACAATCAATAAGAATATCCATATTCTCGCAAGTGCAGAGATGCCGGATGAGAAAAAATATATGAAGGAATATCAATATTACAATCCTGCGATAGAGGTCGAATATATTGACTTTGTGAAGGAACTCCCGCAGCTGGAGGCGCCGGAGGAAATACTGAAGTATATCAACATTTATCTGTACCATCATTGAGGAGACGACTTTGGGAAGAGTAATAGCGATCGCAAATCAGAAGGGCGGCGTAGGCAAGACAACTACAGCGATTAATCTGTCGGCTTGTCTGTCTGAGGTTGGTCAGAAGGTCCTCACTGTGGACATTGATCCGCAGGGAAATACGACAAGCGGACTCGGTGTGGATAAGTATGCGGTAGAAAATAATATATACGGTTTGCTTCTCGGAGAATGTGAAGTGGAAGACTGTATCATTAAGACTGAAATTGAAAATCAGTCTCTGATCGCTTCTGATATTAATCTGGCCGGTGCGGAGATCGAATTGATCGGTGTTGAAGAGAAGGAATTTATTTTGCAGAAAGCGCTGGCGCAGGTGAAAGACCGGTATGATTTTGTCATCATCGACTGCCCGCCTTCCCTGAACATGCTGACGGTCAATGCCTTGTCTGCGGCGGATACCGTGCTGGTTCCGATCCAGTGTGAATATTATGCGCTGGAGGGCTTAAGTCAGCTCATTCACACGATTGAGCTGGTACAACAGCGACTGAACCCAAAGCTTGAAATTGAGGGCGTTGTGTTCACTATGTATGACGCAAGGACGAATCTGTCGCTTCAAGTCGTGGAAAATGTGAAGGAATACCTGCATCAGACGATATACAAGACGATTATTCCAAGAAATGTGCGTCTGGCGGAGGCGCCCAGCCATGGCTTGCCGATCAATCTCTATGACAGCAAGTCTGCGGGGGCGGAGAGTTATCGATTACTGGCACAGGAAGTGCTTCATAAAGGGGAGGAAGAATGGCAGTAAGAAAAAGAGGACTCGGAAAAGGGGTAGACAGCCTGATACCGGATACCGGAAAAGTAGCGGAGCAGGAACAAAAGGTCAGGCTTGTGGAAAAAGTGGTGGAAAAGCCTACGGAAATTCGGTTGAAGATCAGTCAGGTTGAGCCGAACCGTGGACAGCCCAGAAAAAATTTTGACAAGGAAGCGTTGGAGGAGCTGGCGGAATCGATCCGGCAGTATGGGGTGCTGCAGCCGCTGATCGTGCAGAAACGGGATGACTATTATGAGATCATCGCCGGGGAGCGCCGCTGGAGAGCTGCAAAACTGGCGGGATTAAAGGAAATTCCGGTCGTAATACGGGATATGAGCGAGCAGGAGATTGTGGAGATATCGCTGATCGAGAATATTCAGAGGGAGAATTTAAATCCGATCGAGGAAGCAGAGGCATATCGGCGTCTTCTGACAGAATTTCATCTGACGCAGGAAGAGGTGGCTGCGCGTGTGGCGAAGAGTCGAACTGCTGTGACAAACTCTATGCGCCTGCTTAAGCTTGACGGGCGCGTACAGCAGATGGTCGTCGATGGAATGCTCACAACCGGCCACGCGCGGGCATTGCTCGCGGTCGAGGATGCAGATCTTCAATTTCAGACGGCGAACAGGATATTTAATGAGAAACTGAATGTCCGGGATGTGGAAAAGCTTGTAAAAAATATTGGAAAAGAAAAGCCTTCGAAAAAAGACGAGAAAGAAAACTTCCAGCAGAAAGCGGTTTATCAGGAACTGGAGGAGAGAATGAAATCATCACTCGGAACGAAGGTTTCCATAAATCAGAAAAATGCGCAGAAAGGAAGGATCGAGATTGAGTATTATTCGATAGACGATCTCGAACGTCTGACGGAAATTCTGACACGTTGAAAGAAAAGTAACTGTTTCAAAAAGAACACAAAGGAGAAAATGATATGAACAGTCCAATTTTAGAATATCTTGCTTCCTATGGAATCGATCCGGCATACCTGATCATTGCGCTGGCGGTGTTGATCGTTGTCCTGATCATTCTGTATATTAATGTTTTATGTAAATTTAAAAAATTGTATCGTTCCTATGACCGTTTTATGCGCGGCAAGGACATGGAGTCTCTGGAGGACACCGTGATGAAACAGTTTGACCGGCTCGCGGCGCTGGAGAATTCCGACCAGCAGAAGGGTAAGCAGATCGAGGCGATTCTTGAAAATCTGCAGTCGGTGTACCAGAAAACCGGGCTGGTCAAGTACGACGCTTTCCGGGAGATGAGCGGCAAGCTGAGCTATGCGCTGGCGCTGCTCGACAAAAACAATAATGGTATCCTGATCAATTCCATGTACAGCAGGGAGGGATGTTATGCCTACGTGAAGGAGATCATCAAGGGCGAATCCTATATCAATATGTCGGAGGAAGAGCAGGAAGCCTTAAATATCGCCATGGGCAAGGATATCGTGTCATAAGGTTTTTCTTTGAAAGCCTTGCATTTTATGAAAAAAATATATATGATAAAGGTCAGTCTTTTTGGCCGAGGAGGAAATGATGTTAGATTTAAAATTTGTCAGAGAAAACCCGGATATTGTCAAACAGAATATTAAAAACAAATTTCAGGATGAGAAGCTGCTGCTGGTGGACGAGGTGATCGACCTGGATGCGCAGAGGAGAGCGGCGCAGCAGGAAGCGGATCGTCTTCGTGCCGAGAAAAATAAGATTTCCAAACAGATTGGAGCGCTGATGGCGCAGGGGAAAAAGGAGGAAGCCGAAGAGGTGAAGAAGAAGGTCGCCGCGGACGCTGCCCGCCTTGAGGAACTCTCCGTGCAGGAAAAGGAGCTCGGCGAGAAGGTCACGAAGATCATGATGGTGATCCCGAATATCATCGATCCGAGCGTGCCGATCGGAAAGGATGATTCCGAGAATGTCGAAGTGCAGAAATACGGTGAGCCGGTCGTGCCGGATTTTGAGATTCCCTATCACACGGAGATCATGGAGCGCTTCAACGGTATCGACCTTGACGCGGCGCATAAGGTCGCCGGAAACGGCTTTTATTACCTGATGGGCGATATCGCAAGGCTGCACTCGGCGGTCATTGCCTATGCGCGTGATTTTATGATTAATCGTGGATTTACCTATTGTGTACCGCCGTTTATGATCCGCAGCAACGTGGTGACCGGCGTTATGAGTTTCGCCGAGATGGACGCGATGATGTACAAGATCGAGGGGGAGGATCTGTATCTGATCGGAACCAGTGAGCATTCTATGATCGGCAAGTTTATCGACATGATCATTCCGGAGGAAAAGCTTCCTTATACATTGACGAGCTATTCGCCTTGCTTCCGCAAGGAAAAGGGCGCGCATGGCATCGAGGAGCGCGGCGTCTACCGTATTCACCAGTTCGAAAAGCAGGAGATGATCGTGGTGTGTAAGCCCGAGGAGAGCCCCATGTGGTTCGATAAGCTGTGGCAGAATACCGTCGATCTGTTCCGCTCGATGGACATTCCGGTCCGCACGCTCGAGTGCTGCTCCGGCGATCTGGCGGATCTGAAGGTAAAGTCTGTGGACGTCGAGGCCTGGTCCCCGCGGCAGCAGAAATATTTCGAGGTCGGAAGCTGCTCGAACTTAAGCGACGCGCAGGCCAGAAGGCTGAAAATCCGTGTGGACGGCGAAAATGGGAAATACTTTGCACATACACTGAATAATACCGTGGTGGCTCCGCCCCGCATGCTGATCGCATTTTTGGAAAATAATCTGCAGGCGGACGGAAGCGTTCGGATTCCGGAGGTGCTGCGTCCCTACATGGGCGGCATGACCGAAATCAGATAGGAGGATTTCCTTGCATCAGTATCTAAGAGCAGTTGGTTTCAGTAAAATCAGCAAAAGAGAAGAGTTCGACGCACTCGCCGAATTTGTCTCGGACTGCTATCAGTCTGAGGAGACGACTGTGACAGCGGATGGAGAGGAATTTTCGGAGAGAAAAAAAGAATTTGCTGAGCGGATGGGGCTTCTGGCCCGCGGCGAGTACGATGAAAACGGAAAATATAGGATGGATTACTGCATCCCGTATTTTACCGGGATGGCGGAGCGTTTCTATGAGGATATGGCGATCGAGCGTCAGGCCGAGAAGGAGGCCTATTCGGGCATCTGTGACGATATGAATCTCGGTGTTTCGCTGATCTTTTATGTCCAGAATGTGGCGGAATACCTGAACAAAGTGCGTTACGGGCTGTCAGACAGTTTTTCCGCGACGCTTACGTTGTCCGGCCTGTCGGTGGAGGGCAAGATCCTGATGCCTGTTTACCAGAAGACGCCGGTCGTGTCGGAGATCCGATCCAACCAGGAGCGGACGAAGATGATACAGGCCGCGATGGACGGGGACGAGGACGCGATCGAAAACCTGACGCTGGAGGATATGGACACCTACTCCATGATTTCGCGCAGAATTGAAAAAGAAGATGTTTTTTCCATTGTGACGACGCATTTCATGCCCTGCGGCGTAGAGTGCGATCACTACAATGTGATGGGCGAGATCATGAACGTCGACCTGAAGGAAAATGAGAACACGGGTGAAAAGATTTACGTCGTGACGATCGAGTCCAACGGGATCATTCTGGACGTCTGTATCAACCAGAAAGACCTGATGGGTGAACCTGCCCCGGGCCGCCGCTTCCGCGGAATAATTTGGCTTCAGGGACTTGTGCATTTTGAGGAAAAATGGTAAGATAGGACGTGGCTTTGGAAGAAGCCGCATTCTATATGTCTCCGTAGCTCAGCTGGATAGAGCGTTCGCCTCCTAAGCGAAAGGCCGGGTGTTCGAATCACCTCGGGGACGGCCCGGAAAGGTTGAAAACTCAAGGTTTTCAGCCTTTTCTTCTTTCTTAGAACAGAATGTTTTCAGTTCATTATTTTTCAAATCCATAACAGTTTTGATAGATCCATTTTATAATGGTGGAAACCGGCTCCGCATTATATCAGCACACGCCACTCCAGGTATGGCCTCATGGCTTCTAACGAATTATGACGAGCGTAGCATACCCCAAATTTCTGTGGAACTCATAGTCGGTATGACAGCCGATGAAGGAATTCCGCTGGCGATCCATGAAGGATTCAAAGTGCTTCATGGAAACAACTATGCCGGAAGGGAGTATCATTTTTCTTGTAATTATATTTACAGGCAACCGTCTATCCATGACAATTTGTATATATGGATGAGTGGAGAAGAACCGCTTTGCGCTTTTTCTGGTTCTGTGGAATTCACACAGACCGCTTTCCTTCAGCAACAGCAAGGACAGCTCAATAAATGTTCAGTTGTGGATGCGCTTCAAATTTATAACCATGCTGTTGAGCGCTCAGTTTATTGCAAATTTTGGGAACTTGAAGAAGACATCAGAATTTATGGTTCCTACTCAGCCGCTTATACAGCGGGAACTGCGGATGACAGAACAAATCAAGTAACTCTCTCATGGCTCACCAGAAAAGGAGATGAAACGGGTACTCGTTCAGGACCCAATTAGGGGAATCGCGGAAGAAGAAACAGGAATGAAGCCTACATACCGCTCCCATCGGCAGTTGCGAAAAGCGGCTTTTTTCCGCTCAATAAACAGCATTTCATCGCTTTAACTGATGACCATCGTGCACTTCTGCTACGCGTTGAATAGATGAATGATAAGGCTAGGTTTCACATGTACTTGCATCATAGTCGTTTGCCCATTGATGAACGATTCCGAATTCGGGATTGCCGATATCAGCATCTATTGCGGGTTTTCTGCTTCATCGGTATAGGATTCCACTCTCACCGTCATGCGGCTCTTTTTCTTTCCGTTTGCGCCCCGGGGCAGCGGAAAGAAGGAAAATATGTATTTTGATGCAAAAGATGTGGGAGCAAGAATCCGTGCGCTGCGTATGGAAAGAAATATCACGCAGATTGAAGTGGCGGAAGTGCTGAATATCAGCCTTGAGCACTATAAGAGGATCGAAACCGGGCGTCGCGGCTGTTCTATTGATTTCCTGATTAACATGAAAATGTATTTTGGCGTCACTCTTGATTATCTGGTGTTGGGAGAAACGCCGGATGAGAAGACAGCGCGGGTAAAGTCAGAGCTGGAGGATGTGATCGGGAGATTGTCGCAGCTGCAGAAGTCGATATAAATATACAGGCTCCTTCAGAAATCGGGGAAAAGATTTGAGAATATTGTCGTAATCTGTAGCTTTATGATATACTGTAATGGCTACATAGCGGTTGCATAAGGAGAGAGGCTTAATGGCAACGGAAAAGAATGGAATTGTCACGAAAGATAAAACGGATACTGCTCTTGCCGAAACAGCACAGTTCGACATACGCAGTTTGATTTACGTTGTTCGTGGGCAACAGGTTATGTTTGACAGCGATCTGGCGATGCTCTATCAGGTGGAAACAAAGGTGCTTAATCAGGCAGTGAAAAGGAATATTTCCCGTTTTCCAGATCGTTTTCGCTTTCAGCTAACCAAGGAGGAATTTGACAACTTGAAGTCACAATTTGTGACTTCAAGTCTGTATGAAGAAGGTTCTCGATATGGTGGCCGAAGAAAATTGCCATATGCTTTTACGGAGCAGGGAATATCCATGCTGTCAGCTGTTTTGCGAAGTGAAGTTGCAATACAGGTGAGCATTCGTATTATGGATACTTTTGTTGAGATGCGAAAATATCTTGCAAATAACACACTGCTTTTGTCGGAAGTTAGCAATATCAAGACACGGCAGATAGAGGCGGATATTCAACGGAAAGCATTTGAGGAAAAGACAGAACGGCGATTTGAACAGATATTTGATTATATATCCGAGCATGAAGAATCCGCTCAAAAAGTCTTTTT
This sequence comes from Lachnospiraceae bacterium, assembly GCA_021203465.1. GTDB lineage: Bacteria > Bacillota > Clostridia > Lachnospirales > Lachnospiraceae > Hominiventricola. The sequence goes on along the minus strand of JAJQBC010000157.1, from coordinate 19 downwards.
TGATGGACAGATTTATGAC
>JAJQBC010000131.1 GCA_021203465.1 Lachnospiraceae bacterium | reverse complement strand
TGCCTTCTCAGAAAGAATGAGACGTTTGGATGGAATTGTTTCAATATTTTATAATGTAAGATACAAGGAGCGTTCGTAATAATTGACCACATGTTGGAAAAATACAAGATTTTGAAGATTCGGAGGTTGGAAAAATACAAAAATCGGATGAAAAGAGGGTTGGAAAAATACAGAAACCATGGTACTATGGGATAGAAGAGGAATCGACCGGAGGTGAAGTACATGATTTCCAGAACGGTGGAACAGAAGATAGAGCAGTTTTTTAAGGAAAATGAAAAGAAAGCGTTGCTGGTCACCGGCGCGAGACAGACTGGAAAGACATTTTCGATCCGTCGGGCGGCGTCTATCCTTGACCCGGATTTTATAGAGCTGAACTTTCTGGAGAATCAGGATGCCCGGAAATTGTTTTCGGAAGCCCGTGACAGCAAAGAATTGCTTTTGAGTATTTCCGTGCTTGCGCAGAAAGAGCTGAAACCGGGGAAAAGTATTATTTTTCTTGACGAAGTACAGGAGTGCATGGAAATACTGACGGCAATCAAATTTCTAGTGGAAGAGGGAAGTTATCGCTATATCCTCAGTGGTTCGCTGCTGGGCGTGGAGATGAAAAATATTCGTTCCGTGCCGGTGGGATATATGGGTATTCTCGAGATGTTCCCGCTGGATTTTGAAGAATTCTGCCACGCTAATGGAATCAGCGACGCAGTGATTTCTCATGTCTATGCGTGTTACGCTGAGAAAAGGCCGGTGATGGAGGCGATTCATCAGAGTCTGCTGCAGCTTTTCTGGCTGTATCTGATTGTGGGCGGAATGCCGGAGGCGGTGCGCGTCTATCTGGAGACCAACAATCTGCGGGAGGTCGCTCAGGTGCAGCAATATATCTGTGAGCTGTACAGGCAGGATATTGCCAAATATGACCCGGAAAACAGGCTGTATCTGGCGGAAATCTTTGATCTGATTCCCAGCGAGCTGAATCACCAGAATAAACGCTTTATTATGAAAAATCTGAACGAGAGGGCGGTCTTTTCCAGATATGAAAACAGCTTCCTCTGGCTGAAGGACGCCGGAGTGGCGCTCCCGACCTACTGTGTCAGTGAACCGAAAGCGCCGCTTGTTCTTTCCCGGGCGACCAGTCTTTTCAAGCTGTTTGCGTCCGACGTCGGATTGCTGGCGAGTATGTATGCCGAGGGAATACAGCTTTCCATCCTGAAGCATGATAACGATATCAATTTTGGCGCAATTTTTGAAAATGCTGCGGCGCAGGAGCTGCATTGCCATGGCTTTCCTCTTTATTACTATCGCAATAAGAAGCAGGGAGAGCTGGATTTTGTGATCGAGCAGAAGGGGAGAGTGATTCCGCTGGAGATCAAGTCAGGGAAAACCTACAAACGGCATTCTGCTGTCTCCAACATGATTGAAACCTATGGAATGTCAGATGTATATGTTTTCTGTCTGGATCAGCTGAGCGTAGACGGGGCGGTCACATATTATCCGATCTACATGCTGATGTGTCTGCGAAAAGAGAAACTGGAAGACTGTTTTTACAGAGTAGACTTACCTGAGCTGTAGAATCAGAATTGGTTCTGACAAAGTGGCAGGCAGCCTGTTTTTGATCACGTCATAGATCGATTGCCTCAGTTTTACCCATACCATTACGCTACAGCCCGCAGCCTCCGCAGGAGTTTCCATCCCCCGAATAAAAACAACAGTATAAGATACGACACAGCCATAACGCAGACGCCGGCGAGCAGCTGCAGCAGCTCCATCCCGGCGAACAGAAGAGATAGCGGACGTTTCAGGATATATACACCTCCGATCGAAAGTAATAGTGCGGCCAACGGCCTTAAGATATAGGTCTCCAGCCCGACACTGGGACTGATGTGCGGCGCGACGGCGCGGATGCCGAGCACGCAGAGGACCGTCTGGCCGAGCAGCAGTCCCCAGAGAACGGCCTCGATGCCGCGCAGGGGGACAAGCAGAAGTACGCACAGGATTCGCAGCAGAATGGCTGTTAGCTGATTGAAAAAGGTGACGGGTGTTCGCCCCAGCCCGTGCAGGATACTGTTCAGGTTTCCGGTCAGGTAGAGCACCGGGCAGATCCACGCGAGTGTGCGCAGAAACTTTCCGGCCAGCTGTTCCCCGAAGATAAGCGTGCCGATGCTCTCGCCGAAGACGAGGAAGACGCCCATGCAGAGGAAGCCGATCGTCAGGCCGAAGCTGATGGTGTACTCGATTGTCAGCGAAATCTTTCCGCGGTTTCCGCGCGCCTGTTCCTCGGAGACCGTGGGCAGCAGCATCGCGGAGAGCGAAGCGGTGAGCGCGCTCGGAAACATCAGAAGAGGCAGCGCCATGCCGGTCAGGATGCCGTAGAGACTCAGGGCCTCCGCGGAGGAGAGACCGGACTGTCTAAGGCAGAGTGGGATCAGTACCGCCTCTGCGCTCTGCAGGAGCGTGAGGCTCAGGCGTGTGCCGGTTAGCGGGAGCGCCATGTTAAGGAGCGCGCGGCAGCCGGACAGGTAATTTCCAAGGCGCGCTAATCGGAAATGGATGCCTGAGGCGGCGGTGAGCATGAAGAGGGAGGAGCCGATCTCCCCTGCAAATAGGCCGGCAACGGCCAGGACAGGCGTGATTTCAACACCGTTCTGCGCGGCGATGGCGCAGAGCAGCCAGACCGTCCCGATGCGGATGATCTGCTCAATGAGCTGTGCCGCAGCCGGGAGACCGGCTTTTTTCTTTCCGAGGAAGAATCCGGCAAAGCAGCAGTGGACGGCGGAGAAGGGAAGGGCGAGCGCGAGCACGTGAATGAGCGACTCGCAGCGGCTCTCCTGCATCAGTCGCAGGGCGATGAGGCCCGCCTTTGTCCACAGAACGAGGGACACGGCGCAGGAGGCTGTGAGCGTGAGGGCAAGCCCGGCACAGAGATAGTCGGAACTGCGTTCTTCCTCCGAACAGGCTGTGAAGCGGGAGATGGCGGTCTCGACGCCGGAGCAGCTGAGCGCATGGCAGACAGAGAAAACGGGGAAAATGAGTTGATAAAGCCCCATTCCTTCCGCACCGAGCGCATGCGCGAGGAATATCTTATAGAAGAAGCCCAGGGTTCGGGTCAGCAGCCCGGCGAGGGTGAGGATCATCGTACCTTTCAAAAAGCTGGAGAACTGTCCCATAAACAATCACTCATTTATAAGCTTTTTTAATAAT
>JAJQBC010000129.1 GCA_021203465.1 Lachnospiraceae bacterium | reverse complement strand
ACCTCGTTCTACGCCATGCCGGAGCAGGAGTCCCTGTATATGAGCCAGTACGACGTGCTGGCGGGCCACTGGCCGGAGAACTACAATGAGTGCGTGCTGGTCCTGACCTCGGACGGCAGCATCAGCGACTATATGCTGTACACCCTGGGCCTACGGGATTATTCCGAGCTGGAAAACATCATCGAGCAGTATTCTGACGGCGAGGACGTCGTCGGAATCAAGAACATTGGCGCATATACCTATGACGATGTGCTGGGTATCACATTTAAGGTGGTTTGCAGCGCCGACTACTACGCCTACGACAGCGAATATGACGTCTGGGTGGACAAGACGGAAAACGAGGCGTATCTGGACGAACTGGTGGAAAACGGGGAGGATCTGACCATCGTCGGGGTGGTGAAGCCCTCCGAGGATGCCTCCGGCGCGGCCCTGTCCTCTGGCATCAACTACCCCATGTCCCTGATTTACCACATGGCGGAGTTGTCGGAGAGCAGCGACGTGGTCCAGGCGCAATTAGCCAACCCGGATGTCAACATTTTCACCGGGGAGGAATTTGGCGAGGACACCGACGAGTTTGATTTAAGCTCCATGCTCTCCATCGATGAGGACGCGCTGTCCGACCTGTTCGACCTGAGCGGCCTGACGGATTCCTTTGCGCTGGATCTGTCCTCTCTGGAGCTGGATACCGATTCCCTGAACCTGGATTTCAGCTCGATGGGCCTGGACTTTTCCTCTCTGGACCTGGACATCGACCTGAGTTCGCTGGACCTGTCCTCCATGGACCTGGACCTGAGCCTGGACACCAGTTCGATGGACCTCTCTGACTATCTGGACCTGAGTTCCATTGATTTGAGTTCGATTGATGCAGACTCCATCGAAATCGACCTGTCGGGCCTGGATCTGAACGAACTGCTCAGCGGCATCACGCTGGACATCTCCCAAGACGCTGTGGCCGACCTGACCAACGACCTGCTGGAAGGGTATCAATCTTACTTGGAGAGCAGCTCCGGCGCATCTTATTCCGACCTGACAGAGGACTTTTCCGCCTATCTGAACAGCGCCGAGGCTGCGGACATCATTGAGGATTTTTTGAACGACTTGCTGGAGAACAGCGAAGTCTCCGTTTCGACCGACGGCCTGACCGAAGTCATCGAAGGGGTCCTGGCGGACGCCGAAGAAGCGGGGACTGCCGTTGACACAGACGCCCTCGTTTCCGCGGTGGTGGACTACATCAACGAGTCGGCGGTGGTCTCAGTCAATGTTGGCGACGCCGACATCGCCGGGCTGGTCAATTCCCTGGTCTCCGGTTACAGCGACTACGCAGAGGCCAACGGCCTGACCACCTTCGACAGCGTCAGTGAGAGCTTTTCCGCCTATCTCAGCACAGACGAGGCGGCGCAGATTTTGTCCGACGGCCTGATGAGCATGGTAGACATGGACACCATACAGGAGCAGGTGGCCGACGCTCTGGAGGACTATTTGCAGACCGCCCTCGCCTCGGCGCTGTCCGCCTACACAGAGGCGCTGTCGGCGGCCATCGAGGAACAGCTCACCGCCGCCATAGAGCAGATGGTGAGCGGGCTGACGGAACAGCTCAGCGCACAGATTTCAGCCCAGTTGTCCAGCGCCATGGAGCAGATGATGGGGCAGGTGACAGAAGAACTCACCACGCAGCTCTCCACCCAGCTATCCAGCGCCCTGTCGTCCATGACCGACGAGGTCATGGAGCAGCTTTCCGATCAGCTTTCGGACAGCATGGAGTCCATGATGACCGAGATGATGGAGGGGATGTCGGACAGTCTGGCGGACTCCCTGACCATCGATGCGGACACATTGACGGACGCTTTCAACTTCAACATGGACAGCGACGCGTTGACCGAACTGCTGTCCTCCATGAGCGACTCCGTGAGCACGGATTATACAAGCAACCTGACATCTCTGGGCTATGCGGATTTCGCAACGCCCAGCGAAATCGACATCTATCCCATTGACTTCGACGCCAAGGAGGAGGTCGTGGCCATTTTGGACAGCTACAACGACCAGATGGAAGCCGCAGGCGAGACGGATAAAGTCATCTCCTATACCGATTTGGCCGGTACCATGATGTCCTCGGTGACGACCATCATCAACGTGGTCTCCTATGTGTTGATCGCGTTCATCGCGGTCTCCCTGGTGGTGTCCTGCATCATGATCTCTATTATCACCCAAATCTCCGTTATGGAGCGGACCAGGGAGATTGGCGTCCTGCGGGCTATCGGCGCCAGCAAGGGGAATATCTCCCTGGTGTTCAACGCGGAGACCTTCATTATCGGAAGCTGCTCCGGCCTGATCGGTGTGACCGTGACGGAGCTTCTGCTTCCTCTCATCAACAGCCTGATTCACAACCTGGTGGAGGACACCTCGGTCAACGCAGTCCTGCCCTGGACTTATGCGGCAATGCTGGTCGTCCTCAGCATTGTCATCACCGTGCTCAGCGGACTGGTGCCCGCCTGGAGAGCGGCAAAACTGGACCCGGTCACGGCCCTGCGTTCGGAATAAAACCATGCGATTGCAGCCGCTGGAAAAGGAATCAGAAATAATCCAGCACAAATTCGCTCGGTCGCTGCCCAGATGGGGAAGGCAACGATGAGTTGCTCGAAACCGGCGACTACTACCTGTTTGAGACCACTGCGCCGACAGACTACGTCCTGCCTGAAACAAATTACTGGACAGTGTCGGTGAATACGGCGGAGCAGAGGGTCACGTTCAATGGCGGCAACACGATGCTGTTCTATGACGGCGGCGAAAGCGGCTACTATATCCTCAACTACAAGGAGTACGAGCTGCCGCTGACAGGCGGGATGGGAACCAGGTTGTATACCATCGTGGGCCTTGCCCTTATGACAGGAACTGTTGCAGCACACCTCTGCTACAAGCGCAGAAGATATGAATAAAGCCCTAGTACGAGTACCACATAAACGAAGGGGGCGTTGCAGTACGAAAGCTGCAACGCTCCCTTATCAGTTTGTGTTAAGAGTTAGGGTGGAGGAGGTTCTATGTCAAGAGTTGGGGTAGAGAAAAATAACACGCAATAATAGTGAAGCCAGGGGAAACTCTGGCTCTCTCTATTTACGGAGCGCAGTGAAGGATTCTGTTGCGAAAACGTTCAAATCAATTAAAACTCTGAAATCTGATGATTTTGGATTTTTTAATTCGAAAATTGCAAGTGCAAGTTGAACACA
>JAJQBC010000007.1 GCA_021203465.1 Lachnospiraceae bacterium | reverse complement strand
AATGGAAAGGAGCTTTTGTATGTATAACGAAGAAAACTATAATGGAAATGAAAGTGATTACAGGGAAACAGTGCCGGAAGAGACCTCCGCTGCAGCACAGGAAACCTCACATGCGCAGGAGTCTCCTGCCCCGGAACCGCAGGCGTCACACACAGAGGAAGCTTCCTGGCGGGAAGTGCCTCCCACGGCGACTGCTCCAAAGGAGCAGAAAAAAAACTCCGGCAAAGCCGGACGCACGATCGCACTGGTGCTCTGCTGCGCGCTGGTCGGCGGCGCAGCGGGCGCGGGCGGCGCATATCTGATGACGAATATGTCATCATCCGCAGCGGCCAGTACCTCCACGGTGCTGCAGGGCGAGCGGACGACCACAGAACTTACAACGGAAACAGTAGATACCGGCACAGAGATGACCACCGCTGAGGTCTATGCTGCGAATGTGAATTCCATCGTCGGTATCACAACCACGATCACGACGAACTACTTCGGCTATGAGACCACGTCAGCGGCTTCCGGCTCCGGCATCGTCTACACCTCAGACGGCTACATCCTGACGAACTATCACGTCATCGAGGATTCAAGCAGCATCACGGTTACCACTTACGACGGGACCGTCTATGACGCAGAGCTGATCGGCTATGACGAAAGCAACGACATTGCGGTACTGAAAGTAGATGCCACAGACCTGTCCGCCGCTGTCTTCGGAGACAGCGATTCGCTGAATGTCGGCGACCAGGTCGTCGCGATCGGCAATCCCCTCGGCGAGCTGACTTTCTCCCTGACAAGCGGCGTCGTCAGCGCGCTGGACCGTCAGGTCACGCTTTCAACCTCTGTAACGATGAACCTGATCCAGACGGACTGTGCAATCAATTCCGGCAACTCCGGCGGCGCGCTGTTCAATATGTATGGGGAAGTCATCGGCATCACGAACGCGAAATATTCCAGTAGCAGCTTGGGAACCTCGGTTGATAACATCGGCTTTGCGATCCCGATCAATGAAGTGCAGAGCATTATCCAGAGCATCATTGAGGACGGCGTCGTCTCCAAACCCTACATCGGTGTCTCAGTTACGGATGTGGGCAGCGAGCTTCTGAGCTACGGCATGCCGGAGGGCGCAAGGGTTGTATCCGTGACGGAGGGCAGCGCCGCCGAGGACGCCGGCCTGCAGGAAAATGATATCATCACGAAGTTCGGGGACACCGAGATCACAGGCAGCAGCGATCTGGTGGCCGCCGTCAAGGCCATGTCAGTCGGCGAGACCTGCACGATGAGCGTCTACCGCTCCGGCGAGACCATCGAGCTCACGATCACGATCGGCGAGCAGACCTCCTCCGCGCTGGCAAATGAGAGCACGGGGACGACCACAGAAGAAGGCTCCTCCTCCGAAGACAGCTCCTCAGAGAACGACAACCAGAACAGCAGTCAGAGCAACGGGCAGAGCGGCAGCCAGAGCAACGGTCAGGGCAACAGCCAGAACAATGGCCAGAACAATAGCCAGAACAACAATCCCCTTGGAAATTCCAGACGGTAGGTTTTAAACAGAATAAGCCCCGGGACGACGACAACCGTTCCGGGGCATTTTCATGAAAACAGCCGGGAGACATATCCGCTTCTCCCGGCTGACATTTTTATCTGTCTAATTTAATCCTCGTAATCATCCGGCTCGTCATACTCCAGAGCCTTGATGCTCAGGCTGATCTTCCGGCTCTCGCCATTGAAATCCACGACCTTCGCGTCGATCACCTGTCCGACCTTCAGCACATCCGACGGCTTCTCCACGTGCTCTCTGGAAATCTGAGATACATGAAGCAGCGCATCCACACCCGGCTCAAGCTCCACAAAAGCGCCAAAGTCTGTCATACGTGCAACCGTGCCCTCCACGATCGTGCCGACCGCATACTTCTCATCGGCGTTCAGCCACGGATTCGTGTCATCAAACTTCAAGCTGAGCGCAATCTTCGTATCGCGGATCTCCTTGATCAAAACCGTCAGCTTCTGGCCAACCTTGAACATCTTCTTCGGATGCTCCACACGCCCCCAGGACATCTCCGAGATGTGCAGCAGACCGTCCGCTCCGCCGAGATCTACGAAAGCACCGAAGTCGGTGAGGTTCTTCACCGTACCTTCCACGATATCTCCCTCGTGGATGCGCTCGAACAGCTCCTTCTGCATCTGGGCCTTTCTGGCCACCAGAATCTGTCTGCGGTCGCCGATGATCCTTCTTCTGCGCGGATTAAACTCCGTAATCACAAACTCGATCTCCTGATCCGCATACTTCTCGAGGTTCCTCTCATATGTATCGGATACCAGACTCGCCGGAATAAAAATCCTCGTCTCATCGATCATCACGCTCAGACCACCCGCGACAACCTGAAAAACCTTTCCGGTCAATACTTCGCCGTTCTCAAAGGCCTCCTGCAGCCTCTTGCTGCCGCGCTCCGCCGCAACCTTGCGGTAGGAAAGCTCCACCTGGCCCTCGCCATCGTTCAGCTTGCCAACCTTCACTTCCATCGTGTCGCCCACAGAGACTTTCGTCCGCAGATCAACATTCGGCTCATTCGTATACTCCTGACGCTTCACGACGCCGTCTGACTTATAACCTATATTTAAAATGATCTCGTCTTCCTTGACGTCGATGACGGAACCCTCTACGATATCTCCTGGTCTGATTTTTTTCGCATTCTCCTCGTCCAACATCTGTTCAAAACTTAACTCTGACATTCAGTTCGAACCTCCTCAATAATTTTCTTTGGGGTGGATGCCCCTGCTGTAATACCTAGAAGCCCAGCAGATCGTAATACTTCTAAATCCAGATCCTGCAGTGTCTGTATGTAGTAAGTATTCTCACACTCTTTTTTGCAAATCTCAAACAACTTCTGTGTATTGGAACTGTGGCTGCCGCCAATCACGATCATGGCGTCTGCTCTCGCTGCAATCCGGCGAGCTTCTGTCTGTCGCTCCTCCGTCGCATTGCAGATCGTATTTACAACAGTTCTATCATAACCCTTTTCGCTCAGAATTTCAACTAAATCTTGAAATTTCTTGTAGTTAAATGTCGTCTGGGATACGATACAGAGCGAAACATCACGCGAAAGCGAAAGATTTTCCGCCTGCTGCACAGATTCCAGCACAATTGCAGGCGTATGACACCATCCTTTGATCCCTTCCACCTCCGGATGACGGTCATTTCCAATAATAACGATCTGTCTGCCTTCCGCACTCTCCTTATCGACGATACGGTGAATCTTCTTCACAAAGGGACAGGTTGCGTCGACACAGGTGAGTCCCCGCTCCTGTATCAGATCGTAGATCTCCCGCCCCACGCCGTGTGAGCGGATGATGACCGTCCCTTCGGTCAACGCCTCCAGCGCTTCCCGGCCTTCCAGCACCCGCACGCCCTTCTCTTCCAGATCCTGCACGACCACCTCATTATGGATGATCGGCCCGTAGGTGTAGATCGGGCTCACTCCTTTTTCCACCTGCTCGTAGACCGTGTCCACCGCGCGCTGCACGCCGAAACAAAATCCCGCGCTCTTTGCCAGCTCTACTTGCATAATGACAGAATCCTTTCCACCACCTGCTCGATGGTCATGTCGGAGGAATCCACCAGGACCGCACCCTCGGCCTGCTTTAAAGGCGAGGTCTCCCGGTGCATGTCCCGATAATCGCGCTCCTCGATGTCAGCCTGAATCTTTCCCAAATCTGCCGTAACGCCCTTCTGCTGCAGCTCGAGATAACGCCTCTTCGCCCTTGTCCGGGGGCTCGCCGTCAGATAGACCTTCACGTCCGCATCCGGCAGCACGACCGTGCCGATATCGCGTCCATCCATGACCACATCCGCTCTCTTTCCAAGCTGTTGCTGCAGTCGCACGAGTTTCTCGCGCACTAATGGAACAACCGAGGATGCGGATGCCATATTTCCGACCTCCTCCGTGCGCAGAAGCGGATTAACATTCTCGCCGTTCAGCAGCACAACCTGCTCGCCGTCCCGGTACTCAATCGAAATATCCGCACCCTCACAGGCCTGCTCAATTCCTTCCCTGTCATCGGGCGCAATCCCCCTTCTCAGAAGATACACCGCCATCGCGCGATACATTGCGCCGGTATCCACATAGATGTATCCCTTTTCCTTCGCGATGCGCTTCGCAATCGTGCTCTTTCCCGCGCCCGCAGGGCCGTCGATCGCCACATTATAACTCATGCTCGTCCTCCTCCCACACTCCGGGCGGCCGCCACCGCCGTCGACCATGCAATCTGCAGATTGAAGCCGCCGGTCACCGCGTCGAGATTGAGCACTTCCCCTATAAAATAGAGCCCCGGAACCTTCTTCAACTCCATTGTTCCCGGATCGATCTCCCGCACCGATACGCCACCCTTTGTGATCACTGCCTCATTATACCCCCGAAGGCCCGTCAGGGTCAATTCCAGTTCTTTCATGCAGTGGAGAAATCTGTGGCGTTCCTCCTTCGTGATCTCGTGAATCCGCTTTTCCGGTGGAATTTCGCACAGCCCATACATGACCGGCACAAATTTTGACGGCAGGAAGGACGGCAGCACATTTCGGAACTGCTTATTCCGATTCTGCTCAAATTCGCGCAGAATACGCGCGTCCAGCTGCTCCTCACTGAGCGCGGGCTTCAGATCAAGAATCATTCTCAGTTTTCTCTCCCGCAATGCGCGCGCACAGGCGCTGCTGGCGCTTAAAATCAACGGTCCACTCACACCGAAATGGGTAAACAGCATCTCGCCGAAGTCCCTGCACAACTCCTTTTTTCCGTCCAGCACGCGGATCTCGACATTTTTAAGGGAAAGCCCCTGCAGCTCACGCGCCCAGTCCTCGCGCACATTGAAGGGCACAAGCGAGGGGCAGGTCTCCACTGTCTTCAGGCCGAAGCTGCCCGCAAAGCGATAGCCATCCCCTGTGGATCCGGTGCTCGCGTAGGAAAGGCCTCCCGTCGCGACAAAGACGAGATCCGCAGTTTCGCTGCATCCGTCGGCGAAGGTAAGCCGGAATCTGGCATCTCTGACCGAAGAAACCGTTTTCATAGCTACAGCATCTTCACCCATAATATCCGGCATCCTCCCGCCTGCGACATCCACATTCACAAAGGCCGACGACAGATCAGCTGTCGGAACTACTTCTGACCGTTTATTTTGTCCACCATGACAGCACACACACGTAAGTCCCGTCACCTCCGCACGCAGATGCACATGCACTCCCGCGCGCTTCATCGCTTTCCTAAGCGTATCCAGGACGTCAGCGGATTTGTCCGAACACGGAAATACCCGGTTTCCACGCTCTGTTTTCAGCGGCAGCCCCTCCTGCTCGAAAAAATCCATAGCGTCACGATTCGTGAATCCATAGAACGCACTGTAGAGAAACTTCGGATTGCTCTTCACCGAGGCAAGAAGCTCGTCCATTTCGCAGGCATTGGTCAGGTTGCAGCGGCCTTTCCCGGTAATATAAAGCTTCTTCCCGAGCTTTTCATTCTTTTCATAGACATGGACCTCAAGTCCCTGCCGCGCCGCGAATATGGACGCCATCATACCGGCGGCGCCGCCGCCGATCACCGCAAGTTTCGTCATATCAACACTCCTGTAAAAAAGACCGCCGCGCCATGCCGCGCAGCGGTCTGAATCATAAACAGATTCGGCTCATGCCTTACACTGGGTATGCACCATTCTTCGTGTCCGCTACCGTGGCGTCCATCTTCGTCTTCTGCGCATCCCTGTACTTGAAGAAGTCGATCGCAACCTGCGGGAACAGCGCGTAGGACAGAACATCCTCGTCCTGCTCCTTGTACTGCGCCATCTCGGCCTCCAGCGTTTCGAGCTCATTCGGCACCAGATCCGCCGGACGGCAGGTGATAACCTCGGCGTCGCCGATGCACTTCTTCTGCACTTCCTCGTTAAACGGCTTTACGGTCTTGCCATAGTGGCCGGAGAGCAGATCCTTCGACTCCTTCGTCACCATCTTGTAGCGCTCGCCGCCGACGACATTCATCACGGCCTGGCTGCCGACAATCTGAGACGACGGCGTGACCAGCGGGCACTCGCCGAAGTCCTGACGTACACGCGGCACTTCCTCGAGTACCTCGTAGTACTTGTCCTCCGCATGCAGATCCTTGAGCTGTGAGGTCAGGTTCGACAGCATGCCGCCCGGCACCTGGTAGATCAGGGTCTTGATGTTGACACCCATATTCTTCGGGTTCAGCAGGCCGCTCTCCAGCGCCTCATCACGCAGCGGGCGGAAGTAGTCTGCGATCTCCTCGAGCAGCTTCGTGTCGTATCCGGTATCGTAGGGCGTACCCTTGAAGGTCTCGACCATAACTTCGGTCGCCGGCTGAGAGGTGCCCAGTGCGAACGGAGACATCGCGCAGTCGATCACGTCCACGCCGGCCTCGACGGCCTTCAGATAAGTCATCGAGCCTACGCCGGAGGTGTAGTGCGTGTGGAGCTGGATCGGGATCTTCACCGTCTCCTTGAGCGCAGTAACCAGCTCGGTCGCCGTGTACGGAAGCAGCAGTCCCGCCATATCCTTGATGCAGATGGAATCCGCACCCATGTTCTCGATCTCTTTTGCGATGTTGGTCCAGTATTCCAGCGTGTAGGCATCGCCCAGAGTGTAGGAAAGCGCAATCTGCGCATGGCCCTTCTCCTTGTTGGCGGCCTTCACCGCGGTCTCCAGATTGCGGAGATCATTCAGGCAGTCGAAGATACGGATGATATCGATGCCGTTCGCGATGGATTTCTGTACGAAGTACTCCACCACATCGTCGCCGTAGGGGCGATAGCCAAGGATGTTCTGTCCACGGAAGAGCATCTGCAGCTTCGTGTTCTTCGCCTTGTCTCTGATCTTTCTGAGTCTGTCCCAGGGATCTTCCTTCAGGAAACGAAGGGAAGCGTCAAAGGTCGCGCCGCCCCAGCACTCAAGAGAGTGATAGCCTACCTGGTCCAGCTTTTCCACGATCGGGAGCATCTGCTCCGTGGTCATACGCGTCGCAATCAGGGACTGATGCGCGTCACGCAGGATCGTCTCTGTTATTTTAATCGGCTTTTTTGCGATTTCAGTCATTTCTCATTCCTCCTATTAAAGTATCATCAGAACACTCCAAAGATAGCCATAAACGTACCTGCCGCAACCGCGGTGCCGATGACGCCGGCCACGTTCGGTCCCATCGCGTGCATCAGCAGGAAGTTCGTCGGATCGGCCTCCGAGCCTACCTTCTGGGATACACGGGCAGCCATAGGCACGGCGGAAACGCCAGCAGAACCGATCAGCGGGTTCACCTTCTTGCCGGTCGCATAGCACATAACCTTGCCAATCAGCACACCCGCCGCAGTACCAAAGGCAAAGGCCACAAGACCAAGCACCACGATCTTCAGCGTGCTCGCCTTCAGGAAGGCCTCGGCGCTCGTCGTCGCGCCGACAGAGGTGCCGAGCAGGATGACGACGATGTACATCAACACATTGGCAGCGGTATCAGCCAGCTGGCGAACCACACCGCACTCGCGGAACAGGTTGCCGAGCATCAGCATACCGATCAGCGGAGCCGTCGTCGGAAGGATCAGGCAGACGATGATCGTAACCACGATCGGGAACAGTACCTTCTCAAGCTTCGACACCGGACGAAGCTGCTCCATCTTGATCTTGCGCTCCTCCTCGGTCGTGAGTGCCTTCATGATCGGTGGCTGGATCAGCGGCACCAGTGCCATGTAGGAGTAAGCCGCCACCGCGATCGGTCCCATCAGTGTCGTCTGTCCCAGCTTGCCGGCCAGGAAGATCGAAGTCGGGCCGTCCGCGCCGCCGATGATGGAAATGGCTGCCGCGGCCTTATCAGAGAAGCCCATCAGCATCGCGAGCAGATAGGCGACAAAAACGCCAAACTGTGAAGCCGCACCCAGCAGGAAACTCTTCGGGTTCGCGATCAGCGGTCCAAAGTCCGTCATCGCGCCGACGCCCATGAAGATCAGCGACGGCAGGATCGCCCACTCATCCAGCACATAGAAATAGTAGAGAAGTCCGCCGGTTCCGTTCGAGGATTCCTCAACCGACATCATGATATCCGGATAAATATTTACCAGCAGCATACCGAAAGCGATCGGAACCAGCAGCAGCGGCTCAAATTCCTTCACGATAGCCAGGTAGAGGAACACACAGGCGACCACGATCATGACGTAGTTCCCCCACGTCAGGTTAAAGAACGCGGTCTGCTGAATGAGGTTCCCCAATGTATCAGCAATATAACTCATTTTGTAACCTCCGATTTATTCGTATGTCAGCATCCCCGCGTCAGTTCATCGTGGCAAGGATATCACCGGACTCCACCGCATCACCGACTGCCACATCAATGCTGGCCACCGTGCCGGCCTCCGGCGCGACCACCGGGATCTCCATCTTCATGGCTTCCAGGACCACAATCGTATCGCCCGCGTTCATACTCTGGCCGACCTTCGCCTCCACCTTGAAGACCTTACCCGGGACGGAAGCAGTCACCTCGATAGAGCCGCCGCCTGCCGGAGCTGCTGCCTTCGCAGGAGCCGGAGCCGCTGCCGGAGCTGCTTTCGGCGCTGCCTTCGGAGCCACCGCACGCACAGGAGCGCTGCCCGCTCCGCCTTCCTCTACAGTCACATCATATACTGTTCCGTTTACGGTAATGGTATAATTTTTCATTTTTATCTTTCCTCCTGATTTGCTTATGATCTTTTCCATCTTGCGGAATCCGCGCGGCGAATCGAGCGCACGACGAATCCGTCCTCTGAGCTGCCTGTATATGCGCAGATGGCTGCAGTGATCGCCGCCACCAGCTCTCCGTCATCCAACACCGGCTCTTCCGTCACAGCCGCAGGCTGCGGGACGGACGCTGCGGGAGCGGATGCTGCCTGTATCTGTGCGGGCGCCGCTTTCTTCTTGCTGAACTTCTCCTGAATCTTCGGGATGAAGCCAAAGCAATAAATAACAAGGCTGATAAAGATCAGCACGCCGAACACAACACCCATTCCGAGAATTGTGTTCATGCCAGCCTTGTAGAAGATCTCTCCCAGGGAGTACTCCGGATCCAGCGCCAGCTCGTCCACCACACTCTTAGAGGTGAACTCGATCGTCAGATCCGCTTCTCTCTCTGAGAAAGTCATATGGGTGACCAGCGTAGCGCCATCCTCGTCCGCCGCGGTGATCTCATAGCTGTCCGTCGAGACGTAGTCCCCCAGATCGTCCATATTGCTCTCATATACAGAGAAAGCAGACACAAAGGATTCAGCAGTAAACGGCAGGCTGTTGTAATCAACAATATCCTGCGCGTCCTCCTCGTCCATCGAAGCGTAATACTCAATATCGTCCTCCGACATGCTGCTCCAGTTGGCGATCAGGAAATCGGCGACGGAGGCCAGATAGCTCTGATCATAGCTGACAGTGCTTCCCGCAGATGAACTTCCGCAGGCTGCAAGCCCCATGACCGTCACGGCCAGAACCAGCACCGTCAGGATTTTTCTGAATTTCTGTCTCATATGTTCCCCCTCGCTCTACACAGTTCCATGCTTTTTGCCGGGACGCTCTTCCTTTTTGGTAAACAGCATCTCGAACGCGCCGATCACGTATTTCCTCGTATCCTGCGGCTCGATCACCGTGTCGACATAGCCTCTGGAGGCAGCGGAAGTCACACTGTTCTGAAGCTCCGCGTAGGCGGCTTCCTTCTCCTTCAGCTCCTTCGCATCCGCGTTCGGGTACATAACCTTCACCGCGAGCTTCGCGCCCATCATGCCGATCTTCGCTTCCGGCCAGGCATAGACAATATCCGCGCCAAGTCCCTTGCTGTTCATCGTCACATAAGCGCTGCCATAAGCCTTGCCCACGATCACGTTGACCTTCGGAACATCCGCATCCGCGAATGCCGCGGTAAGCGCTGCCGCCGCCTTCGCCATGCGCTTCTCGGAGCACTTCATCGCCTTGAAGCTCGCCGCGTTGGTCAGCGTCAGGATCGGAATATTGAAAGCATCACAGAATTTTACGAAACCGGCAGCCTTCTCGCAGCCTCTCGCGGAAAGCTCCGCATCGAACTGCTCTGCAGCATTTCCTTCTTCGTCATAAAGGGTAGAACGATTCGCCACAGCGCCGACTGTCGTGCCGTTCAGCTTGATAAAACCGGTCACCATGTCCTTGCCGTAGTCAGCCTTCGTCTCAAAGAAAATACCGGAATCCGAGATCATCGGAAGCGCGATCGCCGGATCTGCAGCGGAGGCTTCCAGATCGGAACAAACTCTGTTCAGATCGTCCTCGCACTCCAGATAGGACAGGTCATCCTCATTGTTCGCCGGAATCAGGGAAACGAGCTCGCGGATCTTCGCGATCAGCTCGGCTTCCTCCGCAACAACGTCGACAATGCCGACTTCCTCGCTCTGGAACACAGCGGACGCCGTGTCGCATTTGGACACTTCATTTCCGGCCAGCGCGTTCGGGGAATTAACGAAGAGTCTGCCCTTCTGCTCCATGAAGGTGAAGTCCGACATCGCTGAAGCAACCGCCATGCCGCCGCCGCAGTTTCCGAACACTGCTGTGATCTGCGGGACAACGCCTGACGCCGTAGCCTGCTTCAGATACAGCTCGCCGAACGCGTTCAACGCGTCGGACGCCTCCTGCAGGCGAAGGCCGGAACAGTCGACAAGTCCGATCACCGGAGCGCCCATCTTCAGGGCCATGTCATAGAGCCGGATGATCTTCTTCGCGTGCATCTCGCCCATGGAGCCGCCCAGCACGGACGCATCCTGGCTGTACACGTACACGAGGCTGCCGTCGATGACGCCGTAGCCGGTGATGACACCGTCCGAGGGAGTCTCGATGCTGTTCATGTTGAAATCCGTCGCACGCGCTCTCACGGCTGCGCCGATCTCAACAAAACTGTTCTCGTCAAGCAGCGCTGCGATTCTGCTGCCTGCCAAGTTCTGTGATGTACTACTCATTCTTTAGACCTCCAAAAACTAAAATTGTTAAACCAATTTCTGCCGATGATAATTGTAACAAGACGCCGGGAAAATTTCAAGACATTTTTACAAGAAGTGACGGCCTTAACAACTTTCCTGCAAAAGACCGCGGATAGATCGGAAATTTTACACATATACTGAAAAAAATGGTCTGCGGAGTTCCCATGCTCTCTTCTGTCAGCCACTTCTTTCAAAAAAATACTGTTCTTCTGACTGCTGCCATCCTGTTCTTCTGCGCTCTTCCGGCCCGCGCAGAGAATGAGCCGGAAAATCTCTATGCACGCGCAGCCGCACTGATGGATGCCGACTCCGGACGCATTCTCTTCGAGAAAAACGGGGAGGAGAGGCTGCCGATGGCAAGCACAACGAAGATCATGACGCTGCTGATCACACTCGAAAACGCCGATCTTGACAGCTTTGTCGAAGTGTCGGCCTATGCCGCCTCGATGCCGGACGTGCAGCTCGGTATCTGCGAAGGCGAGCGCTACCGCCTGCTCGACCTCTGCTACTCTCTCATGCTGGAATCGCACAATGACACTGCCGTCGCAATCGCCGAGCATGTCGGAGGCAGCGTGGAAGGCTTTGCCGCGCTGATGAACCAGAAGGCACGCGACCTCGGCTGCTACGACACATATTTCATCACGCCGAACGGACTCGATGCGGCAGATGAAACAGGCGTCCACTCTACTACAGCGGAGGACCTCGCCAGAATTATGCGCTGCTGCATGGAAAATGAAACCTTTCTCGCCATCACACAGACGAGCTCATGGAGCTTTGGAGATCTTGACGGGACGCGCAGTTTTACCGTAAACAACAAAAACGCCTTTCTGAACATGATGGAAGGCGCACTGACCGGAAAGACCGGCTTCACAAACGACGCCGGTTACTGCTATGTAGGCGCGCTGGAGCGCGACGGAAAACGGCTGATCGCCGTCGTGCTGGCCTGCGGCTGGCCGAATAACAAAAACTGGAAATGGTCCGATACCACGAAACTGATGAGCTATGGACTGCAGGAATTTGAAAGCGTCACGGTCGGGGTCGATTCCCTGACGCCGGAGCCTCTGCCTGTAACAAACGGTCAGAGCGCGGAAGTGAGCCTTGGCGTCGAAATCTCACCGGAGAGTCTGCTTCTATGCGCGGAGGACAGATTTTCCGTGGAAATCCTGCTCCCTGACTCGCTGGAAGCACCGGTGTACGAAGGAGAGATCGTCGGCAGCGTGGTCTACTACATAAACGGAGAGATTCTGGATCTCTTTCCCATCACCGCCGCTGAAGATGTCCCCGCGATCGATTTTCGGTGGCGACTCGAGCAGGTCGCAAGACAGTGGGCACTCTAGATGTCCAGCTTCAACTGCACTTCCTCCTCAGCCTCGCTCTTCATCTCCTCGACCAGCTCCGGCTGGATGGAGGGCAGCTCCTCCGGCGAGCGTACGCCGAAATTCCGAAGGAATTCCTCCGTCGTTCCAAACAGGATCGGCCTACCTGGAGCGTCCAGACGCCCCGCCTCGCCGACGAGTCCATACTCGACAAGCCGATTCAGCGCGTGATCCGAATTCACGCCGCGAATCTTCTCGATCTCCTGACGCGTCACCGGCTGCCGATAAGCCACGATGGACAACACCTCAAGCTGTACATCGGTCAGCGTATATTTCTTTGGCTGCTTCGCAACGCGGATCAAAGCTTCATAATATTCCTTCCGGGTGCAGAGCTGGAAGGAATCCTCCAGCTCGATAATCTCCATGCCTCCTACGCGGCTGTTGTAGCGATCCATCATCTGGTGTACCAGCTTTCGGGTCGTCGGCACATCGTGCCCGACAGCCGCAGCCAGCTTCTCCACACTCACTGCCTCGCCCATCGCAAACAGCACTGCCTCGATCAGCCCTTCCGTCTTCTCAAGCTCCACGTTTCTCTCCTCCTGTTAAATCCGGGACGTCAGCAGGATATCGCCGAACAGCTCGTCCTGTCTGGCGTCCAGCTCGCCGGTCTTCATCAACTCGAGCACCGCCAGAAATGTGACAATCAACTGATTCCTGTTTTTCTGCTTCTCCAGCAGCGCCGCGAAAGAAAAAGAGGAGTGCTTCGAAGCATAATCCCGCACACTGGCCAGCTTTTCATCGAGGCTGACTTCCTCCTGCTCAATCTTCCCGAACTGACTGCGAATCGGATCAATCTTCTCTGTCTGTCGGCGCATGAGCTGTTGGAAAATTGTGTTCAGGCTCTGAAGCGTCGTATCCCCGATCAGCTCTTCCATGTCCACCGGGGCTTCGTATTCCGCCACCTCTCTGGGGATCGTCGGTTCCTTATAGAGCGCCTTTCCGGATACGGACAGCCTGTCCCGAAGTTCGGCGGCCATATATTTATACATTTTATACTCAAGCAGCCTGCGGACGAGTTCCTCACGCGGGTCGATCTCCTCGCCTTCCTCATCCTTCTCGACGGGAAGCAGCATCTTTGCCTTGATCTCAAGAAGCGTCGCCGCCATGATGAGAAACTCGCTCATGGCATTCAGATCCTCGGTCTCCATGGCCTGCAGATATTCCATATACTGCGCGGTGATCTCCACGATCGGTATATCGAAAATATTAAATTTATTGATATCGATCAGGTGGAGCAGCAGATCCAAAGGACCCTCAAAGCTCTCGATTTTGACTGACAATGCCATATCTAAGCCATCCCTCTTACCGTAATGGAAATCAACTGATGCGGATTGTTGATTCGAAGTGGCACCGTGTGCTCTCCGAGCCCTGCGCTGACTAACATGTATTTCCCATTTGACAAATACAGCCCCCTGCTGTACCTCGGAAACAGCCGCGCCTGCGGAGTGATAAGGGCGCCTAAGCCGGGCAGCCGCACAATCCCGCCGTGCAGATGTCCGGACAGCGTCAAATCCGCTCCCCAGGCCGCATAGGCGTCAAAAAAGACCGGATTGTGCGCCAGCAGAATATGGAAGGCATCCTCGCGTGCCGCTCCAAAGACACGTGTGAGCTCCTCTGGTTCAAAATGCGGCTGTCCAAGTTTTCGGTAATACTCCAGCGGAAGCTCGTAGCCGTGCACCAAAATAGAAGCCTCTCCCCACGAAATCTCACGCGTCTCATCGACCAGTACACACACACCCAGATCAAGCAGCTTTTTTGTATACTGTTCGTACTGATCGCCGTAGACCTCTTTTCTGAGACGCATACGGGACTCATGATTCCCATTGGCACAGATAACCGGCGCTTTCCGCTTCACCAGCTCGCGGAAAAGGCAGACTGTGTGCTCCGTTTCGGCGAGCTTCCCGCCCAGCAGCATGTCTCCGGCACAGAGCACCAGATCGCTCTCCAGCCGGTCAACCGCATCGAGGAGTTCGCTCTGTCCCTCTCCCCAGAGACGATCATGCAGATCAGCCAGCATGGCAATACACAGCGGAGGGCTGTCTTTTTTCAGCTTATCTGTACGGACTTCATAACGGCTGATTTTCAACATATCGCTTCCCAGACATCCTGTCATTACACCGCTTCTCCCCTTTTGTCATCCCGCTGCCAGATATATTATAGCAGCAGGATTTTCCCGGCCCGAAAAAGATAGTCCGAAAAATCGGCCTTTTCCACTCCGGCTGCGGCCAGCAGCGCGACCGAACCAATCTCTCTGCCGTCCAGCGTATAGACGATGCGGCCAACCTGCTCATTCTCCTCCACCGGGGCTCCCATCTCCTCCGGAAGTTCCAGTGCACGGCCGACTTCCGCGAGGCTGCTCCCATCCGTCGAGACATAGGAGAAATCCTCCGCATATGCGAGCTCCACGCTCTCCTCCACACCGCCTCTGACCGGTACAGCGGGCAGCGCAAGCCGTTCCGTATCCCGATAGAGGCTGCAGCAGGCAAATCCGCTGTTCAGCAGTGTGATCGCGTCCTGAAACCGGCTCTTACTGTCTGCGCCGCCCATGATCACAGCCACCAGCTCAATATCGTCCTTCTTCGCGCTGGCTGGCACGCAGAAGCCCGCCACGCTCGTATAACCGGTCTTCAGCCCGGTCGCATACTCGTATTGTCGGATCAGTTTATTCGTATTGGTGAGGCCGAACTCGAAGCTGCCCTTTGCGGTCGTGTGCGTGATATTTTCCATCCAGATCGTACAGTAATCGTGTATTTCCGGATGATTCAGCAAAATTTCCCGCGACATCAGCGCAACATCCCGCGCGGTTGTCAGGTGCGCATCGTCGTCCAGGCCGCAGGAATTGACAAAATGCGTGTTCGTCATGCCGAGCTCCTCCGCACGCGCGTTCATCTGCTTTACGAAATCGCCCTCACTGCCGCTTATGTACTCCGCCATCGCCACGCAGGCATCATTTGCGCTCGCGACGGCAATGCACTTGAGCAGCGTCTCCACCGTCTGCTGCTCATAGGGCTCCAGATAGACCTGTGAGCCTCCCATCCCGGCCGCGTTCTCCGAGACGGTCACCACATCACTAAGGGAAATTTTCCCCTCTTCCAGCGCTTCCAGAATCAGCAGCATCGTCATGATCTTGGTCACGCTGGCCGGATGCAGCTGCTCATCCGCCGCTTTCTCCATCAGAACGGTCCCCGTAGAAACCTCAATCAGAATCGCATGCGGTGCGGATACTTCCGCAGCGACCTGATTCGCCTCCCGCGTCTCCTGCTCCGTTTCCGGCGATGTATCCGATTCCGTCTCCTCCTGCACAGTCCCCTGCTCCGAGGCCAGAACCGCCAGAGGCGGAAACAGAAGCAGAATCATCAGGAAATATACACACAGTCTTTTCAGAATATCACCTCTGTCACTTCCTTGCTATATAGTAGCAAAAATGACAGAAATTATGCATGGAAATAAGCCCGTCGGCACTCTACAGAATAATCAGGCAGGCCGTCGCAATACCGATCAGACAGCCGACAGCTACCTGCAGCGGGCTATGTCCGACCAGCTCCTTCAGACCCGCGTCCCAGAACGCATACATCTTGTCGCTCTTCTGGAAAGCAGCCAATCCCTCCGTCTGGAAAAATTCGACCATCTCGTTCAGCACCTTGCCCTGCTTGCCGGTCTCCCTGCGAACGCCCATAGCGTCGTGCATGACGATGATCGCCATCATGCAGGTGACCGCGAATTCGAAGCTCCGGAAGCCATAGAGAATCGCGGATGCCGTCGCCATCGCGCTCACCGTAGCGGAATGGCCGCTCGGCATGCCGCCGTCCCCGACCATGCGTTCCCAGCGGATCTCCCGATGCACGACCGCATAGATGATCATCTTGATCACCTGCGCTACCGCCCAGCCTGCCACGCCGCACACCAGCACTGTATTCTGCAAAATCTCCCGAAAAATCGCTTCCATGCTCTCTACCGCTCCCAAAAGAAATGCCTTGACTCCAACACAGTCAAGGCATCACTGCACATTCCTCAATTATATTTACGTTTTCTGGCCGCTTCAGACTTCTTCTTGCGCTTGACACTCGGCTTCTCGTAATGCTCTCTCTTGCGGATCTCCTGCTGAATCCCCGCCTTCGCGCAGTTTCTCTTGAAGCGACGCAGCGCACTGTCTAAAGTCTCGTTCTCTTTTACGATTACGTTCGACATAGAATCACACCCAACCTCCCTCCAGTTGTATATTGTGCAGAATACAACTGTCCGGATATTCATTGCACCACTCAAGTATATGATTTATGCCTGATTTTGTCAACTATTTTTTTAAGCACCCGCTCCCGATCCCATGCTCCTGTCGAAAAAAGGGACGGCTGCGGGTCATATACCCGAAACCATCCCTTAAAATGCCGCTGGCCGGACTCGAACCGGCACGGATCGCTCCGCTTGATTTTGAGTCAAGTGCGTCTGCCAATTCCGCCACAGCGGCCCGCTCAAGTCTTATCATTCTAACACAGCTTTTGAAAAGGCGCAAGCAGTTTTCATCGCAGCTTTGCGCTACAGGATCAGCAGATACTCGATGCTGGCCACAACGTCGTCCTGCAGGATAATGCTCAGCTCCGTCTCCCCGCGGGTATAGACCAGCGCGGTTCCGTCCTCCTCATAATTATCTCCGTAGAGCTCTGTCACCTTGTCCACACTGTCGCCAAGCGCCAGACCCTCCGGCGTTGTGATGTTGGGATCAAGGAAATAGATCGAGTAGGTCACCTCTCCGTCCCCGGAGTCGAAAGCCGTGACCTCGAAGGTCGTGTAATTGTAGACGTTGTCATAGCCGTCCACTGCACAGCTCAGAACCGTGTAGACGTCGTCCGCGTCCTGCAACGCGGAGGAGTCAAAGGCTTCGCCCGGCGTGATCGTCACGCCGTCCGCCTCAAAAGAGAAAACGCCCTCGTCCTGAGTCTCCTGCGTCACGGAGACGCTCTCCTCCATCTCGGCCTCTTCTTCATCCTCCTCGTCATCATCCGAGCAGGTGATGGCCTGTTCGGAAGCATCTGTGCTTCCGGAAGAACTTCCGCAGGCCGCGAGAGAAGCCGCCATCATCACTGCCATTGCCATTACCAATGCTTTTTTCATGTGTTCCTTCACTCCTTTTCTTTATAGCATTTATCACTCAGCCGCAGCCGCATCGTACTGCGCAAGCTTTTCATCGTAGATGGCGGACACTTCATCGTCCGTCCGGTAATCCGTCAGATCGTATTCCTCTGCAAGAATCCCCGCGAAATATGCGGACAGCTTCGTCCCTCCGGAGAGATTGAGATGCAGCCCCTCGTCGTAGGTATCCGTCGTGTAGTCGATACCGATCTCCTCCGCTACGTCCAGAAAATTATAGAAATCAAGGCCGTAGGTTTCGGCATAGTCCTCGATCTGCGCATCATACTCGTCGTACCAGTAGGGATAGACGCTGGGCGCCTTGACCAGCACCAACGTGACGCCGTTCTCCTCGCAGAGCTCCCTTATTCGGTCGAGATAGTCGTAATCAATATCTTCAAAAGTATAGTCCGACAGCATGCGCTCCGTCGGCAGCGTATCGACCGGCCGGACCTCCTTATTCATCTGATATCCGTTGAAAGTGTTGTATTCATCGTGAAGCAGATACTCAATGTCCTCCGAGGTCAGCTCGTCAAAGCGGGAGTGATAACGCAAGATCGGAAATACATAGGACCAGAAATTCTCCTCCTCCGTCATCGAAGCCTTAATGATCTCAATCTTCTCCTCCGACCAGCGCATCCGGTCGATCATCAGCCGATTGTAGGCCTCGCTGACAGGCTCCGAGTAGCGCATGGAATTGACATTGAGCACCGCCACCTTCGGAATTTCGTAGCGGAAGGTCTCCTTCAGCACGTAGTAGGACTGCCAGATCAGCTGTTGCGGCGTCCCGCGCACATAAGCGGTAATTCCCTCCTGCCGATACATCTCCATCGGGGAAAAGTTGGCGTAGACCTCGCAGTCCCCCACAAAAATGACCTCGTGGCCGCCCGCCTCCTCATAATACTGGGAGATCATGCTGCCCTCCGTCAGCGACTCGGCGTATTTCGGCTCCAGCAGCCGCGTCGCGAACGCAAAAAGCCCCAGAAAGACGACGAGCACCAGAATGACTGAAATTCCTGTTTTTATCCGTGTATGCTTCTTCATCCCGGTCCCTCCTAAAAACTGCTGTAGATAAACTGCTCCGCCTCAAAGCCGATGCCGTACATACCGAATACGAGCGCCAGCAGGCCAAGCATGCCTACGACAGCCAGCCTTACAGCAGGCGCGCTGCCGGTGAACACGTTCCGAAACCGCTCCTTATTCCCGTCATAAACCCAGAGCAGCACCGTAGCACAGAGGAAGACGACCCAGTCGGCCGCACCCAGCCCCAGCGAGAGAATATTCGCTGCGAACGCCCCATAATTGAAGGTCGTAAAGAGCGAGCCGATGCTGCCCAGCGCCGTCAGGCTGTCCGGCCAGATGAAAAAAGACCAGAGGACGCTGATAATCAGGAAGGTGAGCAGCCGGTTAAAAATCTTTGAGCCGGTGCGAAGCGTGTTGCCCAGCGCGACAAAAATCCCATTGAACAGCCCCCACAGAATATAGTGGAAGCCATGCCAGAAGCCGGATACCAGAAAGGTAATAAGCAGGTTGATCACCTTGCGGACTTTTCCCTTTCGGTTTCCACCGAGCGGAATATAGATATAATTTCTCAGCCATGTTCCCAGCGTCATGTGCCAGCGGCGCCAGAACTCTGCTACCGTCTGGGAGTAGTAAGGGGCGTCAAAATTTTCGCTTAAGCGAAGCCCCAGCACCTGAGAAACTCCCAGCACGATATCCATGCAACCGGAGAAATCGGCATACAGGCGCACCGAATACAGAATCATCGCAAACAGCGCATAGGCGCCGCGGTATTCCTCCGGGGACGCCGAAATCGTTGCCAGCACCATGCTCGCCCGCGCGGAAATCGCCAGCATCTTGAAGGCCCCCCATACCATCCGGATCGCTCCGGCGGACAGCCCGTCCCAGCTGAACTTCTGCTCCTCCAGCGCCATCTTCATATGGTCGAAACTCTCAATCGGTCCCTGTACCAGATGCGGGAAATAGGTCAGATAGAGCGCAAAAGTGAGAAAACTCTTTTCCGGCGGATACTTTTCCTTCCGGACATCCGTCAGATAAGAGATCATTTGCAGAGTAAAGTAAGATACACCAAGCGTCGTAAGCAGGCTAAAGCCGGTGACCGGCTGCAGCCTCATCAGGACCAGCGGCGCAGTGCTGGCCACGATCGCCGGCCAGAACAGCCATCGGTATCTGGGCAGTAAAAGCCCCACAAGCCAGGTAATCACGGCGGCGGCCAGCAGCCAGATAAGGCCGGCAAGGCCGGCCGACCCGTAAACTGCGTAAAGCAGCAGGCCGACCAGCAGAATCAGAATCCGGATCATCTCGCGTCCCTCCTAATTACAGGCGGGCCACAACGAGGTGTCCCAGGTCCGGCCCCTCAGCGTCGCCAGACGCTCCGTGTCATTCATTAACTGTTTACTGGCCTCTCTGATCGTGCCGGACATCGGCGTCGCATCCACATGCTTCCATCCGCCGTTCACATAGACGATCAACCAGTAATGCGTCTTCTCGGTGGTCCAGATCAGCTGGCTGCTGATGCCCTTGTAATCCAGAATCGCCTTCAGGCACATCGCGTGCACATAACAGTTACCGACTCTATTTGTAAAACCATACCATACCGGATCGCTCCCGCCCCAGTCATGATTATAGCTGACATACGAGCGGACATAATCCGCGATCGACTTCACGTCATTTCCCAGCCCCGCTGCGATCGAGGCGACCAGCGCGTCCGTGTCGGAACTGTCGTGCGTAACCGTAACCTTACGCTTGGAGCTTGCCACATTCCCGGAAGTATCCGAGGCCGTATAAGTCACATAGTAGGTTCCCGCCGAGCTGTAGTTGACGCTGCTGTCGTCATAGGAAACGCTGCACTCTCCGTCGATGGCATCCACCGCCGTCACTCCGGACAGATAGTCCGGCGTTCCGCTGTTCTTTGCAATGCTGATTGTGCTCAGCCCGCTGATAACCGGGGGCACATCATCCGTCTTTACAATGAGCGTTGCTTCCACCGAGGCTACATTTCCATAAATGTCCTCCGCCTCGATCGTCACGGCGTAGGTTCCTACTTCGGAGGTGTTCACCTCATCCGCCAACTGCAGTTCCACATCCCCGGACATGTCCGTCGCTGAAACAACAAAGTCCTCCAGCTCCACTTCACCGCCCGGATAGACCGACACATCCTGAAGCTCCACCTCCGGTGCAGTGGTATCCGCGACCGTCACCATGCATTCGACGGTTTTGTAGCCATTGCTGCTGGATATCACATACTCTCCCACTTCGGATTCGTTGATTTCGTTGATATCCGACTGTTCGATCAGGCTCGTACCGACATTTTGATATGCCAACAGATCCTGCTTGGTCAGTTGATCACCATATTCCAGATCATAGGATTCCTTTATCCATGTATAATTGATCGTGCAGTCCTGACTGACCGAATTCCCGCTCGCATCAGTGACCACCACCGTCACATCATAATCCTCGCCGCTGCGCGCGCTCGCGGTCGTCTCCGCAAAAGAGACTGTCGTTTCTGAATAATCCTCAACGCTCTGCACAAAGTCTTCCGCGTTCGGTTCATAATTCAGCGGCGCATCGTATACCTCCACAAACTCAACCGTCGGAGCAGTGGTGTCAACCACATGCAGCGTGACGGTCTCCTCCTTATTCCTGTACGCCAAGCTCACCGACGCGTCCCCTGTCTCATCGATATTGATTGTAGAAGGATCCGTGATGAAGCTGACCAGAGAAGCATCCGCATACGGCGTCATAAATTCCGCAAGCGTCACCGAATCCGTACCCAGTTCGATCGTGACGTCCTGGAATTTAGGCTGGGCGGAATGCCAGAGCTGATATCCCCCTGCTGCCACAATAGCAACCGCCAGCAAGGCGACAACGGCGGTCACTGTCTTTCGTTTCTCACTCAGGAATTTTTTCATTTGTCGGTACCTCATTCTTTTTTCTTATGTAAACGACATGGCGTCGTCCGCATCGCCCCCCCCCTGATCCGATTTACTCGATCAGGTATCCATTACTGTTAAAATCGTACTCCCTGCCGGAAATCGTAACCGTGCAGTCCGTGTAATAACTGCCGTCCGCCAGACGGTATCTGCGTCCATAGACATCCTGTTTCCAGCCCTCGATACTGACCGGCACGGAAGACATGGATGTAACCCTATCGACATCGTCATCCTGAAAATGCCACCATTCCGAGACCAGCGACGACAAACCTGCGGCATTCATGATACTGGCCAAGGTATTGGCATTTGCGTCATTTCTGTCGGTAATGGAATACTGGCTCAGGTCGTGCATGGCGGTCTGCATCAGCAGCTCCTCCCCGGTCTCGGCGTCCTCCAGCGTCAGGTCGACAGCGACGCCGACATTGTGCCGACTCGTCTTGGCTGCCAGGAAAGAACTCAGATGGTAGGACGACCCGCCGTACATGACATCCGCATAAGTCAAAGCAGATACCGTTTCCTTCAATGTCATGGTGCCATCTTCATTGACAATCGCCTCAGTCGTGACAGAATTCGCGGGCATTTCCAGTTCCGAAAGCGACTTGCCGGTCCAGGTTTCATCCGGGATCGTCTGGCTCAGCAGACTCGTCGCCATGGAATAAAGCATCTGAGTAGCGACAGCCGGCCTGTAGGATTCATAGATCCGTAGCCGATATCCCGCAGACAGTGCCATCTGAGCCGCATCCATGAGCTTGTCCGCCACCGGATACATCAGCGGCGTCGCAAAGGTTCCGTCATTCAAAGCCATATTTTCAAAGCCTGTTACGGCCTCACCCGATACGCCCGGAAATTCGAACTCGTGAACCGTAAAGACGGAGTCATAGCTGTTAGTAATATCATAACTGCACAGATCACCCAGATACTCCGTCAGGTTGATCATACAGGTATAGCTGTCGATATACCAGGTCTCGCCGTCCACCAGGACGCCGAACATCCCGTTCGCCTCGTCCAGAACACAGTAAGCCTTCATCGCGCTCACCGTCCCGACCTTCTGCGTCTTCTCCGAATCCGAGTAAGCCGTCAGGGACAACATGGGCCAGACAGTGCAGTAAATAGCCGACGCCTCCGTCTCACAGACGATGTCCTCCGAGATAGCGATATAGCTGCTCTCCGCCTCCGCTCCCTGACTGTCTTCCGCCACAATCCGGTAAGTATAGGTTGTAAACGAATCCAGATGCGGGGTCGTGTAGGTCCGCTCCGCGTCGGTCGCGATGTAGGCAACGTCTATCCAGCTGCCGCCGTCCTCGTCATACTGCTGCACGACGTAACGGCTTCCCGCCGTCTCATTCCATGTGAAGGTATACACATTGCCGTCCTCGTCCTCCACCTCTACCTCCATATCTTTCCCCAGCAGCTGCTGACGGCTGAGTGTGTAGGTAGCGGACGCATATCCAATATAAGAAACATCCTTGCCGGCACGACTGTCACACAGACCGATCGTATATTCACTCTCCGGAAGCGGCAGGTCGCCGTCTTCGCCGAAGGTGATCTGAACAAAATCTCCGTCGACCGTCATTACTTCATCGGCGACCTTACCGTCCTCCATCAGACAGACATGACAGGTCGCCCCATCGGTCAGCGTATACGTAGCGCTCAGCACATTCGTATCTTCATTAAAATACCAGCTCGCATTTGACAGGCCTGAAGACAGATTTGCGTTCGCTTTTAATATGCTCCTCGACAAAGAGCCGTCCGTGCGGACACTCAACGTGCACTCACCGATATCCGCCGTGAACGGCAGCGTACAGCTGTTCGTCTCCACGGTAGCCTGAAAGACGTTTTTACTTCCCTCCTCGTCGTTCCAGGTAACCTTTACCACATAGCTCTCAACACCCTTCACTTCGTTCCAGGTCAGGACCATGGATCCGTCCGCCTGCTCCGCGAGGACACAGCCATCAGAGGAAACTCCGATTGAACTTCCCCACAAAAGCCACCAGACCAGAGCCAGAGCCAGCACAAGAGCAAGGGTGGCCGCCATAGACAGCAATGTCGCCCGTACACGCGAGAGCATTCTTTTTTTATGTCGTTTTCCTCTGTAGCCTCTTTTCGGCTGCGGCATTTTCTCTCTCCTCTTAATCCGGTTTTCTGATTACCGGATCAGCTTTTTCCCGACTTCAAAGCAGTCGAAAGTTGCAAAATAATCATTCAGCGTCTCTGCGCGGCGGATCAGCTGTACTGAACCGTCCTCCCGCAGAAGAAGTTCCGCGGAGCGCAGTTTTCCATTATAATTGTATCCCATCGAGTGTCCATGCGCGCCTGCATCATGGATAAAGAGGTAATCCCCCTTCTCGATTCTGGGCAGCGCACGGTCCACCGCGAATTTGTCACAGTTTTCACAGAGTGAGCCCGTCACATCGTAGACGTGGTCGCAGGGCTTGTCCTCCTTCCCCAACACCGTCACGTGATGATAGGCGCCGTAAATCGCGGGACGCATCAAATTCGCCGCGCAGGCATCCACCCCGATATACTCCTTGTGCGTGTGCTTCTCATGGATCGCCTTTGTCACCAGTCCCCCGAAAGGTCCCGTCATATAACGGCCCAGCTCCGTGCACAGGGAAACATCTCCCATACCGACCGGCACAAGAACCTCTTCAAAAACCTTGCGCACGCCCTCGCCGATAACCCGGATGTCGTTCGGCTCCTGATCGGGCCGATAGGGAATCCCGATGCCACCGGACAGATTGATAAAACTAATGTGCACGCCCGTCTCCTTCTGCAGACGAACTGCCAGCTCAAAGAGCACCTGCGCGAGCAGCGGATAATATTCATTTGTCACCGTATTGCTCGCCAAAAAGGCATGAATGCCGAAGTGCTCTACTCCCTTCTCCTTCATAATCCGGAAAGCCCGGATCATCTGTTCCTCCGTCATGCCATACTTGGCATCGCCGGGATTGTCCATGATGCCGTTGCTCATCTTGAAATATCCGCCCGGATTGTAGCGGCAGCTCATCGTCTTCGGCAGATAGCCGAGCGTCCGCTCAACCGCCTCGATGTGCGTGATGTCGTCCAGATTGATGATGCCGCCCAGCTTCTCACACAGCGCGAACTCCGCAAGCGGCGTGTCATTGGAAGAAAACATGATATCGTGGCCGCTAATCCCGACTGCGTCTGAGAGGAGTAGCTCCGCCTCCGATGAGCAATCGCTGCCGCAGCCGTACTCCTTCAGAATCTCCATCAGGAAGGGATTCGGCGTCGCCTTCACCGCAAAATATTCTTTATAACCCGGATTCCAGGAAAAAGCCTCGTAGAGATTTTTAACGTTTTCACGAATTCCCCTCTCATCATAGATATGGAAAGGCGTGGGATATAGCTTCGCGATCTCTTCGACCTGCTCCCTCGTCACAAACGGCGTCTTTTTCATCAGTAATTCATCCTTTCCCTCATAGTCGCAAGCAAGGAATCTGCATGGCAAATTTCTGCAACCGTTTTGACCTTCTTGCAAAATACAATACATAAAAATAAAAATAATTATCTATACAGGTATACTCTATATCATATCTGCATGGATAATTATTTTTAAAAACTACACTATTGGAGCCTCCTCCTTTCCACCAGAATCATCAATGTGATTATTTAAAAGAAACTCCAAAAAATGGAAAT
>JAJQBC010000008.1 GCA_021203465.1 Lachnospiraceae bacterium | reverse complement strand
AGTCGGCCCATGCTCAATTAAAAGCTGTTCTAAAGTTCCTAGTTTACGGACAATCGTAAGCGCCTAAATTTTGGGCGGGTTTCCCGCTAACGGGGATCCCCTTATAATGGTAGTGAATCGTAGTTTCGTTCATTTGACACCGGTAACGATTGGTAGCCGGTAGGAATTCACTGTCATTGCAAAAAAGGAGGAACCCCATGTCCAAGTATAGTAACCGCCGCTCCGATAACGACTGGCTCCATATCATCCAGGAATGCAGGCAGAGCGGAATGAGTGACAGCAACTGGTGTGAACAAAACAATATCAGTATCAACTCATTTTATAATGCAGTGACCAGGCTCCGTAAAAAGGCCTGCGACATTCCCATGAGGAATAAAACTGCATGTGCCATGGACCTGACATCCCGTCAGGATATCGTCCAGATTGACATATGCCCGGACCCATGTCCGGGAACGGATGCTCCGGCAGCGCCGCTGGCATCCGGCATGTACCTTGACAATCCACATACGATCGAACTCAGCATGGATGGCATCCATCTGAAGATCAGCAACTCCGCTGACCCTGCCCTGCTGGGGCAGGTGATCCGGCTGGCAAAGGCGGCGGTGTCATGTTAGGCGACATCTCCGGCGTGGACGCGATCTATATCGTCACAGGGCGGACGGATATGAGGAAATCCATTGACGGGCTCTGCGCGATCATCCAGGAACAGTTTTCCATGGATCCCTATGCGAATGCCCTGTACCTTTTCTGCGGCCGCAGGTGTGACCGGATCAAAGCGATCCTGACCGAGCCGGACGGCATGGTGCTGATCTACAAAAGGCTCACTGTGGCGCAGGGCCGGTACCGCTGGCCGCGCAATAAATCCGAGGTCCGCAACCTCACCTGGCGGGAGTTTGACTGGCTGATGTCTGGCATCGATATCGAACAGCCGAAGGCGATCCGGACTGCAAAAACATGATGTCTCCGGCGGGGAAATAGTGCACAGAAATACTGGGATAAAGCCTTGTATTTCGGCACTTTTCATCCCCTGTTTCCCTGTAAAAACAGGCTGTTCTGTGGTATAATAGAGCCATCAGAAAACGGGGGAAAACCACGTGGCAGACAGTCCGAAAGATCTCCAGTTCCGGGAGATGAAAGATACCATCACTGAACTGAATAAGCTCATCCAGACGCTGCGCGAGACCATCGAAATGCTGAAAGCCCAGCAGGAGCAGATCAGCCAGGAACGCGACAACCTGAAAGAGCAGGTCGACTACCTGACTAAAAAGCTCTTTGGATCTTCCAGCGAAAAAGGTGTTGCGCAGATCCCCGGCCAGATGGACCTCTTTAATGAGGCCGAGGCGGAACAGGATCCTTCGCTTGCCGGACAGGAAGAGGCTTTTGCCACAGAGCCGCCCGCGGATAAAACAACGCGTAAACCCCGGAAGAATAATGATGACCGGTTTAAGGGCATCCCTGTGGAGAAATGCTACCTCGATGTCCCGGAAGAGGAACGCATCTGCGGAATCTGCGGTACCCCGCTTGAAAAGATCGGGGAGGAGTTTGTCCGCCGGGAAATCCAGTTCACCCGTCCGAAAGTAAAGATCCGCGAGTATTACAGTATAAACTATGGGTGCCCTGCCTGTAAAACCAGTGCCGGACTTCCCTATATCAAAAAAGGGAAAGATGGCCGGGCTCATATGATACACGGGATGGCTTCCGCTTCCACAGTTGCCTGGGTCATCTACCAGAAATACTTCAACGGCATGCCCCTGTACCGCCAGGAACGCGACTGGAAGCAGTGCGGCGCACAGATCAGCCGCGCGACACTGGCAAACTGGGTCATCCGGAATGCCGACGATTTTTTCCGGCCAATGTATGACTTCTTCCGCAGGGAACTGCTGAAACGCCAGTTTGTCATGGCGGACGAGACGCCGGTGCAGGTGCTCCATGAACCGGGGCGCCGGGCCCAGACACAGTCCTATATGTGGCTTTACCGCAGCGGGGAGGACGGCGGGCCGCCCATCATCATCTACAAGTATTCCCAGACCCGCGCCGGTGAGAATGCCGTGGATTTCCTGGACGGATACAGCGGATACCTGATGTGCGATGGGTACAGCGGATATAACAAACTCCGCTCCGCAAAACGGACAGCGTGCTATGCACACATCCGGCGGTACCTGATCGATGCGATCCCCAAAGGAAAAGAGCTGGATTACACGCAGCCTGCCGTACAGGGGGTCATGTACATCAACCGCCTCTTCGAAGAGGAAGGGAAGATCAAAAAGAAGAACCTTTCGTTCGATGCCATCAAACAGGCCAGGCTTGAGAAAGAAAAGCCGGTGATTGAAGGCTTTTTGGCGTGGCTTGAAAAGCAGTCGCCCGTCAAAGGTTCCCGTATGGCCAAAGCCGTAACCTACGCCCGCAACCGTATCCCTTACCTCATGACATATCTGGAGGACGGTAGGTGCAGCCTTTCGAACAACCCGAGCGAGAACTCCATCCGTCCCTTTGTAGTGGGACGCAAGGGCTGGCTCTTCAGCGACCGCCCGGTTGGCGCGGAAGCCAGTGCCATGTGCTATACCATGGTAGAGATGGCAAAAGCAAACGGAGTAAACGCCTACCACTACCTTTCCTTACTCCTCGAAAAACTGCCAAACAGCAGCATGACAGACGGAGAACTGGAACAGCTGGCTCCATGGAACGAATCCGTAAAAGCGGAAGTCGAGCAGATGGCTTTGGCTGAAAACCAGTAAACTACAAATCGATCATATGTGGATTGTCAAGGTGCTTTGGTCGTAATATTCGGCCATGACATTTCTGAATTGGAGTAAAAAACTACTTTCTACTTCAAAAATGTAGTGTGGCGGTAACTACCGTCCAAAATTTAATCGCTTACGAACAAAATGATCCCATCGGTGGTGTAAAAACCGCCACAGGCTACCTGCTGGATGGCATTTATATTAACTCCGTGGAAGGCACGCAAATATCGGATACCAGTGGCAAAGTATTGATGCATGTCTATACTGACCATACCTCCGGTGAAGTCGTGATTGATTCCGGCGGTGGCCAGCTTACGGCTCACAACAAGGCGAGCAACGAGGTGATCGAGGTCGAGGAAACCCGGAAATGCAGTATCACACTCCACAAGGAAGACAGTGACGGCACGGATCTTTCCGGTGTCGAATATGCCGTGGCGATCCTGAACATTGATACCGGAGATTATGAATATATCTTCAAATATAACACAGCGGAAACACTTTCCGGCAGTGCCAGCTACAAGTATACGAACCCGAATACCGGACAGGTATCCTATGTGACGGCGACAAACT
>JAJQBC010000053.1 GCA_021203465.1 Lachnospiraceae bacterium | reverse complement strand
ATTTTATTTTTTTAAAAGGCGGTGCTATACTGTAGTCACAAACAAAGAAACGGAAGCACCGCTTCCGCCGGAAGTCCAAAAAGGAGGTCATGGATTATGAAGAAATTTTATGAATCATTCGAAACTGCACTGGAATCTTATTTCAAATTATTTGCAAATGGCTTCGGAACGGAAGGCTGAAAAACACACATAACATTTATTTGAAATACTACTCCCGAAAGGGCGCCGGAAAACCGGCGCCCTTTCTCATGTACGTGTGAAAAAAAGCTGCACCGACCATAGTGCGTGGCCGGTGCAGGCTATCTCGTGTCAGTGCTCAGGAGATCGGCTCAAAGTCCGCCGCACCGTGCTTGCAGAGCGGGCAGACGAAGTCATCCGGGAGCTCGTCACCCTCGTAGACGTAGCCGCAGACCTTGCAGACGAAGCCTTTCTTACCCTCGGTGGCGGGCTTCGGCTTGACGTTGTTCTGGTAGTACGTGTAGGTCATCGTCTCCACCTTCGAGATGACGCGGGACTCGGTGATGCTGCAGATGAACATACCGTGCGTATCCATGTCGAAATACTGCTCTACCTTCAGCGACATGAAGGAATTGATATATTTCGGAAGAAAGGCGAGCCCGTTGTCCGAGTAGAGCGGCGTGATGCCCGCGCCCGCGAACTTGTCAACCGTGCGTCCGCTCTGGAAACCGAAGGTCTCGAATACGGAGAAGGGCGCATCCTGCGACAGGCAGTTCAGGTTCATGATCCCAGTCTTTTTAATGACATGGTGCGAGTAGTTTGCCTTGTTGATCGTGACGGCAATGCGGTTCGGCGTGTTGGTCACCTGCGATACGGTATTGACGATCAGGCCATTATCCTTCGTGCCGTCGTTGGAGGTCACGACATACAGGCCGTAGCCGATGTTGAACAGTGCGGTGAGGTCGTTCTTATTGGCGGTCTCATTGCTGCGCGCGACATAATCCTGGCAGAGTTCTTCCACCAGCGCACCAAGCTGTGCGCTGCTCTCCTCACTGAGCGCGGACTTGATGTGCACAGTCGTATCCGCCCACTTGATGTCCTTGCTCTTCTCGAGCATCTGCTTCATGACCTTGGCTGCGGTTGGCGCCCAGGAGCCATTCTCGATAAGGGCGACCGTGCGGTTCTGGAAATTGCGCTCCGTCAGGCGATGAATATAGTCGCGCATGAAGGGATAGATGTCCGCGTTGTAGGTCGTCGTGGCGAGCACGAGCTTATTATAACGGAAGGCGTCGGCGATGGCCAGCGCCATATCGCAGCGCGCGAGGTCGTGAACGATGACATTCGGGCAGCCCTTGGCACGAAACTGGTCGGCGAGCTGTTCTACGGCCTTCTTCGTGTGTCCATAGACAGACGTGTAGGCGATGACGATGCCCTCGCTTTCTGGCTGATAGGAGGACCAGAGATCATAGAGGTGCAGGTAATGGCCGAGATTTTCCTTAAGAACTGGGCCATGCAGCGGGCAGATGACCTGAATGTCCAGACCGGCCGCCTTCTTCAGCAGATTCTGCACCTGCTTGCCGTATTTGCCGACGATGCCGATGAAGTAGCGGCGGGACTCGTCATCCCAGGGCTCGTCCACATCGAGCGCGCCGAACTTCCCAAAGCCGTCCGCGGAGAACAGCACCTTATCACAGGTGTCGTAGGTCACAATGACCTCCGGCCAGTGTACCATCGGCGCCTCGACGAAGGCAAGCGTATGCTTTCCGAGCGCGAGCGTGTCGCCCTCCTTCACCACGACGCGGCGATCCTCGAAGGAGGTGCCGAAAAACTGCCCCATCATTGTGAAAGCCTTCGTGCTGGAGACGATCGTTGTGTCCTTGTAGACCTCCATGAAATTCGCGATGTTCGCGGAGTGGTCGGGTTCCATATGCTGAATAATCAGGTAATCCGGCTGGCGGTCGCCGAGTAATTTCGCGATATTGTCCAGCCATTCGTGTTTAAAATGCGCGTCCACGGTATCCATGACGGCGATTTTTTCGTCGAGTATCACGTAGGAGTTGTAGGACATGCCGTTCGGCACGGAGTATTGTCCCTCGAAAAGATCGACCTGGTGGTCGTTTACGCCTACATATTTGATGTCAGTAGTAATCTCCATCTGTTGTCTTCCTTTCCCTGTTTTAAATTTCGTCAAAAGTATAACATACTGCGAGGAACGCCGCAAGCCGTGAAATGACTTGTTTTTTGACAGCACGGGCTTCTTCCGCATATATATAAGCAGAGAAAGAGAATGGAGTCAGTCTCATGAAAGATATGGGAGAGTGGAATCCTTACTATATGAATTTTTCAGGCGGTATGTATCGGGAGCCGCGGCTGTTTCCCTGGCTATATCTATATGGAAGCTTTTCGAATTATCGGAATCTGTGGAACAGCCCGGAGCGCATGGAGGACGAGGCGGATGCGAAACGCCTGCAGGAGCTCTATCCACTGATGGCCAGAAGGCTTGCGCCCTATGTGGAGGAGGTCTGCGATGAGCTGGAGTATCCGGGAAGTATGATGTATGACGAGTATCTGGATCGGCTTTCGCTGCTGCGCAAATGTCGGGAGGCCTGGGAACGGGCGAAGGAAACGGAGGATTTTGGGGAGAAAGAGCCGGAATGGGAGGAGCTGTGCGATTTGACCGGCGTGCTTCTGCTGCAGGAGATGATGCGCCGACGGAGGCGAAAGCGGGAAAAAGGCATTGACACGTTTTCCGCGCGATAGTAAACTACAAGGAGAACCATTGCAGAGAAAAAGCCGATTGTTTTCAGCAGAGAACAGTTGGCTTTTTAAGAATCACAGGGACAGGCATGAAGAGAAAGATTATTCAGTACATTACCATTCTGCTCGCCTTTCTTTTTGGGGCAGCGTTTATGAGTTATACGACACATATGGGAAACCGGGACATGACGGGGACGATGGCCTCCGCCACGCTGCCGGTTGCTTACGCTGAGGTGAACGGGCAGCTCTGCAACGAGATGCACGGCTATGTGGAGGAGATGGATGGGAGCTATATGAGGGACTCGATCATCGGCATCTCGGAGGATCACATGCTCAACCTCGCGATTGAGAAATATAACGCGCAGATACAGGATATTTCCTATGAGATACGTTCGTTGGACATGGAGCGCCTGATCCAGAACGGGGAGGGGATCGAGACGGAGGATGACGGGCAGTATATGCGCTTTTCGGTGGAGCTGCGCGATCTGCTCGACGAGGGAGAGCAGTATCTTCTGGTTTTGATTGTACAGACGGACTCACAGGAGCAGGTGTACTATTACTCGCTTCTGACATACCTGGGCGAAAATTATATGCAGGAGTGCCTGGACTTCGCGCTGGAATTTCATGAGGTCACGGTGCAGAAGGATACGGACAATAATTATCTCAACTATCTGGAGCCGAACGGGACGATGTCGGGCGACAGCCTTGGTTATGTCAACATTCATTCACGATCCGGCCCGATCACCTGGGGGGATGTGAATATCAGCCAGACGACTGAGACGCAGATCACCTGGACAGAGGTCGGTACGAGTGTCTGCTCTGTCGTGATGGACTATCAGGTGGAGAATACTGACACCGGCGAGACCTATCAGGTGCGGGAGGCGATTCGTGTGCGCTACACCTCCTCGCGTATGTATCTGCTTGCCTACGAGAGAACGGCGGATACAGTTTTCGAGGTCGGGACGCAGCTGGTGGAGGACTCGCAGATCAATTTTGGTATCCAGAGCGGGGAGCTGAATTATCTGAAAAATGAGGAAGAGAATGTCGTCGCCTTCGTGCAACAGGGGCAGCTCTGGGTCTATGATTTTGGGCAGAACCGTTTGAGCCTGGTGTACGGCTTTGCTGACGGGGAGGATAAGAGAGGGCTTTACGACGCCCACGATTTCCGGATCTTAAGCGTAGACGAGTCCGGAAGTATGGATTTCCTCGTCTACGGCTATATGAACCGCGGTAATTATGAGGGATGCTGCGGGATTCTGTTGTGCAGCTACGACGCGCTGCTGAATACGGTTGAGGAACGGTTTTTCGTCGAGTCAGACCGGCCCTATGAGACGTTGAAGGAAGAGATCGGACAGATTGCCATGGTGAGCCCGGATGACATTGCCTGGCTCTCCTATAAGGGAATGATTCTGCAGATTGACCTTGCGGAGCTATCTGTGGAAATTCTGGCGGAGAACGTTTCCGAAGGCAGTATTCAGGTTTCAGACGACGGGATGTTGGCGGCCTGGACCAGCGAGGAAGAGACCGAGATCTGTATTCTCAATATGTCGACAGGGAGCAGCAGCCGGATACAGGCGGACGACGGCGAGAAGCTGTGGGCGCTCGGCTTTATGGAGGAGGATTTTATCTACGGCACGGCGCGCGAGAGCGATATCTGTTGCGATGAGGCAGGGCAGGAGACTTTTCCGATGTACCGGGTGATCATTCGCGCGCAGAACGGCAGCGAGATGCGCGAGTTTGACTATTCCTCCATGGGAAAATATGTGACAGAGATCTCGATTGTGGAGAACCGAATCGATTTAAGCTGCGTGGAAAAAGATGAGGGGGGCAGCTATGTGGAGGCTCTTCCGGAGCCGATCACCTATACGGCGGAGACTACAGAGGATGCGCTGAGCCTTGAGACGGTTTATGACGAGGTGAAGCGGAATGAATATTATCTGAGCTATACGGGTACGATAAAATCGGGTTCCATGAAGGAGCCTTCCGTGAAGCTGGTGCTGTATGAGGACAGCAGGGAGCTCGCGCTCGGGTCGGAGGGGACGGATCTCTATCTGGCTTACAGCTTTGACGGGATTGTGACCGGTTATGAGACTCTGGCGGAGGCGGTTATATCCGCCTATGACAGCATGGGCTCTGTCTGGCAGGGTGAGAGTCGACTCTGGAAGCGCGGTACGACGCAGACGCGGGTCACGCTCTCCGGCTTTGACGAAGAGGAGGAGATCGCAGGGAATACTGCTCTGGAGAAATGCCTGCAGCGGCTGCTGAAACAGGCGCAGGACTACACCGACGTCAGTTCCTGCCGCGCGGCCGGCATGTCGGTGAGCGAGATCTGTGAGCAGGAGCTGGGAGAGGGCGCATGCATCCTGCCGGGTTGCACGCTTGAGATGGCGTTGTGGTATGTAGACCAGGGCACGCCGGTGCTCGTCATCACGGGTGACGAGGACGCATTGCTGATCGTGGGCTACGATTCGAGCAATATCATCTGCTGGGATCCGGATTCACAGGAGTTGAAGACGATGGGACGCACGGACAGCGCGACGCAGTTCGAGGAAGCGGGAAATCTGTTTTTTACATACTTGCGGTAAAAGATTCAGATGACATCTATGCGGACAGCGCACTTTAAAGAACACGAATAAAAAACGAAGGGTGATTTGAAGAGATGGATGGTAGAATTCAGACCCTGGCCGACGGCCTGGTAAACTACTCCTGCCGGGTGGGGCAGGGAGATAAGGTATACATTCATTATACGGGAGCCTCCACGAGGGAGCTTGCGAAGGAGCTGGTGCGCACGGTGTACCGCGCGGGCGGCCTGCCCTTTGTCCATTATACAGATCCACAGCTGCAGCGTGTGCAGATTCTGGAGTGCACGAGGGAGCAGATGGAGTTGATGGCAGAGGTTGACAGCCTCGAGATGTCGCGGATGGATTGTTATATCGGTGTGCGCGGCAGCGACAATATTTCCGAACTCTCGGACGTTCCCGCGGAGCGCATGGCTCTCTATGAAAAATATTACGCGACGCCGGTGCACCACGGTATCCGCGTGCCGAAGACCCGCTGGGTCGTGCTCCGCTACCCGAATGACGCGATGGCGCAGCTCTCCGGCATGAGTACGGAGGCTTTCGAGGATTTCTATTTCCGGGTGTGCTGCCTTGACTACAGTCGGATGGCGCAGGCGCAGCAGGCGCTTGTGAAAAAGATGGAGGAGACCGATCGGGTGCGGATTCTCGCACCGGGGACGGATCTGACGTTTTCGATCAAAGGGATTCCCGCCGTGCCTTGTTGCGGGCTGTGCAATATCCCGGACGGCGAGGTGTACACGGCGCCGATCCGCGATTCGGTGAACGGGACGATTCGCTACAACGCGCCGTCCATTTATCAGGGCTTCACTTTTGAGAATATCTGCCTGACCTTCGAGAACGGAAAGATCGTGAGGGCGGAGGCGAACGATACGGAGCGCGTGAACGAGGTCTTCGACACAGACGAGGGCGCGCGTTATATCGGTGAGTTTGCGCTCGGCGTCAATCCGCTGATCCTGCAGCCGATGAAGGATATTCTGTTTGACGAAAAGATCACCGGATCGCTTCACTTTACGCCGGGAAACTGCTACGATGCGGCTCCGAACGGAAATCATTCCTCCATTCACTGGGATCTCGTGCAGATTCAGCGGCCGGAATACGGTGGAGGGGAGATCTGGTTTGACGGCGAGTTGATCCGAAAAGACGGGCGTTTTGTTGCGGAGGAACTTACCTGCTTGAATCCGGAGGCGCTGCTCTAAAAAGCTTTCTTTACGGCGCTGGGGTGGCGGGGTTTTGCTTGCTATGCCGGATTATTTATGATATGCTAACTTTGTTTTAGAGATTTCATATGATGAACGCGGGGAGATTTTGTGAAAAACTGGATAAAAGGCATAGTCTTCACAGCGGTTGCGCTTGGAATTTTTGCCGGAGTCAATATACTTGTCCAGCCGATCTGGACAGAGTGGAATCATTATAATACTACCTACGGGTTTTATGAGGAACCGGAAAATACGATAGAGACGGTCTTCCTCGGAAGCAGTCAATGTATCAGGGGCTTTGCCCCCCCCCGAATTGTATGAAGAATATGGTATTTGTGCCTATAATTTAGGGACGGAGCAGCAGCCGCTGCTCGGTTCCTATTATTGGTTGGAGGAGGCGTACCGGCTTCACCCGGACACGCTGACTACAGTAGTTCTGGAGGTCCAGGAGCTGACGAGCGTTTCGTACGATGCATTCTATCGGAAAGCACTGGATCCGATGCGTTTTTCGTCTGTGAAATACAGGGCGGTGAAGGAGTATACCGCCCGGGATGAAGCGGAGACGAAGGATGTTATTTCCTGTCTTTTTCCCATATTATCCTATCATGAGAGGTGGAAAGAGCTGACGGAAGAGGATTTTCTGAAAGCCTTTTCGGAACCGGAAAGTTATCTCAGGGGTTATGATTACGTTATCACCCGTGAGATCGAGGTTGTGCGTGAATATGACGATGTGCTGCCGTTCACAGGGGAGCTGGATCCCGAGGCGGGGGAGACAGAGTTGGTAGAGGAATCTCTGTACTATTTTGCAAAAATGACAGAGTTTTGCGAAGAACACGGACTTCAGCTCGTGCTGGTTAAGACGCCCACGGACACCTGGACTTCCGCGGATCACAATGCGGTGCAGATGCTGGCGGACAGTTATGGCCTGGACTACTATGATTTCTGCTTCTCTCCATACGCAGACGATATAGAGTTCAGCATAGCGCTGGATATTATCGACAATCATATGAACTATTACGGCGCGAGAAAGCTCACCGCCTATATGGGGAATTGTCTTGTTGAATACTATGGAAATCAGGATGTGCGGGGGAAAGACGGTTATGAATTTCTGGAGGAGGAGCTGACCGCTTATAAACGAAGAATTATCAGTGCGTCGTTGCGCGAAGAGACAGACCCGGCTGAATACCTGTCGACTTTGATGAATGAGGAAGGATTTTCTATTTTGATCACTGTCTGCGATGAGGCGGCCAATTCTCTTACAGAGGAGCAGAGGGAGACATTTGCATCTTTGGGCCTGACGCAGCTGTCTGTGCTCGCTCCGCAAAGCTCCTATATTGCGGTGATTGAAAACGGGATTGTGGAGAAGGAAATGGCGGGAATGGAGAATCTCACGCTTTCCGGGACGCTTGTGGACGGAAGTAGTTACTCGCTTAACAGTGCAGGTTTTAACGCCGGTCTGTATTCTTCCTGCATGCTGAACGGAGAGGAGTACTCGGAGTGTGGCAGAGGCCTGAATATTACTGTATATGACAATCAGAGGCAGGAGATTGTCGACACGACATATTTTGATACCTATGAGGCCTCCGAGCGCGCTCCCGCGGATCTGGAACTGCGTTATGCCGAGGACATGGCGGCGGGAAAGGCGTTTGAGGAGCTGGATGAGGATGAACAGAAGCTCTATCTGTATGAGCAGTCCTGCGAAACGCAGTAAAAGGCGGAAGGGATTATAGTCATGGAATTATTGTCATTTCAAACGGCGGCGCTTTTATTAATCGCAGTGCTTGCGGTAAAGCTTTTTCCAAAGAGAGCGGCGGACTTCGTGCTTGCGGCGGAGACGCTCTACGTGCTGTATGAGAATAATACGACGTTTTACTTCATCGTCACCCTGCTGATTCTGGCAGCCGTCTATCTGGGCGGCAGGCTGCTGGAAGCGCTGGGGGAGAAAAAGGCGCGCGTGCTCACTTATCTCATGGTGGCAGCACTGGCGCTTGGACTGTGCATATGGAAATATCGTAATTTTTTTATTGGCAATATCAATTTTGTCGCGCGTCATCTGACGGGAAGGGAGCCGCTGGCGCTGGCGGAGGTGAGTGCTCCTTTTGGGATTTCCTACCTCTTTCTGATACTGATATCGTATATACTCGGAATATATTGGCGGGTAATGAAGGCAAGATCGAATCCGATGGAATATTTACATCTCATCGCTTTCTTTCCGATCTGCTTCATGGGACCGATTCTCGGTATGGAGGATATGAAGGAGAGCGAGAGGCTGGAGGTCAGCTATCACTCGCTGACCTTTGGCCTGCAGCGGATCTGCTGGGGCGTATTCCAGAAACTTGTGATTTCTGAGCGCTGCGCGGTGGTCGTCAATACGATCTATGCGCAGCCGGAGGTCTACGGCGGCTTTTATGTTGTGCTGGCGGCGCTTCTGTTTGTTTTGCAGCTCTATACAGAATTCGCGGGAGCGATGGATATTGTGTGCGGCGCCGCGGAGATGATCGGGAAAAAGCTGCCGGAGAATTTTGACCGTCCGTTTGCCGCGGTCACGATTGCGGAATTCTGGCGCAGGTGGCATATAACGCTGGGAGCGTGGCTCAGGAACTTTGTGCTGTACCCGCTGCTCAGAACCCGTCTGTTTCTCTGGATGGGGGAGAAGCTGAAAAAGAAATTTGGTAAAAAGCGGGGCAGAAATCTGGTCACATATATGGGTCTATTGGTGTCCTGGTTTTTGATAGGGCTTTGGCATGGAGGTGGCTGGAACTATATCTTTGGTTCCGGTATCTTTATGTGGTTTCTGATTGTCGGAAGTGAAGTGCTGCAACCGGTTTTTCAGAAAATCACAGGAGCGCTGCGAATTAATAAAGATTGTTGGAGTTATCAGAGTTTTGCAAAAATCCGAACGATGCTCCTGTTTGCGTTTGGAAACATTTTTTTCCGTGCAGGTACTTTTTCCGCAGCAATTACGTTGCTGAAAGCCATGGTTCGTAACTTCAATCCCTGGATCTTTGCGGACGGTTCGCTTCTGGCCCTTGGGCTCGATGCGAAGGACTGGAACGTCTGCGTTGCCGCGGTGCTGTTGCTGTTTCTTGTGTCCCAGATCAAAAAGAGATGTGATGTGCGCGACTGGCTGGCTTCCCAGAATCTGGTCTTCCGCTGGGG
The DNA here is from genome assembly GCA_021203465.1 of Lachnospiraceae bacterium. Classification (GTDB taxonomy): domain Bacteria; phylum Bacillota; class Clostridia; order Lachnospirales; family Lachnospiraceae; genus Hominiventricola. The sequence goes on along the minus strand of JAJQBC010000053.1, from coordinate 15,890 downwards.
CGTGATATATGGGCTGCTGGCCGTGATCCTGCTGTTTGGCTGTTATGGAAGTGGGTATGATGCGGCGTCCTTTATCTATCAGGGTTTCTAAAAATAAGTGGGAGAAAAGATTATGCGGGAACTTGAATATCCATTTTCGGAGGACATTCTGAAGAAAAAGAAGCGTCTGCGTCGCATGCTCCTTGAGTGCGAGGGCGTGAACTATGATGACAAAAACATAGCGATTCTGGGCGGCTCGACGACGGACGATATCCGTGCGGTGCTGGAGCTGTTTTTGCTGAATTACGGGATCCGTCCGAAGTTTTACGAGTCGGAGTACAATCAGTATTATGAGGACGCGATGTTTCCCAATGCAGAGCTGGAAGCATTCGCGCCGGATGTGATCATTTTCTTTACCTCGAACCGCAATATTCCGGTTTATCCGACCGTGGCGGACAGTGCGGAGTCTGTGGAGGAAAAATTGCAGGCTGTTTACGGACGTTTCGCGCAGATGTGGGATCATGTGGCGGAGACTTATCATTGCACGGTAATTCAGAACAATTTTGAGCTTCCGTTCTACCGGCTGCTCGGGAATAAGGACGCGAGCGACATTCACGGGCGTGTGAATTTTATCTCCCGTCTGAATCAGATGTTTTATGAGTACGCGCAGCGCCATGAAAACTTTTATATTCATGACATTCACTATGAGTCGGCTTCCTACGGGCTGGAAAAGTGGTCTGACCCGTTCTACTGGCACATGTACAAGTATGCGCTCTGCGTCCCGGCGATCCCGTACACAGCCTTCGGTCTTGCGAATATCATCAAGTCCTGTTATGGGAAGAACAAAAAGGCGCTTGTGCTGGATATGGACAATACGCTCTGGGGCGGTGTGATCGGCGACGACGGCGCGGACCATATCGAGATCGGGCAGGAGACATCGCTCGGGCAGACTTACAGCGAGTTTCAGGCTTATCTGAAAGCGCAGAAGGATCTGGGCGTTCTGCTCGCGGTTGCCTCGAAAAACGAGCATGAGACCGCCATGACGGGGCTGAAGCGGCCGGATTCCGTGCTTCGCGAGGAGGATTTCGCGTCGATCCGGGCGAATTGGAATCCGAAGGATGTGAATATTCTGGAGATCGCACAGGAGCTGACTCTCCTGCCTGAGAGCTTCGTCTTCGTGGATGACAATCCCGCCGAGCGGGAGATCGTGCGAAAACAGATCCCGGGGATTGCCGTGCCGGAGATGGAGGAGGTGGAGCACTATATTCAGACGATCGACCGAAACGGATATTTTGAAGTGACGAATCTCTCCGCTGACGATGTGAAACGCAACGATATGTATCAGGCCAATGCGATGCGCATGAAGGCGCAGGCCGCGTTTGCAGATTACACAGAGTACCTGAAATCGCTGGAGATGAAGGGAACTATACGCCGTTTTGAACCCATGTACCTGTCGCGGATTGCCCAGCTGACAAACAAGAGCAATCAGTTCAACCTGACGACGAAGCGCTACAGCCTTGCTGAGATCGAGGAGGCAGCGGAGGATCCGGACCGGATTACCCTTTACGGAAAACTGGAGGACAAATTCGGCGATAACGGCGTTGTCAGTGTGGTGATCGGCCGCGTGGAAGGGGATACGCTCCATATTGAACTGTGGCTGATGAGCTGCCGCGTGCTGAAACGCGATATGGAGTATGCGATGATGGATGAGCTGGCCGCGCAGTGTGAGAAACGGGGAATCCGCACGATTCTGGGCTACTATTATCCCACAGCAAAGAATGCGATGGTAAAGGATTTCTACGGAAAACAGGGATTTGAGAAGGCCGAGGAGGATGAGGAAGGAAACGCGCTGTGGCGCTTTGCCCTCACACCTGCCTATCAGAAGAAAAATACAGTAATCAATGTGGAGGAAGCATGACATGACAAGAGAAGAGGTTTTTGCGGGAATCAATGAGGTGTTTCAGGATGTGTTTGACGATGAGGAGATTTGTGTCGGCGAGACGACGACATCCGCAGATGTGGAGGGCTGGGACAGTCTGGAGCATATCAACCTGATTGTCGCGGTTGAAAAGCGTTTTCACATGAAGTTTAACATGGGAGAAGTGACGACCATGAAAAATGTCGGGGAGATGGCGGATATCATCCTGTCGAGGATCTAATAAAGGGTCTTGCTTTTCCTGAGGGCTGATTGTATAATTGTATACAATCAGTCTTTTCATGTATGGAGGTATGTATGATAAAACTATACGACGGCGGAGCCTATGTCCTGAATGGGACGGAGCTTGTTGCCGATACAGAGGAAGGGCGCGCGGCGCTGGCGGCAAAGCTGGGCACCGTGCCGGAGAAGGCCGAGGCAAGGAAGCAGACGATCGCCTACGGGATTCTGGAGTCGCACAATACATCCGGAGATATGGAGAAACTTCAGATTCGTTTTGACAAGCTGACGTCCCACGATATTACTTTTGTGGGGATCATTCAGACAGCGCGAGCCTCGGGGCTTGAGAAATTTCCGATGCCCTACGTGCTGACGAACTGCCACAACAGTCTCTGCGCGGTCGGCGGCACGATCAACGAGGATGACCACATGTTCGGTCTGAGCTGTGCGAAGCGCTACGGCGGCGTCTATGTTCCGCCTCATCAGGCTGTCATTCACCAGTTTGCGCGGGAGATGCTGGCCGCGGGAGGAAAGATGATCCTCGGTTCCGATAGCCATACCCGTTACGGTGCGCTCGGCACAATGGCGATGGGAGAGGGCGGTCCGGAGCTCGTGAAGCAGTTGCTGAATCAGACCTACGATATTCCGATGCCGGAGGTGGTTGGCGTACATCTGAGCGGATGTCCGGCGAAGGGCGTCGGCCCGCAGGACGTTGCGCTGGCGATTGTGGGCGCGGTGTTCGACTGCGGTTATGTAAATAATAAGGTCATGGAGTTCTTTGGGGACGGCATCGCGAATTTAAGCGCCGATTTCCGTATCGGTATTGATGTTATGACGACTGAGACGACCTGCCTCTCCTCGATTTGGAAGACCGATGAGAAGATCGAGGAATTCTATGAGATTCATGGCAGACGTGAGGACTATGTGGAACTGAATCCGGGACCGGTGGCATATTATGACGGAATGATCGAGATCGACCTTTCCGCGATCCGCCCGATGATTGCGATGCCTTTCCATCCGAGCAACACGTATACGATCGAGGAGCTGAATGCGAATCTCGACGATATTCTGGCGGACTGTGAGGCGAGAGCGCGTGTGAGCCTGGGCGAGCAGGTGGCCTTCTCGCTGCGCGATAAGGTGCGCGGCGGAAAGCTCTACGTCGATCAGGGAATTATCGCGGGCTGCGCGGGCGGTGGTTTTGAGAATATCTGCGCGGCAGCGGACATTCTGGAGGGAAAGAGCATCGGCGCGGATGAGTTTACCCTGAGCGTTTATCCGGCGTCTATGCCGATTTATATGGAACTCGTCAAAAATGGTTCCGCGGCAAGGCTGATGCAGACCGGCGCGGTGCTGAAGACCGCTTTTTGCGGCCCCTGCTTCGGTGCGGGCGACACGCCGTCGAACAATGGTTTCAGCATCCGGCACTCTACGCGTAACTTCCCGAACCGCGAGGGCTCGAAGTTGCAGAGCGGACAGATTGCGTCTGTGGCCTTGATGGACGCACGTTCCATCGCGGCGACCGCGGCCAACAGGGGTTATCTGACTGCGGCGACCGACCTTGACGTGGAGTACCGCGGCCAGAAATACGTGTTTGATCAGAAAATCTATGAGAACCGCGTCTTTGACAGTAAGGGCGTCGCGGATCCGACGGTGCCGATTCACTTTGGCCCGAATATCAAGGACTGGCCGGCGATGAGCCCACTGCCGGAGTATCTCGTGCTGAAGCTTGTGTCAGAGATCCACGACCCGGTGACGACGACCGATGAGCTGATTTCGTCGGGAGAGACCTCATCTTACCGCTCGAATCCGCTGGGTCTTGCCGAGTTTACATTGTCCAGAAAAGATCCGGCCTATGTAGGCAGAGCGAAGGAGATCCAGAAGGCGCAGAAGGCGATTGAGGCCGGAAGCTGCCCGCTGAAGGCTGTGCCGGAGCTGAAGGCTGCGTTTGATGCGATCCATACGCAGTATCCGGAGGTCGGCAAGGGAAATGTCGGCGTCGGCAGCACGATCTTTGCGGTGAAGCCGGGCGACGGTTCCGCCAGGGAGCAGGCGGCCTCCTGCCAGAAGGTGCTCGGCGGCTGGGCGAACATCGCGCACAGCTATGCCACGAAGCGTTACCGCTCGAATCTCATCAACTGGGGGATGCTCCCCTTCCTGATCGATGAGGGCGAGCTGCCCTTTGCGAACGGCGACTATCTCTTTGTGCCGCATATCACGCAGGCTGTGCAGAACGGCGACACGCAGGTGAAAGCCTATGTGATAAGGGATGGCGCTCTGCAGGAGTTCGAGCTGAGGCTCGGTGAGATGACTGCGGATGAACGTGAGATTATTCTGAAGGGATGCCTGATCAATTATAACCGTGTATAAAGAGCCAAAAAGAAAGGGCGGGGAGTTTTATTCCCCGCCCTTTTCGGTGGATTTACTTAGGGAAAAGATGAATTCTGTTCCGACGCCTTCGGTGCTGACGACGTTGATATTTTCCTCGTGCATCTGGATGATTTCCCGCACGATGGACAGGCCGAGACCAGTACCCTTTTTGTCCTTGCCGCGGGAGAGGTCGGTCTTGTAGAAGCGTTCCCAGATTTTTTTCAGGCTGTCGCGCGGGATGCCGATGCCGGTATCGCGTACGGAGACGAAGACTTTCTCATAGCGAGTGGTTGTCTCGATCGTGATCGTGGAATCCGGGTTGCTGAACTTGATCGCGTTGTCAATCAGATTGTACATGACCTGCTGGATTTTCCCCATATCCGCGTAGACGGAGGTATGCCAGTCGGAGAACAGAAGGTCGATGGAAATATGTTTCTCTGTGCAGGTGCCCTCGAAGGTGGCGGCAGTATCGCGGATCAGCGTATTGATGTCGAAATCGGTCTTTTCGAGTCGCCCAAAGCTCGAGTCCATCGAGTTCAGCGTGAGCAGGCTGCTCGTCAGATTGGTCAGGCGGTCGGTCTCACGCAGCACAATATTCAGGTATTTTTCTTGAAGCTCCGGCGGAATCGTACCGTCCAGCATCGCCTCAATATAGCCCTTGATAGAGGTCAGCGGAGAGCGGAAATCGTGCGATACGTTGGAAATCATTTTTCGCTGATCCTCATCCATATCGCGCAGCGCCTGCGCCATGAAATCCATTACACGCGAAATATAGCCGATCTCATCACCGCGGTTCATCGCGACCGGAGTTTCGAAATTACCGGAGGCATATTCGGAGGAGGCTTTCCGGAGCTTGCGCAGCGGCCGTAGGGTGCTGAACCAGAGGAAAGCTACGAAGAGGAAAATAAGAGCCATCAGCAGGATCAGCGTGACATAATACGCCTGCAGGTAGGATTCCTTCTCACTGATCAGTTCTGACATGGGAAGATGGATGGCGATGTAACCGCGTACATGGTAATTGTGTGAAACCGGTATGAGGACGCTTAAGGTCCGTTCCCCAAACATCCCAAAAAAATCACCGGTCATGTAGTAGGTTCCACTTGGAAGGACGGAGCTGAACTCTGAGATTTCCTGACGCATATCTGTTGTGTAGGTTTCGGAGGAGTCGAGAATGATCTCACCGTCCGTATTGATCAGCCAGATCTGTGCGTTCAGATAGACGCTTAAGCCCTCGATCTGCGTCCGTACGCTCGAGAGCGTCTGGCTGTTGTCATCCTCATTGAAGTAGGACCCCACATACTGGCTGGACATGTAAAGCCCCTCCTGATAGAAGGCGTAAGCCTTCTCCTTTACGAGCCGCTGCAGGAACAGACTCGAAGTAGCGGTCGAGATGAGCAGGAAAGCGCATATTGCCAGAGTTATGAAGGAAAGAATATATTTTTTCGCCAACGAGAAGCGCATCACTTCACCTCGAATTTATAACCGACGCTCCAGACGGTCGCCAGGCGCCATGCCTCGTGGTCTTTGATCTTTTCACGCAACCGCTTGATGTGGACATCGACGGTCCGGTCGCTGACGTACTCGTAGCCCCAGATATGGTCGAGCAGCTGTTCGCGTGTGAAGACCTGATTGGGCGAGGAGGCCAGAAAGTAGAGAAGTTCCAGCTCCTTTGGCGGCATTTCAACAGGCTTTCCCTTGTAAATAACAGAGTAATTAGTCATGTTGATAATGAGATCCGGGTACTCGACGATTTTTGCGGAGCCGGGATCGGGCTCCTGGCGGGCAGGCTGGAAGCGGCGCAGCACTGCTTTGACCCGCGCGACGAGTTCCTTGGAGTCAAAGGGTTTGATCATGTAGTCGTCCGCGCCGAGCTCCAGTCCGAGCACCTTGTCGAAAATTTCTCCTTTCGCGGAGAGCATGATGATCGGCGTATCGGAGTGGCTGCGGATCTCGCGGCAGACTTGATAACCGTCGATCCCCGGCAGCATCAGGTCGAGGAGAATCAGGTTCGGGCGGAAGCTCTCGAACAGCTTCAGCGCGTGTTCCCCGTCCTCCGCAATCTCCACCTCATAAAATTCTTTGGTCAGGTAAAGGGAAATCAGCTCCGCGATATTTGCGTCGTCGTCCACTACTAATATTTTCTGTCTCGAAGCCATGGTATTTTCTCCTCATTTTTTATTTAAATTCCACAATCGTTACGCCGGCATCCCCTTCACCGTAGGAGCCGAGCCGATAACTTTTTACGTATTTACAGTGTTTTAAATGTTGTTGCACTGCGGTGCGCAGCGCGCCGGTCCCCTTGCCGTGGACGATGCGCACGCTCGGGACGTGCGCGAGATACGCGTCGTCGAGGTATTTGTCCAGTTCCGCGAGCGCTTCATCTACCGTTTTGCCGATCAGGTTCAGCTCCGCGCTGACCGCGGCGGATTTGGACATGCGCAGCTTTCCGCTGCCGGAGATGCCTCCGCCTGTGCGCAGGTCTTCCGCCTCCCCGATGAATTCGAGATCGCTTACCTTGACCTGTGAGCGCAGGATGCCCATCTGTACGAAGAGCTCCCCCTTCGCGTTCGGCAGCGTGCTGACCGTTCCCTCGAGATTCAGGCTCAACACGCGTACCCGGTCACCGATGCGCAGCTTCTCCGCTTTGGGCTTTTTCTTCGGGGCGGGAGCTTTGCGGTCTGTTCCGCTGGATCTTGCTACGTCAAGCTTTTGCCGGAGCTTTGTGCGTTCCTGCTCCATCTCCTTCATGGCGCCGCCCGCCTTGCCATATTTATGGAAATTTCGGATTGTCTCATCGGCGTAGTCTTTGGCCTCCTGCAGAATGGCGGAGGCGCGGGCATTCGCGTCCTGCAGGATTTTATCCCGCTTCTGGTTAAGGGTTTCCTGTCGGCGCCGCAGCTCCTCCCGCAGTGCGCGGGCTTCCTCCCGGTCGCGCTGAATCTCCATTTTTTCGCGCTCCAGCATGACGCGGCTGTGTTCCAGCTCGGAAATCACATCTTCAAAGTTCTCGTCCTGCGCGCTGATATGTTTTCTCGCATCCTCGATCAGATGCTCCGGGAGTCCGAGGCGCGAGGCGATCGCGAAGGCGTTGCTCTTGCCGGGAATGCCAATCAGAAGCCGATAGGTCGGGCGCAGGGATTCCACGTCAAACTCGCAGCTGGCGTTCTCTACACCCTCTGTGGAGAGCGCGTAGACTTTCAGCTCGCTGTAGTGTGTCGTCGCCATCGTGCGGATGCCCTGGCGTTTCAGGTGATCGAGGATCGAGACCGCCAGCGCGGCGCCCTCGGTCGGATCGGTGCCGGCACCGAGTTCGTCGAAGAGGACGAGGGAATCAAGCTGCGCTTCTTCTAATATGGAAACGATCGTGCTCATGTGTGAGGAGAAGGTGCTGAGGCTTTGCTCAATGCTCTGTTCATCTCCAATATCTGCGTAAACATCCCCGAAGACAGCGAGCTCAGAGCCCTCGGAAGCCGGGATGTGAAGTCCGGCCTGCCCCATTAGCGTGAAGAGGCCGACGGTTTTCAGGGAGACGGTCTTGCCGCCTGTATTTGGGCCGGTCACGATCAGCAGATGGAAATCGTCGCCAAGACGGACTGAGATCGGGACAGCTTTTTTCGGATCAAGCAGCGGGTGGCGTCCATTTCTGATTGAAAGCCGGCGCTGATCGTTGAAGACAGGGCGTATCGCGTCCATATCTTTGGCAAGCATCGCGCGCGCGAAGATGAAGTCCAGCTCGACCAGCAGATCGTAGTCACCGGAGATTTCGTCCGTCCAGGCGGCTGTCTTTTCACTCAAAGTGGCTAATATCCGCTCGATCTCCTGCTGTTCCTTCAACATCAGTTCCCGAAATTCATTATTTAAGCGAACCACAGCCATCGGTTCGATGAAGAGCGTGGAACCGGTCGAACTCTGGTCATGGATTACGCCCTGCACCTGCCCCCGGTATTCAGCTTTGACAGGAAGACAGTAGCGCCCGTCCCGCATCGTGATCACGGGATCCTGAAGATAACTGCGCGCGGAGCCGTTTACCATGGCGTTCAGCGTATTGTGCACGCGGTCATTCATCTGGCGCATCGAGCGGCGCAGCTGCAACAGCGTGCTGCTGGCATCGTCTGCCATCTCATCGTCCGAGAGGATGCAGCGGCGGATCTCCGCGGCCAGGGCAGGCAGCGGGTCCAGAAAGCTGAAGGACTCATCAAGGGAATCTACCGGTTCTCCGTCATCTTCCCGCACGCCGTAGTGGCGCAGCTTGTCTGTCGTCTCGAGGAGAGACAGGATGCGGCGCAGCTCGACCATGCCGAGTACACCGCCGATCGCGAGTCGCTTGATCGAGTCGCGCACGTCGCGGACACCGCCAAAAGAAATACTGCCCTGTCGGTAAATGCGGCGCAGGGCGTCTGCGGTCTGTGTCTGCATGCGTTCGACCTCCCACAGAGAAGAGGAGGGCGAAAGATGGGAGCAGAGCTCCTTCGCCCCCGCGGAGGCGGCGTGCTCCGCAAGCATATCTTTTATTTTATCAAATTCAAGCGTTTTCAAAACTTTCTGGTTCATGCCTCAAGTATGAATGATTTTGCGGAAAAAATCAATGCTTTTGTAATTCGGTAGACATTGAAAGGGAAAAATGTTAAACTGTTTGCGATGAGACGAACGTGCATATGTCCCAATGGAGGAGCCTATGGGGGAAGATAAAAAGGACGAGAACAGCAATTTCTCATTTATGAAAGAGAAGGTCAAGCATAAACCGGTCTATCAGAATCCGCTGTTTCGGAAAGCGCTTACGGCGGTGATCTGCGGCGTTCTGTTTGCGGTGGCCGCATTGCTGGTCTGGGCGGCTCTGCTGCCGATATTCCGAAGCAGGTCCGAGGAAGAGGTGGAGCTCCAGCCCATAGAGCTTGTGGAGGAGGAAGACGAGATATCGGAAGAGACACCGCTGCCCGGGACGGAAGAGGAGCAGGAGGATTCCGAGTCGACGGTTTATATCACGGAGACGGTCAGTCTGGAGCTGGAGGACTATGAAAAGCTGTATCAGCAACTGTCCGTGATTGCTTCTGCGGCACAGAAAAGTCTGGTCAACATCTCGGTCGTCTCGGAGAATACGGACTGGTTTGCGGAGACTTTTACGACGCAGAACAGCGTCAGCGGGATGCTGGTCGGGGACAATGGTCTGGAGCTGCTGATCCTGACGGAGTATGACGCGGTCAGCGGAGGTGACGAGTATGTGGTTACTTTCTATGATTATACTACGGCGTCCGCGACGCTGAAAAAATATGACCTGAATACGGGGCTCGCAGCGATCAGCATCAATCTCAGCGATATTTCGGACTTCACGAAGGAGATCATTACTTACGCGGAGCTTGGCTCCTCGAAGTCGGTTCGGAGCGGCCAGCCGGTGCTCGCCGTGGGGAATCCACTGGGAAGCTACGGGTCCATGCTTTCCGGAAGCCTGACCTCTGTCACACAGACAGCTTCCCTCTATGATGGGAGTTATAATGTGCTGACGACGGATATAGCGAAGACAGACGGCGGCAGCGGTGTGCTGATCAACTGGAGCGGGCAGGTCGTCGGGCTGATTCAGGATAACTGTGAGGTGAACGCGCAGTCGGACACGATTCAGGCCTACGGTATTTCCGATATGAAGGATATTATCGAACATCTGTCAAACAGTCAGGATATTGTATATATGGGTATCATCGGGGCGGATGTGACGACGTCTGTGTCAGAGTCGGAAAATATCCCGGTCGGTGTCTATGTGTCCGAGGTGGGGATGGATTCCCCAGCTCTTCGGGCAGGTATCCAGCCCGGTGACATTATTGTCTCCATGAGCGGGCAGACGGTGACAAATTTGAGCGACATGAAGTCGATTTTGCTCAAATGTTCCAATGACCAGACGATTCAGGTGGTCTGCAAACGCCTGGAAAAGACGGAATATCAGGATCTGGAGCTGACCGTGGATCTGAAGATTTTGCAGTAACAGTTCAGAACAGCGGCGAAGTGAAAAGGCAGGCTGTGGCCTGCTGTTCTGAACGTGACATTTACAATGATAACAGGGAGAAAAGAGAGAATGAAGTATATTGAGTCGTTCCACGAAGGGGAGCGCGTTTCCGGCATTTATCTTTGCAAATCGCGTCAGAGCGCACTGACAAAATCCGGGAAGGCCTATGAAAATGTAGTTTTTCAGGATAAGACCGGTGTCGCGGATGGGAAAATCTGGGATCCGAATTCACAGGGCATTGCGGATTTCGCCGCGCTGGATTATGTGGACATTGTGGCGGATGTGACGAGCTTTCAGGGGCAGCTGCAGCTGAATGTGAAGCGGGCACGCAAGGCGAAGGAGGGCAAGTATAATCCGGTCGACTATGTGCCTGTCAGCAGTAAAGACATTGACGTCATGTATCAGGATCTGCTGGGCTATATACGGAAGGTGAAGAACCCTTATTTGTCAAAGCTTCTGAACGATATTTTTGTAGACGATCAGGAGTTCGTCCGTGCCTTCCGCTTCAGCAGCGCGGCCAAGACAGTGCATCACGGTTTCGTGGGCGGGCTTCTGGAGCATACTTTAAGCGTCACGAAACTCTGTGAGTATTATATTCACAATTATCCGATGTTGGACGCTGATCTTCTGTACACGGCGGCGATGTGCCATGACATCGGAAAGGTGAGTGAGCTCTCCGCCTTCCCGGCGAATGATTATACTGACGAGGGACAGCTGCTCGGCCATATCATGATCGGTGCGGAGATGGTGGGGGAGCGCATCCGGAAAATTCCCGGTTTTCCGGTGAAGCTCGCGAACGAACTCAAGCACTGTATTCTGGTGCATCACGGGGAGCTGGAGTACGGTTCACCGAAGAAGCCGGCGCTTCTGGAGGCGGTGGCGCTGAATTTTGCGGACAATACGGACGCGCATCTGGAGACGATGATTGAGGCACTGCAGGCGGCCGGGGATAAGACGGGGTGGCTTGGCTACAATCGGTTCTTCGAGTCGAACATTCGCAGGACGTCGACGCGCCGACCGGACTGATATATAAATACGGACCCGCTCGCGCTTAGTGGGAGGACGTAGCGGTTCTAACCTCAGCCTGCGCCTGGCGGCTTGGCTTCGCTAAGAACCGACGCCTCCCAATGGTCCGAATTTATATATCGGTCCGGTCGACGCTACGCTGTGTAGAGAGGACAATATGAAGAAGGACGATCTGATTGTAGTGAAAATAGAAGATATGGGAACAGATGGCGAGGGTATCGGTAAGGCAGATGGCTTCGCTATCTTTGTGAAGGACGCGGTGAAGGGAGATCTCATCGAGGCGAAGGTCATGAAGGTGAAGAAGCAGTATGGATTCGCGCGTCTGATGCGGGTGCTTGAGCCTTCGCCGCTGCGGGTCGAGCCGCGCTGTCCGCATGCTAGGCGCTGCGGGGGCTGTCAGCTGCAGGCGATGAGTTATGAGGCGCAGCTGGAATTTAAGGCCGATAAGGTCTGGAACAATCTGCGGCGCATCGGGGGGCTGGCGGAACTGGAAAGACCGGAGATTATGGGGATGGAGGATCCTTGGCGCTACCGCAACAAGGCGCAGTTCCCGTTCGGTACGGACAGGGAGGGACGCATTGTGACCGGTTTCTACGCGGCGCGCAGTCATACGATCATTCCCTGCACGGAGTGTCTGATTGGCGTGGAGGAGAACCGTCCGATTCTGGAAAAGATTATTTCCCATATGGAAAAATATCATATTCCGGCTTATGACGAGCAGAGCGGGAAGGGGCTGCTGCGGCATGTGCTGATCCGCAAGGGCTTTGCGACCGGGGAGCTGATGGTATGTCTGATCCTGAACGGGAGAAGGTTCCCGGCGATGGAGCAGCTGGTCGCTTCGCTGCGTGAGCTGCCGGGGATAACGAGTATTTCCATCAATGTCAATACGCAAAATACGAATGTGATTATGGGCTCCGAGACAATCCCGGTCTGGGGACAGGCTTATATTACGGATACGATCGGCGGTATTCGCTATCAGATTTCTCCGCGCTCTTTCTATCAGATCAATCCCGTGCAGACGGAGAAGCTCTACCGGACTGCGCTGGAATTTGCCGATCTTACGGGGGATGAGACAGTCTGGGATCTCTATTGTGGCATCGGTACGATTTCTCTGTTTCTCGCGCAGAGGGCTGGGAAGGTTTACGGTGTGGAGGTCGTGCCGGAGGCTATTGCCGACGCGCGCCGCAACGCGGAATTAAATGGGATTAGTAATGCGGAGTTTTTCGTCGGGAAGGCGGAGGAGGTTCTTCCTGAAAAATATGAGCGTGAGGGGGTTCATGCGGATGTGATCGTCGTCGATCCGCCGCGGAAGGGCTGTGACGAGGAAGCGCTTCAAACCATGGCGAAGATGCAGCCGGAGCGGATCGTGTACGTGAGCTGCGACAGTGCGACGCTTGCGCGGGATGTGAAACGGCTCGGAGAACTGGGCTATGAGGTGAGGAAGGTGCGGGCCTGCGACATGTTCCCGCAGGGGGTGGCGGTGGAAACGGTCGCTCTCTTAACGAAAGTCGGAGAATGCGAAGAAGCGAACGTTGGTGTACATGGGTTGCCAGATTGATTGACAAATAATTCAGACTGTTTTATCATGTACTCATACATCCTAATGTATATGATCGAGAGGAAATAGAAATGAGAGAATGTATGGATGCGGAGAACCTGCATCGCAGATTGAAAAAAATAATTGGGCAGGTGCAGGCTATTGATCGGATGATCGACGAGGACATTCCCTGTGAAGATATTCTGGCACAGATCAATGCGGCGAAATCCGCTCTGCATGGGTGTGGTAAAGTTGTACTTGAGGGACATATTCAGCATTGTGTGCGAAATGGGATTGAACATGGGGACGCTGATAAAACGATTGCTGATTTCACGAAAGCAGTGGAGCGCTTCGCAAATATGAGCTGATCCTTTCTGAAAATCTATATTCAAATCATACAAAAGCAGCCGTTCATGGCTGCTTTTGTTATTTTCTGGGAATGTATCATTTCATCTATATCAGAATCAAATCTGTTAGCACCTCCTAATCTTCAGGCAGACAGCTTGACATTCCCATACCCCTATATGTACAATAACCATATACCCCTACAGGTATAAACCAAAAGGAAGGAAAAGCAAATGAACGATACGCAGAAGAATCGTATGAACCAGATACGGCAGGAGTCCAGGGAGGATTATCTGGAAGCTCTGTTTCTGCTTCTCAAGAATCAAAACGAGATACGGTCTTCCGACCTTGCGTCCTTTATGGGCTTTTCCAGAGCCAGCGTCAGCCAGGCAGTTTTGTCGCTGGAACGGGATGGTTTTCTTTTTATGGATGAAAAGTATTGTCTTCATCTGACAGAGAAAGGTTCACTGACCGCCGAGAGAATACAGCGCAAACATATTTTTTTCGAGAAAAATCTGGTGCTTGCCGGTGTTGATCCTGCTTTGACAGACAGGGAAGGAAGCCGGATGGGCCATGCGCTCAGCAATGAAAGCTTTGAACGGATTGCGGCAGGCGGTATGCGAAAAGAGGAGGATCTGAATTCATTATGAAAGCGGTGATTTTCAGGCTTGAATGGATATCGGAGTTGGGAGGAATCAGAAAGGATATTATTTTTCTGATCATATCAGGGGCGGCGGTTATATGCAGCCTGACCGGATGGTCGCCATTTCCTTTTGATGCCGCATGGATCGCCATTGTATTTTGCGGAATCCCGATCATTATGGAAGCTATCATTGGCCTTGTGACGGCTTTTGACATAAAAGCGGATGTCCTTGTCTCCATTGCATTGATTGCCTCTGTGGTCACCGGAGAAATTTTTGCCGCCGGTGAGGTGGCGGTTATTATGCAGCTTGGAGGACTTCTGGAAGAACTGACTGTTGCGAAAGCGAGAAGTGGCATTGAGAAGCTCGTAAAGCTAACCCCGACAACGGCCCGGATACTGGACACGGATGGGAAGGAAACCATCGTTCCCTCTATGCAGGTCAGGGTTGGTGATAAGGTTCGGGTTCTTCCGGGGGAGACGATCCCGGTGGACGGTGTGATTCTTTCCGGTCAGACTTCGATCAATCAGGCAGTTATGACCGGCGAGTCCATGCCGGTGGATAAGATCGCCGGGGATGAAGTTTCCTCCGGAACGGTCAATCAGTTCGGTTCCTTTGATATGGAAGCGACAAAGGTAGGTGAAGACAGCTCCATCCAGAGAATGATACGCCTGGTGCAGTCTGCAGATGCAGGGAAGGCAAAAATTGTGGGAATCGCAGACCGATGGGCGACCTGGATCGTTGTGATCGCGCTCTCTGCCGCGGCCATCACCTGGCTTGTGACCGGGCAGATCATCCGTGCTGTGACGATTCTGGTTGTGTTCTGTCCCTGTGCGCTGGTTCTGGCGACGCCGACGGCGATCATGGCGGCGATCGGAAATGCCACGAAGCACGGCTTCCTCGTAAAAGAGGGGACGCATTGGAACGGTTGGCAAAGGCGGATAAGATCACGTTTGATAAAACGGGTACCCTCACTTACGGCACACCGAAGGTCGTTTGTGCGAAAAGCGTTTTGGCGGAAATATCTTCAGAGGAAATCTATTGCCTTTGTGCTACTGCGGAACAGTTGTCTGAGCATCCGCTTGGCAGGGCAATCGTGAAGAGCTACAGCACGGAGACGGGAAAGGGTCTCCCTTCCTGTGACCAGTTTGCCATGCTGCCGGGGCGCGGTGTGTCGGCTGTGATTAACGGGACTGCGATTCTTGCCGGAAATTATGAAATGATGGTGGAAAAGAATATCGCAGTCACAGAGACGGTGCTTACGGAGATAAAAGCATTCCTGAAACAGGGATGCACGGTGATTTATGTGAGTGCAGACGAAAAACTGGCCGGTTTCCTTGTCCTCTCCGATACACCGAGGGAAAACAGCGCTGCCATGATTGACCGACTGAAAAGGCTCTCCATCGAGCCTGTTCTTCTTACTGGAGACAACGAGGAGGCCGCCGCCGCGATTGCCGGGCAGCTGCATATTGAGGAAGTGCATGCAAATTGTCTGCCGGAAGATAAGCTGAAATGGATCGGCTTCTATCAGGAAAAGCAGGAATCAGTCTGTATGATCGGCGACGGTGTAAACGATGCGCCGGCACTGAAAAAGGCGGACATCGGAATCGCCATGGGTGGCATTGGGAGTGATATTGCGGTGGACGCCGCTGATATTGCCCTGGTAGACGACAAAGTGGAAGAACTGCCCCATCTGGTGGCACTCTCCAGACGGATGATGACTACTATCAAGATGAACATGACATTCTCTCTGACACTCAACTTTATCGCAATCACCCTCGCAATTACAGGAATACTGAATCCGGTTGTGGGCGCTCTTGTCTATAATGCAGGTTCTGTAATGGTAAT
>JAJQBC010000052.1 GCA_021203465.1 Lachnospiraceae bacterium | reverse complement strand
AGATAAAAAGAATTGCTTCTGCAATGCAAAGTCATGGACAGCGCATGATACTGATTACCCGTATGAGCAGGGAAGCTGCTGACGAAGTTGGAAAAGAATTGTTTCTTCAGTATGATGAAATGAGCCGCACGGGAGTCGTGGGGGAATTGCCAAAGCCGGACGGGACTGGCAGGATTGTAGTGGCGTCAGGTGGCACAAGCGATATTCCCGTGGCAGAGGAAGCGGCACGAACTGCGGAAGCTCTGGGGAACCATGTGGTACGTCTGTATGATGTAGGGGTGGCGGGAATTCATCGTTTATTAGCCAATCAAAAAGAGATTATGTCCGCATATGCGATTGTAGCAGTCGCCGGAATGGAAGGAGCGCTTGCGTCTGTGATTGGGGGTCTGGCGGACTGTCCGGTCATTGCAGTTCCGACCAGTGTCGGTTATGGAGCCAACTTCGGTGGGCTGTCTGCGCTGTTGTCCATGCTCAACTCCTACGCCAGCGGGGTCAGCGTGGTTAACATTGACAACGGATTTGGCGCCGGATATCTGGCGAGTATGATCAATCATATGGAAAGGAAATGATATGAGAACACTTTATCTGGATTGTAGTATGGGAGCTGCGGGAGATATGCTGGCGGCTGCACTTCTGGAACTTCATCCGGAACCGGAGGCGTTTGTGGAAAGGCTGAATTATATGGGGCTACAGGGAGTTGCCTTTCGGACGGAGAAAACAGAAAAATGTGGAATCGTTGGTACACGTATGGTGGTGACCGTGAATGGGACGGAAGAGGGCGACGCTCTTCAGCATCATGAACACAGCGGTTTCCATCAAGGTTATGAGCATAGTCATGAACACCATGGTTTAAACGCATTGGGGCACATCATTTCGCAGTTGCGAATTCCGCAGAAAGTGAAGGAGAATATGGTTGGTGTGTATCATAGCATCGCCGATGCGGAAAGCCATGTCCATGGAGTGTCAGTAGAAGAGATCCATTTCCACGAGGTTGGAGCGCTGGATGCGGTAGCGGATATTGCCGCGGTGTGTCTTTTGCTACATGAACTCGAGCCGGAGCGGATTGAGGCATCGCCTGTTCATGTAGGCAGCGGTCAGGTAAGGTGCACACATGGGGTACTGCCAGTGCCAGCCCCTGCCACAGCGTGGCTTTTGCGGGGAATCCCCACATATGGCAGCAGTGTACAGGGTGAATTGTGTACTCCGACCGGAGCGGCGCTTCTGAAATATTTCGTACGACAATTTGGCGTTCAGCCGCCAATGCGGGTGGAAAAGATCGGTTATGGCTGCGGAAAAAAGGATTTTGAGCAGGCGAACTGTGTGAGAGTGTTGTTGGGAGAAACGTCCCGGAGTTGTGAAAACATAGTTGAGCTTTGCTGCAATCTGGATGATATGACTCCGGAAGCAATCGGATTTGCGATGGAGACACTGCTGGCAGCGGGAGCATTAGATGTATATACCATTTCTGCAGGAATGAAGAAAAATCGTCCGGGTATTTTATTCACCTGTATGTGCCGATCAGAGCAGCGCGAGGAAATGCTGAGGCTCATGTTTCTCCATACCACGACATTGGGAATTCGCGAATCGGTGTGCAATCGGTATACGTTGAAGCGCTCGATAAAAAATGTGGAGACCGATTACGGCCCGGTGCGTGTTAAGGAGGCGGAAGGATGGGGCGTGAGACGGGAAAAACAGGAGTATGAGGATCTGGCGAGGATCGCGAGGAGAAAAGGTCTTTCCATTCTACAGTTAGAAAAGTTAATCAATGATGTACAAGAGTGCAGAGAAAGAGGAGGTCAAGATAATGCAGGATACGAATACAAAGGCTGAGTATGTAGCTCAAATGATATTCCCGATCGGTTTGCCTAACAACAGCAGCTCGGCTCAATACTTTACCGGTCAAAGCTATATTGCTTCGGTTTCTGCGGATCAGGTTGTAGTTAATAATGTGACATTTGAGCCGGGCTGTAGTAATTACTGGCATGTTCATCACGCGGATAAAGGCGGCGGTCAGATATTGATTTGTGTGGCCGGACAAGGATATTATCAGGAATGGGGAAAGGAGGCTGTCGAGATGAATCCGGGAGATTGCATTAATATTCCAGCGGAAATAAAGCACTGGCATGGTGCAGCGCCTGACAGTTGGTTCAGCCATCTTGCAGTTGCAGTTCCGGGTGAAAATACTTATACTGAATGGCTGGAGGCTGTAGGCACGAAAGAGCTTTGACAAGAGCATGCGGGTGTAAATATGAACTATACGCAGATACAACAGTTTTTGGTTTTTTCAAAGACCTTGAATATGACAAAAGCGGCAAAAGAGTTGTACATTTCTCAGCCTGCTTTGAGTCATTCTATATCCCGTATGGAGGATGAGCTTGGGTTGAAACTGATTTACCGTGATGGAAACAGGCTTATCATGACCGAGGCGGGTCAGGAACTTCTAAAGGATTTTGAAGCGATTGAAAAGGTTTATGACAGCATGTATGCCCATGCGCAGATGATGCGGGAAGAACGAACAAAAAAATTGTTCTGGGATTTGCGGGTTCCGTTACGGCTTTTTCGGCTCTGTTCAATTATGGCCTTCTATCATCTTATAAAGGCCTTCAAATTCAGAAGATTTTTGCGGAGTATAGGGTTATCAATACGATGCTGTTGAATGGAGATGTGGACTTTGCAATCACCTTTCCCCCATTGAGCGGCGCTGACATTGAAAGTCGAATTTTGATCCAGGATCCGATTTATCTGGTCATTGCAGGCGGGCATCCCCTGCTGCGCCAAGCGACAATTTATCTACGCGATCTGGAACAATATGAGCTGATCAGCCTGACAGCGGACAATCCATTTGCCTCATATTGCGATGAGCTCTTATCCAAGAAGAATGTGGCTTTATCGTTTCGCAGAGTTGGGTATAGCAAACTGATGGCGATCATTGACCGGGAAAGAAATCAGGGAAAACTTTTGGGTCTGTCTTCGCGGAAACAATTTGCCAGTTGGTTTGGTGCAGGATATCGCTGTCTGCGTATTGAAGATTTTAACGAGTCATTAATGACGGCGGTTTCCTGGCGGAAGGAAAGCAGTTTTGCCTATGAGTATAAGGGTTTGATTAAAGAACTTGAGGAGGATTACGATCGGATATATTACAGAAATTACAGTATTATGGATCCAGAGTAAAAATAATGCCACTGGCGGAGAATCCGGGGATGGAACATGATTGACAGCTGACACACTGTAGCGGAAACGTGAACAGTATGTCAGCTTTTTTAATATATAGATTTGCAGCCAAACATTTGGTTATACTTCCATAAATTATATAAATTAGACAAAATAGCGGAGAAATATTATATTTAATTTAGCAAAATTTTATAAAAAGGAGAGTGAAAAAGATGGTACTTTACATGAATCGTTATGTTATTCGTCCAGGCACACTGGATGAGTTCGTGCGAGAAATCAATGAGTCTAAAGTGGAAGAACGTTTTCGGGCAATGCCGGGCAATATCAAATTTGACTTTGCCATTCCGGTGAAGGATCAGAATATGCTGTATATGAATGATCTTTGGGCAGATGAGGAGACATTTGAGGCACATCTGCACTGCGACACAGTGGAAATATGGCATGAAATTAAGAATCGATATGTGATTGATAAGGATTGCAGACGATACGATATCTGAAGAGAGGCGAACATATTTTGCGAGGGGAATATGACGGTAAAAAGCTGGGATTTGGATGTATGCGTCTCCCTTTGATCGATCCGACGGATCCGGGAAGTGTAGATGCTGAAAAAGTCAATGAAATGGTTGATCGTTATATCGAAGCCGGTTTCAATTATTTTGACACTTCATGGATCTATCACAGTTACAAAAGTGAATCTTTTGTAGGGCAGTGCGTTGTTGATCGCTATCCCCGGGAAAAGCTTCAGATCTCATCAAAGATGCCGCTGAAATTTATCAAAAATGCCACTGTTGAAAAGGTTGACGATGTATTCAGACAGCAGCTTGGTAATTGCCATGTTGACTATTTTGATACGTATCTGTTGCATAGCGTGAATCGGGCGTCTTATAAAGTGGCGCAGGAAATTCATTACTTCGAGTATATGCACGAGAAAGTCGAGAAGGGAATCATCGGCAGGTTCGGAGCCTCCACTCATGAGGACGCAGATTTCCTGGAAATGATGTTGACAGATCATCCGGAAATTGATTTTGTGTATCTGCAGGTAAATTACCTGGACTGGGATAATCCTACGATTAATTCCCGGGGAATGTGTGAGGTGGCGCAGGCGCATGGGAAGCCGATTCTTGTGATGGAACCCTGCAAAGGGGGCCTTCTGGCAAAGGTGCCGCCGGAAGCTGAAAGGCTGATGAAGGATTATAATCCGGATGCATCTGTTGCGAGCTGGGCCATACGCTTTGCTGCGTCAGCTCCGGGAGTGGATCGCGTTATGAGTGGAATGACAACGCTGGAGCAGGTAGAAGATAATGTCAATACCATGCAGAATTTTGAACCATTAAATAAAGAAGAGATGGATATCATCTGGAAGGTAGCTGATATTATCCGTAAGAATACGGAGATTCCCTGTACACATTGTAATTACTGTCTTTCCAAATGTCCAAAGCACATTCCGATCTCTGACTTTTTCAGCCTTGAGAATGATTTCTTCCTGTTTAACAATCCCAATCATGTGGGAGGGTTTGGCGGAAAATATCAGAATCTGTGCATGAATCATAATGCGAAGGCCAGCGATTGTGTCAGCTGCAAACAGTGTGAACAGGTATGTCCCCAGCATCTGCCGATTCACGAGTATATGCAGACGGTGTCTGAACATTTCGACGGCTGGAGTACAGAAAAATCTCACGGGAAAGGGAAGGGCTGAAGCCCTGAAAGGAGAGCACAATGGAACAAAATAAAGTTCTGCAGGAACGACTGGATGTGATGCACGCGTGTGTGAAACATGAACACACGTACCGGGTTCCACATTTCAGCAATTTCTGGACATGGAAGATTCTTGATTCGGATTTGCATCCCAAGCTTAGCGAAGCGCTGGCGGATTATGGGATGTTAGATCGTATGCAGTGTGAATTTCAGGAGCGGTACGGGTTCGACACGCACTATGACCTGTTAAGCCGGAATTTGCTGAAACCCTCTTCCATTATGGGAGGACATCATCATCTGATTAATGATGAGACGGAGTCCATCAACTTTTTTGATCATGTATTGATGGAGGACACGGAATATTCCGAATATGGTACTGATCGCTGGGCGGTATCATGGAGGATGTTTTTACGGAAATATCCAGATCTTGATCAGGGGACAATGGCGAAAGCGATTGCCATGAATATTGAGAATAGCAGTTATCTTTCGCATATGCAGAAGAAGATGGCAACTTTGTACGGGTGTCCCAATTGCTATGGTCCGACTTTGCAGGTGCCTCATGAAAGGTTTCACAAGTATTATCGGGGGATCAAGGCAGCCACGATGGATATGCGCCGACATAAAGGGGAGATGCTAAAGACGTATGACATGATTATGGAGGATGAGATCATGCCCGCGGTGAACAGGGCGCTGGCGATGGATACTTCTGATTGTGTTTGTGATGTTATGGAACCATTTCTGGCTCATACTATGATGAACCAAAAGCAATGGGATGAATTCTACTGGCCATATATGAAGCAGATTCTGGATGCAGTACAGGCAGCCGGGAAGTCGATCATGATTTTTGTGGAAAACAGTATTATCCGATTTAAGGATTATTTCCAGGATTATCCAAAGGGATGCCTGGTTCTTGTTCCGGAACTTGACGATGTGGTGGAACTTCGAAAGGCAATTCCCAATGCTGCAGTGATTGGTGGGATATCGTCGGTATTGCTCGGGCGGGGGACACCGGAAGAGTGTGTCGATGCTACAAAGCGAGTGATAGATGCAATGGGTGATGGATTTATTCTTGGTGCCAATAAGATGATCTCATTTCGCAATGATTGCCGCCGCGAGAACCTGCTGGCAGTATGCGAGTATGTACAGAATTTCAGATGGTAAGGAGCGGGGTATTATGACTGAGACAGGTGTATTTGATATGACTGAAGTTGTAGGTCGGCATATTGCGGAAATCGAAAAAAAGGATCCAGCGCTTCTAGGCAGGGCGCTGAATGCAGATCCACAGAAAGGACCGGAGGAGGTTGCAGCATTACTGACATTTTATCCGGAAGAATCACGAATGAATGCATTGGTTGGATTTGTGATGGCCATGCTTTGCGATTAGGAAAGAGAGGGAAGGTATAGATGGCGAACGAAAATAAAGGATATTATGGGAATAAGATTCTGGCAGTTATGGTACTTTTGATGTTGCCTATGAGCCTGATAATGAATACAGCCAGTATTTTCTATACTCCATGTACAGAGGAACTTGGGGTGTCTTTATCTGCATTTGGAGCTAATTTAACGATCATCATGTTGGGAAGTGCGTTTGGCGCGCCGTTTGTGACAACTCCGCTGACGCGGAAGATAAAACTGCGCTGGTTGCTTTCCGCTGCATTGGCAGTTGAAGCAGCGTGCTTTGCTGTGCGTGCCGTGACTTCAAGCATTCTCGTGTTTTACGCAACTTCAGTTTTTATTTCACTTCCCATGGGACTTTTGTGCAATGTGTCCATTCCGATCGTGGCTAATGCATGGTTTCCGAAAAAACCCGGTTCTGCGATAGGCATTATGGCGAGTTCGCAAGGGCTTGGAGGAATGCTGTTTTCTGCGTTGGGCGGAGTTTTGATTCAGAATATAGGATGGAGAAATACCTTCTGGGTGTGGGTGGTTATTTGCGTTATTTTCATACCGTTTGCAGCAATTATCATGCGGAATGATCCCTCTGAAGTAGGCCAGACAACACAGGGAGTGGATACGCAGGCTTCAGCATCGTCTGCTGCTGAGTTACCTGGCATGACACGCGAACATGCATTCAGGACATCTACCTTCTGGTTGCTTGGGATTTTGCTGATCGCGAGCAGTTTCTGCGCAAATGTAAATGCCTATATCAACTCATACAGTCAGCAACTGGGCATGTCTGCGGCGATGGCGGGGCTGGTTTCGGCTATGATCCAGCTTGGTGTGTTTGTGAATAAGATTCTGCTCGGCAACATTTGTGACCGTAAAGGCGCAAGAGTTGGAGGATTGTTCTATGTTGCAAGCGGAATATGCTGCTTCCTGCTGATCATCTTTTCCGGAGGGAATATCGTTCCTATCATGCTTGGCTGCTTCCTGATCGGACCGCTGTATTCGTCTGTGAATCTTTATGGCCCGATTATGACCCGCACGCTTTTCGGCACGAAGGATCAACCCCGGATATGGGCTATCTATGTTATGCTTTTCTGCACTTTCGGCGGTTCTGCTGCGACGATATGGGGCGTTATTATAGAGCAGGTTGGTTATGCCGGTGCATTTCGTTTTGTGATTGGCCTGCTGGTTGTGGTAGGAGCACTGATTCTTCTCGTCACATCGCTGCGAAAGAAAACTGTGGAAAAATGGGATACGCCTGAAATAGCCGCGGAGGAGCAGGCATGAAAGAAAACAGAACAATACGGCATCTCATCATAGCAATATTGATTTTTGGGATCATAAAAATATTGTTTCCGGTCACAAATGGCATTACACAAACAGGAGTCAATGTAATCGCTCTGTTCATCAGTATTGTTTATTTGTGGACATTTGAGAGTGTAGGCTGGGTGAGTTTGCTGGCGATTGCACTGTTCCCATGTACCGGTGTTATGAGTTATTCCGACATCGCGTCGAACTCATTCGGGAATTGGGTTACCGTTTTTACGCTGGCTTCCTGCATCCTGAATTATTCACTCTCGGAATCCGGAATGATGGATCGTGTTGTGAAATGGGCGATTACAAGAGATGCTGTTCAAAAGCGACCGTGGATGCTGCTCTGTGCACTGTTTACATCGGTTTATCTGATGAACTTTATCTTGGACTGTACGCCATCTGCGCTTGTTTTCTTCCCGATGACACTTGCGCTTTGCAGGCAAATTGGGTGTGAACCGGGCGAAAAGCTGTCGAAAGTAATTTTCTCAGGTGTGATGCTTAGCATACTTCTTGGATATTGCGCGACACCAATTTCGCACTCCATTCCGATTCTGTTCATTGGACTTATAAATACGGATTTTAATATGCAGATGAATTTTGCAGACTGGTGCAGAATCGGGATTCCGGTTTCCTTTGCAATGTTTTTGGCGATGCTGGTCTTTTTCCGTCTTGTAATAAAGCCGGACGTGAGCAGGCTGAACCACTTTGACGCCGATGCAGTAAAGGCTTCTATCACGGAAATGAGTCGTAAGCAGAAGATTATTTCTGTAGTCTATCTGCTGGTGATTCTGTGCTGGCTTTGTCCTACGTTTCTTCAGACGATCTGGCCGGAAGCTGCATCCTGGATCGAAAATGCAGGATATATTTTCCCGGTTGTTATTGCAATTGCAGCTCTTCTCTGCATCAGGGATGAAGGAAAACCGATCCTTGATTTCGAGGCGGCGGTTAAATCTGTCAGCTGGCCGCTTATATTACTGACAGCCGGTATTATGCTTGTGAATCCTTGTATTTCATCGGATGCGTCAGGAATTATAGCATTTATCAGTAATACACTGGAACCTCTGTTTCACTCAACGGTTTCGGGCTGGATTATTGTTATAATTGCTGCGGCGTGGGTGATGATTCAGACCAATTTTATGAGTTGTTTTGTCAGTGGACAGCTCGTTTACAGCGTCTTTACTCCAATTGTAATTGCTCTGCCCGCTCTGGGAGTGAGCGCACCGGCACTGGGCGTGATGATTGCCTTTGGCTGCGGGGTGGCATTTTTGTCTCCGCCATCGTCTGGCCCCGCTGCCGTGTTCATATCCACGGATTACTACACGCCGATGGATGCGCTGAAGTATGGTACGCCGCTGCTTGTCCTGTATATAGTATTTTGCGCGGCTATGCTGTATCCGATTGCTGCGGCATGTTTGTAAAATGCTGCTGATCAGATAAATATACATGTCTGCCATATATGGAAAGGCATGGGAAAGGAAGACTATTATGATTATCATTGGTGAAAAGATTAATGGCGCAATTCCTGTTGTTAAGGATGCGATCGCTGAACGTGATAAGTCAGTGATTCAGGAAAGAGCCAGAAAGCAGGAGGCTGCAGGTGCTCATTATCTCGATTGCGCACCCTCCACAGCGCCGGAACTGGAGTATGATGCCATGGTGTGGCTTATTGAGGAGATACAGGAGGTGACAGAGCTGCCAATATGCATCGACAGTCCGAATGCTCATCTGCTGGCTCGAATTCTTGAAGAAGGTCATGTCAAAAAGCCGGGAATGGTAAATTCTGTCAATGAGGAAGGCGATAAGTGCGAGACGATTTTCCCGATTATTGCTGGGACGGAGTGGAATGTTCTGGGACTGACCTGTGATAAAGATGGGATTCCGGCGCAGCCGGAGAAGAAGCTGGATATAGCAAAGCGAATTATAGACAAGGCGGTTCATTATGGAGTTAATTTGAAAAATCTGCATATAGATCCCTGCGTTATGGCACTGGCAACAATGCCATCCAGTATGAAGGACTTTGAAATCTGCATCCAGGGAATCCATGAATATGCGCCGGAGGTCAAAGTTACGGGGGCAATCTCGAACATTTCTTTTGACATGCCGATGAGAAAATATATAAATGCCAATTGTATGGCGTATGCGATTCGGGCAGGTCTGGATTCCGCTATTATGGATCCCTGTAATATGGATATGATGGGAACCATTTATGCCTGTGAGGCCCTTTGCATGGAAGACAAGGGAGGCAGAAAATATAACCGAGCCTATCGGCAGGGAAAATTTGGGAAAAAGTAAACACAGAATAAATAATTTTCAGGAGGATTTAACACTATGATTGATTGTAATGCTTTGGCGGAAGCCATGGGTGAACTTGATGAAGATGCAGTAGTAAGCATATTGAACGAGGTGATGGACGACGGCGGTGCTGAGGCGCAGGATGCGATGACTGCCTGCCAGAAAGGAATGGACATTGTAGGAAGTCGCTTTGAAGAGGGCGAATATTTTGTTGGAGACCTTATATATGCGGGCGAATTGATGACGGAGGCCGTGGGGATTTTGAAAGATGCACTTGTGACCGACGGCGATGGAGAAGGCAGCAAGACGAAAATGATACTTTGTACCGTTAAAGATGATCTGCATGATATAGGTAAGAATATCGTTAAGGCAATGTTGGAAGCTGCTGGTTTCGAGGTGATTGATCTGGGAATTGATGTGCCTCCGGAAATGGTAGTGAAAGCAGTCGCAAAAGATGAGATCAAGATAGTGGCACTTTCCGGAGTCCTGACACTTGCCATTGATTCTATGAAGAATACGATTGAGGCACTGAAACAAGCAGGAATGAGCGATGTGAAGGTCATCATTGGTGGAGCACCAGTATCGCAGGAAGCCATGGACATAACGGGAGCCGATGAATGGGCGCACAGTCCGCAAAAAACTGTTAATACATGTAAGGCCTGGGCACTGGAATTAGGTGCATAACGTGATCATTTATGGATAAAAGTTATGTAAGAGGGAAAAATGAAGCGCTGTCTGGTTCATCTGAAAAATAACGGCAAATCATTTTATATTAATGCAGGAACGGCCCTGCTGGAGTGTTTATGGAATTCAGGTTTGCCGATTAACGCTCTGTGCGGCGGCAATGGAATCTGTGGGAAATGCCGTGTGCGGGTGAACGGAGAAGAAGTTCTGGCATGTCAGACCACCGTCATGAGAGATATGACGGTGGAGCTGCCGGAACAGGAAGAGAATATTATTTTAACAGGTTCGGCTGGCAATATGGCGATATTGGATCAAACGGATTCCTATGTTGCCGCATTCGATATTGGTACGACGACCGCGGTTTGTTATCTGCTGGATGGGCATTCCGGGGAAGAACTCGCGGTTGTCAGTTGTTTAAACCCTCAGTGTATTTATGGTGCAGATGTAATTTCACGAATCCAGTATGTTTTAAAAAACAAGGGAAACACAATGCAGCAGTTGATGACAGAGGCACTGGGAAAACTGATGACAGAGGCTGCGGATAAAAGCGGAATCAAATCAAGTCAGATCACCATGGCATCTTTAGTAGGAAACACCTGTATGCATCATTTGTTCCTTGGAATTGATCCGGAATCGTTGACGAAGATCCCCTATATGCCTAAAGTGACGGAGGCGTTGGAGGTACATGGAACGGATTATTTGCCAATGGCTGAAGAGGGGGCTCTTAGGGTTCTGCCCAATATTGCCGGATTTGTCGGAGCAGATACTGTTGGCTGCATGATTGCGGTCGAATTTGATAGGACAGAAGAATGGACATTACTGCTGGATATCGGAACCAATGGGGAAATGGTTCTCGGAAAGGGAGAAAGGCGGATTGCCTGTTCCACTGCGGCAGGCCCTGCTTTCGAAGGAGCGAAAATAGCCTGCGGTATGAGAGGCGCATATGGTGCAATTGACCATGTATCTTTGGAGAATGGAAAGCTGAATTGCAGCGTGATCGGAGGCGGAAAAGCAGCTGGGCTGTGCGGTTCCGGACTTCTGGATGCAGTCGCTGTTTTTCTGGAGATGGGATTGCTGACAAGTGCCGGGCGAATGAAAAAGGAGGAACGATTCAGAGAATATTATCTGGAAAGAGAGTTTGGGAAAGTAGTACGGCTCAGTGGAGATATCTATTTAACTCAGAAGGATATCCGGGAAGTGCAGCTCGCCAAAGCGGCAATTTGAACGGGGATAGAACTGATGACAAGCCAGATGGGAATCCATGTGAAAGATATTAAGAAGGTATATCTCGCGGGGGCATTCGGTAACTTTCTCAGACCGGATAGCGCATGCAGGATTGATATGATTCCCCTGATTTTGCTGGATCGTATTTTCACGGTCGGAAATGCCGCAGGAGAAGGTGCCAAACGCTGCGCGCTGAGTCGGACGGAATATGAAAGAAGCAAAAAGCTTGCTAAAGAAACACGATTTATGGAATTAGCACAGTTGCCGGAGTTTCAAACACAGTATCTGCATTTCGTTGATTTTAATCTGGAGCAATGATATGGAGGATATGATTCGATTTGCCTTGTCGGCAGGGTTTACCCATGTACAACAACTGAATATTACACTGAATATTACAACATTGGAACCAATGGAACAAGTACGGGATATGTGTGCAGAGAACCGATGCCGGGCTTATGGAAAAAACTGGACATGTCCGCCGTTCTGCGGAACATTGGATGAATGTAGGGAGAAGATACAGAAGTTTCAGAAAGGGATACTGGTTCAGATGGTTGGAAAGCTGAATGGGCCATTTGATTACAAAAATATGGTTGCGATTGAATGCAAGCATCTGGAGAATTTCCATGCTCTGGCGGAACACCTTCGAGGAAAATATTCTGAGATATTATGTCTGGGCAGCGGCGGCTGCCGGATTTGTAAAAAATGCGCATATCCGGAACCCTGCCGTTTTCCGCAGAAGGCGTGTTCATCCATGGAGGGTTATGGACTGATGGTAAGCTTTGTCTGTCGTGATAATCAAATGCCATATTATTATGGAGAAAACACACTGACTTATACCAGTTGTTATTTATGGTCAGAAGAGTAGCAGATTATTTTACTGTATACCTCTGACTTTCAACTGACAAACAAAGAGGAACTTCTCTTTTGTATCGCTGGCACGCTAAAATAGATGCATCAGAAGGAACAGGAGGAATTCACAATGGAATATGCAATTTTGAATAATGGTGTAAAAATGCCAATGGCAGGTATCGGGACTTTTCTTCTGGAGCCGGACGATGCGGAGGCATCTGTTCTCGCCGCGCTGCAGAACGGCTATCGCCTGATCGATACTGCCAATGCCTACATGAATGAGAAAGCAGTTGGCCGCGGCATGAAGAAGTCCGGTGTTGTCAGGGAAGAAATCTTTCTGGAGACGAAGCTGTGGCCGTCCTTTTACGAGCAGGAGGACGCGGTGGACAAGACGCTGGAACGGTTGGGTACAGATTACATTGACCTGCTGCTGATTCACCAGCCTGCAGGAAACTATGTCGCCGGATACCGCCATATGGAGAAAGCGTACAAGGAGGGAAAGGTTCAGGCGATCGGACTCTCCAATTTTAACGCGGAACAGATTCAGGAAATTCTCGACATTTGTGAAGTGAAACCTGCGATCCTGCAGACAGAGGTGCATCCCTATTTTCAGGAGCAGGAGCTGAAAGTATTTCTGGCGAAGGAAGACATTGTGATCCAGGCGTGGTATCCGCTGGGGCATGGTGATAAGGCGCTGATCCAGGAGTCTGTATTTACTGCTCTGGCAGAGAAGTACAAAAAGAGCAATGCCCAGATTATTCTGCGCTGGCACATTCAGGCGGGCAATGTGGTGATTCCCGGTTCTAAAAATCCAGACCACATCAAGGCGAACCTTGACCTGTTCGATTTTGCGCTGACCGATACGGAAATGGCTGAAATTGCTGCACTTAACAAGAATAGTAGATACTATATCAGCACCCCGGCGATGCTGGAGGGCTATGTCCGCATGGTGCCGCCGGTGGACGATCAGAAATAATGGAGGAAAACAGAAATGGCAAATAACGTTCTATTTATCAACGGAAGTCCCAACAAAAGCGGGAACACAGCGGCGCTCGCAAAAACACTTCTTGCCGGAACGGACTATGAGACGCTGAGTCTGACCGATTACAAGGTATACAGCTATGGTCAGAATTTTGCGGATGATCAGTTTGACGAGGTTCTTGCAAAGATGAAAGCAGCGCAGATCATTGTGGTCGGTTCCCCTGTATATTGGCATAATATCTGCGGCTTAGTCCGCGATCTGCTGGATCGTTTTTATGGTCCGGTAGAACAGGGCGGACTGTCGGGGCGGAAACTGGTTTTTCTTTTTCAGGGAGCGGCTCCTGAAAAGTGGATGCTGGAGGCAGGAGAATACACTATGAAGCGCTTCGCCAGACTTTACGGGATGGATTATGTCGGTATGGCGACAGACAGGAAGCAGGCGCAGGAGCTGGTGAAATCGCTATGAAAGTGTTGTTGGTGAACGGCAGCCCTCACGCCAAGGGCTGCACTTATACGGCGCTGTGCGAGGTGGCGGATGCCCTGAATAAAGAGGAAATCGAAATAGAACTGTTCTGGATAGGGAACAAACCGATTGGCGGATGTATCGGCTGCCGGAGATGTGCGGAAATTGGAAAGTGCGTGTTTGACGATGTTGTAAACCAGTTTCATGAAAAGGCGTTGTCCGCCGATGGATTCGTCTTTGGCAGCCCGGTGCATTATGCGGGAGTGACGGGCAATATGACGGCCTTTATGGACAGGGTATTTTATTCTGAGCTGAGAGGAAACGCAAACAGGGCGTTTTACCTGAAACCGGCGGCTGCGGTCACTTCGGCCCGCCGCGCGGGTACCACGGCGACATTTGATCAGCTCAACAAATATTTTGCCATTCAGGAGATGCCGATTGTGTCATCCCGCTACTGGAACATGGTACATGGAACCAATCCGGATGAGGTTCGGCAGGACGCAGAGGGAATGTACACCATGCGGGTGCTCGGAAGAAATATGGCCTATCTGCTGCGATGCATGGAGGCTGCCCGAAAAGCAGATATTCCGATGCCAGGACAGGAAACTCCGGTGTTTACGAATTTTGTACGATAAACAGTGAGAAGGAAAAGCCGGATGAAGCCGAAACTGAAAATAAAAATAGCGGTAGATGTGGCCATGACGTTTCTGCTCCTTCTTCTGATGGCATATGAACTCGTGGGCGAAGCAGCCCACGAGTGGCTAGGCATAGGAATCTGCGCGCTGTTTGTTCTGCATCATGTTCTGAATTGCGGTTGGAGCAGAACTCTTCGGAAGAAAGGACGCCGCTCTGCTTTCCGCGCGGTACAGACAATCCTGACAGCGTGTGTGGCGCTCACGATGATCGGCTCCATGGGTAGCGGGCTGCTTCTGTCGGAATATACCTTTTCTTTTCTCCCGATCCGGAGCATCTATTCCTATGCAAGCAGGGTTCATATGCTGTGCGCCTACTGGGGATTCGTTTTTCTGGGTCTTCACCTTGGTTTTCACTGGAACATGATAATCGGGATTGCCAGACGCTATTTCCATCCTTCCCGACTTCGGGCATGGATTCTTCGCGGAGCAGCCCTTCTGACCGCAGCATATGGAATCTATGCTTTTGAAAAACGGGACATTGGAAATTATATGCTGCTTCGATACCATTTTGTATATTTTGATTTCACGGAGCCACTGCTCTTCTTTCTTTTGGATTATATGGCAGTGCTGGCGTTGTTTGTGATGATCGGACACTGTTGCGCGAAAATATGCCGAGGATAAACGATGCGAACCAGTGAGATTATACCTTAAGGTTATATCTCGTGAACAAAGAGAAACTTCTCCAAAAGAATCCGGACATTTACAATAAGAAGCGTAGTTCCAACACACAAAGAAAGAAAAGAAAGGATGAAAGGCAGGAAGATTATGAGAAACAGAGCGTTTATAAGGCTGCTGGCGGCAATGACCGCGGGGATGCTTTTGATGACCGGTTGTGGAAGCTCCGCAGGCAGTACCTCCGAAGCAGAAGCGACGGAGAGTGCAGAGGAAGCGTCGGAGGAGACGGCTGAGACGGAAAGTTCAGACGTAGATATGGAGGAGTCTGAGTCTGATGGAAGCACACTTGTCATTGCGGAACAGGGAATGTTCTCCGCAGGTGGAATCACCGTGACATCCGAGGGTACTTTTGTACCGGAGGATCAGTGGGAGGAGACTGGCGCCGGGCAGACTGCGCATGTGGACCATGCGAATGTACTATATCAGATTCCGGAGGAGGAAACCGGATTGCCGATGGTCTTTCTCCACGGCTATGGACAGTCCCGTATGGGCTGGATGACAACGCCGGACGGGAGAGAGGGATGGTCTACCATGTTTCTGCGGATGGGACACAGTGTCTATCTGATCGATGAACCAAGACGGGGCGAGGCGGGAGCTACGTCCGTCAGTGGGGAGATCAGCACGAAGACGTTGGATCAGCGCTGGTACACCCAGTTCCGGATCGGTCGATGGGAGAACGGCGAATCGATTGCGAATGAGGGTTCCCAGTTTCCAAATGATGAGGAATCGCTGGATCAATTTTTCCGTCAGATGACTCCGGATACCGGCATGACCAGCGACATGGGAGCGGATTATGACACGGAGACAGTAGCGCAGGCAGTGGCGGCCACCATTGATGAGGTATATGAGCGAACTGGACAGGACTCCATACTGGTAACACATTCCCAGGGAGGCGGAGCCGGTTGGATGGCTGCTGAATACACCGATCATATCGCGGCGATTATAGCGATTGAGCCGGGCGGCGCACCCACTTCGGATAGCGAAGAATTCCAGGCGGTCACGGAGAAAAATATACCGGTCACCATGTACTTCGGGGATTATATCGATAATGGCGATCCGGATCTGCCGGCAACCGCGGCATGGCAGGCAATGCGTCAGATGTGCTATGACTTCGAGGATGCTTATACTGAGCTTGGCGGGAATTGCACGGTAGTGGATCTTCCGGAAGAAGGGATTACAGGGAACTCACATTTCATGTTCCAGGAGCTGAACAATGATGTGATCGCGGAGCACATCCAGACGTGGATTGAAGAAAATATATAACGATTCAGAACAGCAAAGCAGAGAAGGGGTCTGACAGTGCAGTCATGTGTCAGACCCTTTTATAAAGCTGTGAAATGTTCCATTGCGTTTAGAAAATGGTTCCGCCTGGGGAAAAGCAGGGTACAGAAATACGAGGAATATGATCAATATGGCAGAACGTAAGAAAACCAGCGGGATTTTCAAGTTATGGGTGTCATATCCTTTAAAGTGCATTTCATTTCACAAAGAAGCGGGATTTGAGCTTGTCACGTTTACGAGTCAAAAGAATATGTGGGAGACGATACATGAATTTGTGCAGCAGGGATATGTAGTGCAGTAGTGAGGAGGAAGAAAGACGATGACAGACAGCAGGTTTCAGGCGCAGACAGAAATATATGCGGAAAATTATGAAAAATACGGATACTCGCCGCTCAGCATGATCATGCCCAGTGACCGAAGGGCAATCCGTTACTATGAACTCCTGAAAAATTTTGATTTTTTTCAGAAAGCGGACTACAGCGGGTCGTTTATTCTTTGCGACGCTGGCTGCGGATTTGGCGACATCAATGGATACCTGCGCAGGCTTGGATTTTGGAATTATTCCTATATCGGACTTGACGTCGTGGATGCGTTTATGGAAGAAGGACAGCAGCGATATGGGAGTGAAAACATCCGTTATCTGAAACGGAATTTTATCAATGAGGATCTGTCTGATCTGCAGTTTGACTATGCGGTCTCTTCGCAGACTTTCACGATCCCATATTCGGATACCAATGAGAATTATGAGGTGATTTTTGAGGCAGTGGAGAGGCTTTTCCGGCAGTGCCGTAAGGGTGTCTCGTTTAACTTTTTCACGGATCAGGGGGATTACCAGCGGCCGGACGCGGCCTATCACAATCCGCCCCGCCTTCTGGAGTTCGCCTACAGTCTGTCAAATCGGGTAGTGTTGGATAATGCCTGCTTTCCGTATGAGTGTACGCTGACGATTCTGAAAGATACAGAACGAAAGAAAAACGGTATGGTTTTTGATTCCTTTATGGATGTACACGAGAAAGAGTTTCAGGAAGGAATTTTTGTAGCCCGCGAAAAAACGTAATGTTATTTTTGAAGTTGAGCCATGGAGTGAGGCCAGGAAAGTTATGGGGATTATGCTGACTCAGAAGTTTCATGACTGGATGAAAAACGTAAGAGAAAAATCCGTTGGTGATGAGAGATCGTCATTTTGGGGAGACGAATACATATATGCAAAGGAGTTTATGGGAAGGCTGGTGGCATTAGAGCGCCAGCTCCACGGCAGCGGCGATCCGGATGAGATTGTCACAAACGCGTTAAAGGCAGGCTGTGATTTTTATCAGGCGGAATGGTGCGGTGTTCTGGACATAGATATGGAGCTTGGGGTGCTAATGCCTTACTGGTACTATTCCTCCATGGAGAATGATCCTACATCAGATTTGTTTCGTGAAGTAGAATTTTTGGAAAGCCTTCCCGGATGGGTGGACGCTCTGCAGAAAGGCCGGGCTGTTATCGTTCCGGATGTTGGAGAAGTTAAAAATACAGCTTCCGGAGAGTATGAAACCTATAAAAAGCTGGAAATGCAGTCTCTCATCGGAGCACCGTACAGAAAACGCGCGACCGGCTTTGTGGTGGTCAAAAATCCTGCAAGGCATAAAGTCAGGGCGGAGTTTCTGCAAATGCTGAGTTATGTGGTAGTGGCAGAGGTCAACGAGCGGAAACTGTTGGAAAGTGCCAGAGTCATTGTCCCTCCGGAGCAGCTATTGAATCCCAACGATGTGTTGGTTAAGTTATTTGGCGAACTGGAAATTTTTACATCCAGAGGGATGATGCGAGAAGCAGATCTGAAGTCGCCGAAAGGATGCAGACTGCTGGTTCATTTATTGTTAAACCAGAATCGGAGGATGTCGTCCAGAGAACTTGCCGCGGTCATCTGGCCGGAGGAAGAAACCGATCATGTGATGCAGAATATTCGGTCGTTACTGTATCGCCTGAGACAAACACTGGAACCACTGATGGAAGAACACCTGATAGAGACGACACTAACCGGATATCGCCTGAACACACGGTTGAATATTATGACAGACTGTAAGCAGTTTGATGAATATCATGCTGCTGCGGAGAAAGTATCCGGTATGACATCCAAGATCGAACTTTTGAAAAAGGCGGCTGTCTTATATCGGGGGAGCCTGTTCGCTTCGGCGTCGTCGGAACAATGGTTGATTCCATATGAGACGCAATATCATATTCGCTGGATTAAGGTGATGGATCAGTTACTGGAGATGCTGGATCAGACGAACAATCATACGGAGCTTTACCAGTATTCCGTGACGGCTTTGGGAATTGAGCCGGCTCGCAGAGATTTTTGGTATTGGAGTATTCATGCACTAATGGTAAATGGCTCGCCGGAACTGGCAAAACGGGAACTGGAATCTGCAAGAATCATCCTTGATGAGCAGGATTTTATGATATTGAAGAATCGTCTGGATCATAAATAACGAGGACGATGTCAATGCTCAGAAAAGGGCATTGATACCATACCTGATAGAATCTTCATATCACGCCGCACATTACATGAATTTTTATATCACGCAAAATGTTACGGTGTATATCACGCTTCATATCATCCCCTTTGTTGTATGATGCTATCTGTGTAGACGCATGGGCGCTGACAACAACGAGGGGGATTTCTATCATATTTCACTTTTCAGAAAGTCTCTATTGATCCCTAAAACATAATAAGAAAAAATTGCCCGTCAAAAAAAACGGCAGTATGACGGGTTGTATCAGTGCGTTCTGATGCATAACCCTTCAAGTCCCGTTTTGTTTGGAGGGTTTTTGCTTCGACGACAAATCTCTGGCTGTCTTCGGAATCTCCGTAGACATTTTATCAGACTTACAATCGGTAGACTGGCAGGTGCTCTGTCAAAAAAATTGATATTGTTTCCGTAACCGTCCGCGGCTTAAAGGACGAATTAATAATACGGGAAAATCAGGAACTGAACGTGTGTGTGGAAATTTTCTATGCAGACGTTCTTTTTTATGAAAATTTTTATTTTCGGTGCAGAGGTCCACCGCCTGTCCTTCGTTTTCATTCGATTTGAAAAAGAAGGAGGACAGGCATATGGCAAAGCCATATAAAATACCGGATTTTCGGAAAATGTATCCGGAGGTCAGTGAGGAAATCATCGCCGTGCTGAAGGTATCGGAAAGGAAGATGCAATACCAGGAGTACGACCTGAAGACGGAGCAGATCATCATAGACCAGGAGAAGCAGAGCGTGAAAGTCATTCCGAGCCGTGAGGATTCCTATGAGAGGCTGGGAGAGCTGGCTGAGCTTTTCCTGGAAAATGCAGAGAGCGCGGAGGAACAGGCGCTGCAAAACCTGCAAAAGAAAGGAGTACATCGGGCGCTGAAACTGCTTTCCGCAGATGAGGAATATCTGATTCGGCAGCTATATTTTGAAGAACGCACGGAACGGGAACTGGCGGAGGAGCTGGGGATCTATCACAATGCCGTGCATAAACAGAAAAAGCGGATTTTGCGTAAGCTGAAGAAAATTTTAGAAAATTTGTGATTTTGGGTGTGCAAACGCTTTTTCCAACGTGGAAATAAGTGAAGGGGTTAAAATCCCTCTTTTCTGTTCTTTGAAAAACACTGCCGCAGGCAGTCATATCCGGCAGCAGGAATACCTTGCTGTTCAGCCCGTAAGGGAGAGCGATAAAGAGGATGCGCCATGACCACCTGCAGGTATGGTGGGACCTGTCAAAACGATAGTATCGAAGGTGCTTGAGCGATAAACATCCGTCTGGAAGCGGCCGGTGGCAGGCCGTCACGCGATGACACTGAACAGCCGATAATGATACTTCCGTCCAGTCACAGCCCCGCGGGACGCGGGATCACGCAATGAGGGCGGCTCGGAGAGATCCTCGGAGGGGTGAGATCCCCATGACGGCCTTAAGCCATGGCCGGTTCCTGCCAGCCGCCCGATGGACACAGATACGTGTCCGGCTCCGGGGAGTAGTGTCGAATAGGAGCCAGTGAAACGAAGGATAAGTGTTTCATGATAGAAACTACAGCGGCAACCTTGGTGCGCGAAAACGCAGAAAGACCAGGCTGCCGCTGTCCTTGTGTCATGAGGCAGAAAAGGAGGTGTGAAATGTCACAGGATATTGACGGCATGATGGGGAGGATTCTGGACACGGAACAGGTGGGCTACGCTTATTTTTATCCTCTGGATGGAAGCGCCAGAGAGGAATATTTTCTTTCCACCAGCCCGGAGAACCTGGCGAACTTTTTGGGAAGCCATTTTCAGGATGCGCAGAAAGTGATCGTCACAGATATGCTGGATCGGCTGATACTGGATACTTTTGGAGGATTTATCAATCGTTGTCCGAACACAGCGCTGTGTCAGGATATTATCCGGCACCTTGCTCCGATCCAAATGGGGGAGCGTGAAGCAGGAGAAATCCTTTTGCTGGATCGCTATGATGCAGATCAGTTTTTTGAAGATGAGGAAGCGGAGGTGATGATGGCGGAATTTGAAATGTGTACATGAAATGATTGTGTGGAAGGATAAAGAGTTTGAGGGGTGACATATGCAGATTAAAAGAGGTGATATTTTCTATGCGGATCTGACTCCGGTGGTCGGATCGGAGCAGGGCGGGGTTCGCCCTGTTCTGGTGATCCAGAATAATACAGGCAACCGTTACAGTTCAACCATAATTGCAGCGGCGATCACAAGCAGGAGCAGAAAAGGCGCGTTTCCTACGCACATTCATCTGGAAAAAGGAGAGTCCGGTCTGCAGAGTGATTCTTTCGTATTGCTGGAGCAGGTGAGGACGCTGGATCGCACCCGCCTGAAAGAGTATATAGGACAGCTGGATGAAAAGACTATGCGGCAGATCGACCAGGCGATTGTGGTCAGCTTTGGTCTGGAAGAATATATGGAACAGCAGGGACTGGCAGCAGGGAGCGGAGGTATGGATGGAGAATAAAAGAAGGGCGTGGATTTACTGCGCGATCGATGCGCCGGAGGATGAACATAAAGCCCTGAAAAGGCAGAGACAGGAGCTGGTGAGCTATGCGGAACAGATGAGCTTCGAGACGGTGGGCAGCTCCAGCGACCTGGGTGGGCATCCGCTCTGGAACCGTCATGGTTTCCATCAGCTTGTCGATGCGGTCCGGGAAGGCAGGGTGGATGTACTGCTGATTGTCAATTTTAGTTGCCTGTCCCGCGCGGGGATGCAGCTTGCGCGATTTGAAGCATGGGTGAAGAATTGCGGCTTGCGAGTGTTCTCGCCGCTGGCGGGAGAAATCCTGTGTGCAGGAAAGGGGATGGATATTTGAATAGAAAAACAGCCGAGGGAGTCCCTGTTTTATATGTATATACCGACGAAGCGACAGTCACGGTAAGATTCAGTGAAACGGAAAGTGAGAGTGTCAAAGAGAAGGTTCGGGATATTCTGACAGGGGCATATGAGGAGCGTTCCCAGGAGGAACTGATTTTGCAGGCGCAGTCGATGTAAGGTGCGGAATTGCGTTGTTTTTTCAAGATTTCAGTTGATATGAGAGGCCTTTCACGGTATACTGTTGGTGCCGGGACGGAGCGGTTTTGACGGGATATGAACCTGATGGAAACCGACTTTCCGATAGGAAGCTGCACATTGAAAATCGAATAAAATCAGACAACACAATTCCGTACATACAACTTTGTACGGAGGTAGTGCATGAAACGGGTTTATTGTTTGTACAGAGTATCGACCAAGAAACAGGTTGATAAGAATGACAGAAATGAGAATGACATTCCCATGCAGAAAACGGCATGCAGGGATTTCGCGCGCAGCCAGAGGGACTGGACGATCCTGAAAGAGTTTTCGGAGGCAGGCGTCTCCGGCTACAAGGTATCTGCGCAGGACAGGGATGCAATACAGGAATTGAAAGAAGCGGCAGTAAACGATGAATTTGACATCCTGCTGGTCTTTATGTTCGACCGGATTGGAAGGATCGACGACGAGACACCGTTTGTGGTCGAGTGGTTCGCCAAACATGGGATTGAAGTGTGGAGCACACAGGAAGGACAGCAGAGATTTGATAACCATGTGGATAAGCTGATGAATTATCTGCGTTTCTGGCAGGCATCGGGCGAAAGCGAGAAGACATCCATCCGGATCAGGAATAAGATGCAGCAGATGGCGCTGGATGGTCTTTATACCGGAGGCCCGGTGAGATTTGGATACCGTCTGGTGGACAGCGGCCTTGTGAACCGGAAAGGTGTGATGATCCGGAAATATGAGATCGATCCAGTCGAAAGCGAAGTCCTGTACATGATTGACAGCATGACGCTTCAGAAAGGATACGGTTCTTATCGGATGGCGGACTTCCTTAATAAGAAGGGAATCCGGACAAACACTGGAGGAAAGTTTACCAGCATCAAGATCAATCGCATCCTGCATGACCCATTTTACTGCGGGCGGATGGAGGACGGCACAACGTCCGAAAAGCTGGCGGCGCTGAAGCTCCGCAGTGAGGAGACCTATGGTCAGATCCTTTCACTCCTGGAGCAGCGTCAGAGCAAGAATGAGGAGAAGCGCCATATCGCTTTGCAGACCAAGGGACAGGCGATGCTTTCGGGCAATATCTTCTGCGCCCACTGCGGCGGGCGGCTGACGACCATCCGGTATCGGGACCGTTATCTTAGAGCTGACGGCACAGAGTATTCCGTGGATCAGATCAAGTATTGCTGCTATCACAAGAGCAGGAAGCTCTGCAAGTGCGATGGACAGACAACCTACCAGGCAGACCGCGTGGACGATGCGATATGCCGGGTCATCCGGAAATTATTCAGCTGCATGGACGGCGCGCCGGAGGAGGAAAGGCTGCGGGAGCTGTTCAAACGGCAGATGGCGGGGAACCGGGCAAGCCAGAAAAAGCTGGAGCTGGAACTGGCAAAGAACCGGGAACAGCTTTCCAGGCTGCAGATGGAGATCGGAAAGACGCTGACAGGGGAAAGCCTTTATTCTCCAGAAGATCTGACGCAGGCGATCCAGACCATCCGGTCGCGCGTCAACGAATCGGAAACCAGGCTGGCAGAGCTGAAAGAGGAAGAAATGCTGAAGAAGCAGGGGCTGGACATGGTTGCCCCGACCTATAACCAGTTCAAGTCCTGGGCGGAAGAATTTGATACAGCAACGCTGGAGCAGAAAAAAATGATCGCCGGTCATTTGTTCAGTCGCATTGAGGTAGGCAGGGATTACAGGATCACCGCCGAACTGAATATGACGTATCAGCAGTTTTGCTCCGAATGGAGCGATGGCAGCTTCCTGGTGATGGGGATGTCAGTATAAAAACGAGCAGTATGATTTTACTCTATCAGACAAGAATCCGATATGAAAACGTATCAGAGTGACATACTTCTGATCATTCCGCAAAATGTGAAAATACGAATTTGCCTCTTGCGAAAATCTCCGGAGTATGCTATCATAACTTTCGGCTGATACCGTTGGTAAACGGTGTCAGGCACACAAAGCTGAAGATAAAAATTGTCCCCTTTATGAGTTGGCATAAACAATCGTCTCTGCATAAGTGATTGCGGTATGAAACTGCAACGCTGGTAGAGCACTCGGCTGTTAACCGAGTTGTTGCAGGTTCGAGCCCTGCTCGGGGAGCTGAGCACTTAATGAGCTCAAGCCGCAGGCGCAGAGCGAATTTAGTGCGAAGCTTTGCGCGAAGCGCAGAGCTGGGCAAGTAAGTTTTGAAATCTCGCATCCAAAGGATGCGAGATTTCTTAGTGTGAAGCTTTGCGCGGAGCGCAGAGCTGAAGAAAAGCCCGTAGATTCAATGATTCTACGGGTTTTGTCTTTCCCGAAAAAATACCGGAAATGGGGTAAAAAGAGCCTGATTTGGCAGGCATTGTACTGTTAACCGATGCAAAAAAGCATGTGACTGTTAACCGAAATGAGAGAAAAAATAACAAGTTGCTAAAATCCCTACAGGATGCGCCGTAAGTGCCATGGCATATCGAATCCCTGATGAAGGGAGACACAACTTCATACCGTATTTTTACATAGCGTCTATTTTACAGCTTAAAGCTGTCAGATAGGCGCTTTTTTTGTGCCCAAAATCAAATGGCACATCAGACTATGCGGTGGTATGCCGGGCTGTATGGTGTCCATTCAGGAGGTGCAGAAATTGCAGGGGAGATCAGCGGTCGCTTAACCGCAAGTCCCCATTTTGAGGATTTGATTTTGAGCCTTTGGTGCTGCTCACTTTGAGCACCACCAAAACGACAAAAAGCAGCATATTGGAAAATCCGGTAAAAATCAGTCGTCAATCGGTAAAATCGGGAAAACAGCGATTCTCAGCATTTCTATACGGATAACTACTCATCGGGGATTGTGACAGCTTCAAATTCGGCAAAAACGCCATTTCGCCAATCGGGGAAAATGCCCGAAAAAGCCCCCTCAGAGAAAAATCAAAATTTTGGAGGTTCCTATGTACAAGCTTACAAAAAGAGAGAGAGAAACAGAAATTTGGTATAACCAGACCAACGATCCCATGCAGATACGCACCAACGACCCGAAGCTGATTCGGAAGCTGACGGCGCTCAGTGAGGGGTTTCCAGAGCGATGCCAGTTAGATGATGTAGATGAAAATTGTGGCTACGACTTCACGGTAGACAAGAAGCGGATCAGCATCCATGTGACCCGCCCGTATTCTGAGGAGCGTCGGAGGAAACAGAGCGAGTGGGCGAAGGAGCACGGCGTGAAGGGTAACAGGCATCAGAACTGATCGTGGTTTCTGTCTGCTATTCAATGAAGTGGTAAGTCATCAAAATGAAGACTTACCAAATTTCAGACGGACATGAACGGAATTGTGCCAGCTTATGGAGATAGATGAATTGGCACTTGCTTTACGGTGGACAAGTATTTGATCAGTATTTCATGTGACCCGTCCTTGTCCAGAGGAGCGTCGGAGAAAGCAGAGCGAGTGGCGAAAGAGTATAGCATGAAGGGACGAGTAATAGGACATTGGAGTTTTTGTAAAAATCTTTTG
>JAJQBC010000095.1 GCA_021203465.1 Lachnospiraceae bacterium | reverse complement strand
TTATGAACAGGAAGTGAAAATGCACTGTCAGTGGGTCAAACTTGCGTCATGTCCTGCAAATCTCTCTTTTTTTATCTGTTCATAACACTTTAATTGTGGGAAACTGTAGTTCTCTTTTCAAAAAGGAGAACTAATGAAACTAACTGAACTAACGGCTGGATTGGAGAAGGTCTTTACTTCCCAGCACATGGCCAAGAGAACACTCGCTGAATACCGAAGGGGATGGAAGCGCCTAGGAGAATTCCTCACTAGCGCGTACGGCGACTACGAATTCGACTATGAACGTGGAATGGCGTATTTCCAAAACCAGTTTGGACTACAGCCTGACGAGCAACCGGGACAGTTGACGTATAAGCAGAAACACGTATTTCGCATCATTAACACCTTGCAGGAATACCGGCTAACCGGAAGCGTCTCCCACAAGCACTTCCTGCATAGGAAACCTCCCGAATTCACTGAGAAATTTGCCTCGTTCATCGCCGAATACGAGGCGGCCATCTCGTCCGAAGGCCTGTCCACATCCACGGTTCGAGACTTGCGGCAGCGATGCCGATATTTTCTACTGTATCTGCAGCAGGTCGGCATAGAGGACCTATCCAAGATCGACCTGTCCGTCCTCGACTCCTATATGAAAACCTTGGCTCCCTACTGCCTACGCACTGTCAAGGGCTATCTTGTCTCATTAAGGCATCTGATTCGCTATCTGCAGACGCAGAAAATCATTGGTGCCGACTTGACGAAGAATCTCCATGTCAAGGAGATTTCCAGGAACTCCCTAATCCCTTCCGGCTGGAGCAACGACGAGATACAGCAGCTTCTCGGCTCCATAGACCGCAACAATCCACAGGGGAAGCGCGACTACGCCATGATCCTGCTGGCGTGCGTAATGAGCAAGCGCGCCGGGGACATCGCGGGCTTGAAGTTCTCAAACCTGGACTTAAGGGCCAAGCGAATACGCTTCGTGCAGCACAAGACGCAAAAACCGCTGGACCTGCCCATCCCGAAGGAAGTGAGCCGGCCCCTAGCCGACTATATCCTGAACGGCCGACCCAGGATTAGCGAATCGGATGCGGTGTTCATCAAGCACAGGGTTCCTTTTGATGGATTTTCAAGCGGAGCCGACCTGTCCAGGATGCTGGATCGCAGGCGCCAAAAGGCAGGCATAGAGAAAGAGGGCATGCATCGCGGCTTCCATTCGCTCAGGCACGCCGCGGCAACCGGATATCTCGAAATGGAGACTCCGGTTCCCGTTATTGCCGGGATACTGGGCCACGCCGATATGAATACCACTTCAATCTACTTGAAGCGGGACTTGAGGAAACTGGCCGAGTGCGTCCTGGACCCGGAGGAGCTTGCCGATGACGAAACTTGAACTGAAGAGCCCTCTGGCGCCCGAACTGCTCCAATACAGGCAGCACCGGATTGATATGCACTACTCGAGCACGAGTACAACGGAGTCTTTCTGCCGCTGCTTCGACAGATTCCTGGTTTCCCAGGGGATAATGGAAAAGGAAATTTCCCGTGCAGTCACCGAAGCGTGGTGCCGTAAAAGAAGCTACGAGTCGCCCAATACCCAGATTAGGAGAGTGACCCGACTTAGGCAATTTTGCATCTACCTCTCCGAGCGCGGCTACAAGGTCTTCATTCCTCCCAGAAAAGCCGCTCCCAGACGTCAAAAGTACGAAGCCCACATCTTCAGCGACGATGAGCTGCGGCGCTTCTTCCGCGCGGTGGACCATCCGAAGTTTGCCAATGCCGGCTCCGTAAGGAGGGACCTGATGCTGCCCCTGTACTTCCGCATTCTCTACACCAGCGGGATGAGATTGAATGAACTGGCCACCATCAGAGTTGCCGACATCGATATCGAAAAGGCCGTGATTACGGTGCGCAATGGAAAGAACGGCAAGGACCGCCTGGTTCCTTTCCACCCAACCCTGGTGGATAGATGCGAAAAAGTCATGCAGCTGCTGGATAAGCCGACGAAGCCGGACGATTATTTCTTTCAGATCAAAACTGGCAAATGCCCTAGCGGCGGCTACATCTACACGAGATTCAGGATCATATTGGAGCAGGCCGGGATATCGCATCTGGGGAGGGGCCATGGACCAAGAGTCCACGACTTCCGCCACACCTATTGCGTGAATCTCCTGCGCAAGTGGATTCGCGAAAAGCGCAACTTGCTCGCGTGGATGCCGTATATGCAGGCCATGCTGGGCCATTCCGGCTTCGAGGAGACGGCCTACTACTTGCAGCTCACGAGCCGCGAATTTCCCGAAGTACGGGACCAGATCGAGACCAAGTT
Organism: Lachnospiraceae bacterium; assembly: GCA_021203465.1. Classification (GTDB taxonomy): domain Bacteria; phylum Bacillota; class Clostridia; order Lachnospirales; family Lachnospiraceae; genus Hominiventricola. Next base: position 1,091 of record JAJQBC010000095.1, on the reverse strand, counting down.
TCCAAATATCATTGAGGATCCAGACGATGACGAACCAGAATTCTACTGACTTCGCGCAGCTGACCGTGTCGTTTCTCACGGACTACCTGCCGCTGCAGCGGGGCTTCTCCAACAATACGATCCTGAGCTACCGCGACACCTTCAAGCTACTCCTTCGCTTTCTAGTCAACGACAAGGCGTTCGACTTGAAGAAATTCACGCTTCAAGATCTTGACAGGAATTTGGTGTTGGAATTTCTTTCATCCTACAGGAACAAGGGCGCTAGCTCCAGGACGGCAAACCAGAGGCTCGCGGCCATCAAGACGTTCTGCGAATATGCCTCAACCGAAGTCCCGGATAGCCTTAATGAACTTCTTGCCGTCAGGAACATCAAGTTCAAGAGGGCTCCAGGGCGACAAATCCAGTTCCTTAACGTTGATCAAACGACACTTCTTATCAACTTGCCCGACATCAGGAGCAGGACCGGATTAAGGCACAGGGTCATTCTTACTTTGCTGTACGACAGCGGCTGCAGGGTTCAGGAACTCTGCGACCTGACAGTGGGCGATGTATTTCTATGCAATGCGGTCTCGACCGTAAAGCTGCACGGAAAAGGCAACAAGACCCGGACTGTTTTCATTTCAAAAGCAACCGCCAAGCTTCTTTCCCTCTATAAGGAGAAGTTCCATCGGAACTCCCTAGCCGACACTCCTTTCATCAAAGGCCGCTATAGCGGGAAAATCAAGAGGAACGGCATCGCCTACGTTCTTGACAAATATGGACGGGAAGCTGCTCTCCAAGATCCGACATTTCCATTGCATATCCACTGCCATATGCTTAGGCACAGCAAAGCCATGCATATGCTCCAGGCCGGTGTTGAAGTTACCAGAATTCGCGATTTCATGGGTCATGAGGACGTATCGACGACAATGGTCTACGTCAAAGCCGACAATCGGATTAAAGAGGAAGTCATTGGCAAACTGGCGCAAAAGATTGTCAAGGATGCGCCTCAGGAGGATTGGACCGAGGACAAGGACTTGATGGCGTTCCTTGACACCTTGGGATAGATGTTATGTACATACTATTGAATTAATTTCGTTAAAATTTCGTTA